>JAFGKF010000335.1 GCA_016928695.1 Candidatus Sumerlaeota bacterium | reverse complement strand
GAGATGCCCGCCGACCCGCGCGAGGTCGAGGATGCGCTCGCCGAGGGCGTCGAGATCGCCTACCTCGCGGCGCCTGTGAGAGCTCTGCATGAGGACGGCCGCATGACGGGCATCGAGTGCATCCGCATGGAGCTCGGCGCCCCCGACGAGAGCGGCCGACGCCGTCCCGTGCCCGTGGAGGGCTCGGAGTTCGTGATCGAGGCCGACACCCTGATCCCCGCCGTGAGCCAGTCGGCGGACGGCAGGCTGGCCGAGCTCTTTGGATTGAAGACCACCCGCTGGCAGACGATCGAGGCGAACGAGATCACCATGGAGACGGGCCGCGAGGGCTTCTTCGCGGGCGGCGACGTGGTCCTCGGCCCGTCGAGCGTGATCGAGGCGATCGATCACGGCAAGCGCGCCGGGCAGGCCATCGCGAATCACCTGTCCGGCCGCCCCATCGGCGCTGGCCTGAGGCCGAGGGAGAGGCGCGAGAACCCGCTCGCGGTAGAGAAGATCGAGTCACTGAAGGAGAGGACACCGCACGCGGCGCGGATCCGCCCCCTCGAACTGCCTCCGGAGACGCGGCGATCGACCTTCGACGAGGTCGAGGCGGTCTACACCGAGGAGGAGGCGAGGGCCGAGGCAGCGCGCTGCCTCAACTGCGCGGACTGCTGCGAGTGCCTCGAGTGCGTCAACGTCTGCCAGGCAAATGCGATCAATCACCTGATGGGAGACGAGGAGATCACGCTCGACATCGGCGCCGTGATTCTGAGCCCGGGCATCGAGGGCTTCATGGCCGAGGGCAAGGAGGAGTACGGATTCGGCCACATTGCGAACGTGGTCACCTCGATCCAATACGAGCGCATCCTCTCGGCCTCGGGGCCGTTCGGGGGGCATGTCGTCCGCCCCTCGGATCACCGCGAGCCGCGGCGCATCGCCTTCCTCCAGTGCATCGGCAGCCGCGACCTGCGCTGCGACCGCGAGCACTGCTCGTCGGTCTGCTGCACATACGCGACGAAGGAGGCGATCCTGACCCGGGACCACTGCCCGGAGGCTGAGATCACGATCTTTGGAATGGACTTCCGAACTCACGGCAAGGGGTTCGAGAGGTTCATGATCCGTGCGCAGCGCGAGTGCGGTGTGCGATACATCCGCTCGCGCGTGCCTGCCGTGGACGAAGACCCTGAGACCCACAATCTGTGGCTGACCTTCGAGAGCGAGAGCGGCGAGACCATCGAAGAGGAGTTCGACCTCGTGGTGCTGTCCGTCGGCCTCGAGGTGCCGAAGAGGGTCCGCGAGATGGCTGTTCGCCTCGGGATTGAGATCGAGCAGAGTGGATTTGCACGCACCGCCGAGGACCAACCGCTCGTGACAACTCGGCCCGGGGTCTTCGTCTGCGGCGCCTTTGAGTCGCCGAAGGACATCCCCGAGACGGTGATGCAGGCCTCGGCCGCCGCGGCGCTGGCCGCGGGGCAGCTGAGCGACGCCCGCGGGACGATGATCACCGTGCGCGAGTATCCCCCGGAGCGCGACGTCAGCGCCGAGGATCCCCGCGTGGGTGTCTTCGTCTGCTCGTGCGGCTCCAACATCGCCGGCACCGTCGATGTGAAGACCGTGACGGCGACGGCCGGCTCGATGCCCGGCGTTGTCTGGTCGGAGAACCTGCTCTACACCTGCTCGCAGGACGCGCTGGGCAAGATCCGGGAGCGGATCCAGGAGCACGGCCTCAACCGCGTCGTCGTCGCCTCGTGCACACCGCGGACCCACGAGAGACTCTTCCAGGACAATCTGCGCGAGGCGGGGCTCAACCGCCATCTCTTCCAGATGGCGAACATCCGCGAGCACTGCTCGTGGGTCACAGAGGACCCTGCGAGGGCGACGGAGAAGGCGACGGCGCTCGTCAGCGCCGCGGTGCACCGCGTGGTGCTCCATGAGGCGCTCGTCCCCCAGGTCGTCGATGTGGAGCCCTCCGCGCTGGTCATCGGCGGCGGGGTGGCGGGCATGAACGCGGCGCTCGCCATCGCCGATCAGGGCTTCGACGTGACGATCGTGGAGAAGTGCCCCGAGCTGGGCGGGCTCGCACGCCGCATCCATCACACCCTGAGTGAACTCGACGTCGCCGCCTATCTCCGCCGACTGGAGTCGATGATCGCCGAGCACCCGCGCATCACGACCCTGCTCGGGAGCACAGTGAGGTCGGTCGGCGGCAGCGTCGGTCAGTTCAAATCGGTGGTCGAGACGCCCGAGGGGGAGCGGGAGATCTCGCACGGCGTGATCGTCGTGGCCACCGGCGGCCGCGAGATCGAGACGCGGGAGTACGCCCACGGCTCGCACCCGGGGATCATGACCCAGATGGCCTTCGAGGAGCGGATCACGGGCGGCGAGAGTCTCGAGGGGATCGACCGCGTGGTGATGATCCAGTGCGTCGGGTCGCGCACGGAGGAGAACCCCAACTGCAGCCGCATCTGCTGCGCGGAGGCCGTGAAGAACGCGATCACGCTCAAGAGGCAGCGCCCCGAGGCGCGTGTGACCGTTCTCTATCGCGATGTGCGGACCTACGGCCTGATGGAGCGACACTACCGCGAGGCGCGTGAGCTCGGCGTCCTCTTCGTCCACTGGGAGCCCGAGCAGCCCCCCGAGGTTCAGGTCAACGGCTCGCTGCGCGTCCGATACCGCGATCCCATTCTGGGCCGCGACATCGTCCAGGAGGCCGACGTGGTGGCCCTGTCGGTCGGCGTCTGCCCGGGTGAGGACAACGAGGTGCTGGCGCCGATGCTCAGGGTGCCTCTGACGATCGATGGCACCTTCCTCGAGGCGCACGTGAAGCTCCGCCCCGTGGACTTCTCGACCGAGGGGATCTTCCTGTGTGGCCTGGCCCACGGCCCCAAGCTGATCAGCGAGGCAGCGATGCAAGGCCTGGCCGCCGGCGCAAGGGCGGGGACGATCCTGTCACACGGCACGATGGAGACGCTGAGCATCGTCTCGGAGGTGGACCCGGACCACTGCTCGGGCTGCCGCCTGTGCAACGCGCTGTGCCCCTACCAGGCGATCACGTACCTGGCCGAGGAGCGTGTCTCGTCGATCAATGCGACCATGTGCAAGGGCTGCGGCACCTGCGTGGCGGCGTGCCCCTCGGGCGCCATCCTGGGCGCGGGGTTCACCGACGAGCAGCTCTTTGCCGAGATGAGGGGAATCCTCGTCCAATGAGATTCCGGATGCCATCCGTGCGATGTGCGCTCACACTGCATCCGATGGCCGGAGACAGACCAGACCACTCGCGAGGAGAGGCAGCATGAGAGTCCGCGACTATGACCTTCCCGACGAGCTCCACTACCACGCGGAGCACACCTGGGTGCGTGTGGAGGGCGATGGGCGCGTGCGCATCGGACTCAACCACTTCGCGCAGGCCGCGGCGGGCGACATCACGTACGTGGATCTGCCGTTCGAGGGCGACGAGGTGGAGAAGGAGGACACCTGCGGCAAGATCCAGTCGAGCAAGTGGGTCGGCAAGCTGATCGCCCCGATCAGCGGGGAGATCGCCGAGATCAACGAGGAGCTGGAGAACGACGCGACGCTGATCAACCAGGACTGCTACGGCGAGGGCTGGATCGTCGTCATCGAGCCGAGCAACCTCGAAGAGGAGCTGGGCGACCTCATGCAGGGGGAGGCCGCCGCCACATGGCTCGAGAGCGAGATCGACAAGGTGGAAAAGGAGAAAGAGGGGGACTGAACCATGATGGACTCCTCCCTGATCGATCAGCTCGCGGAGATCGTCGGGCAGAAGAACGTTCTGCGCGCGCCTGAGGAGCTGCTCACCTACGGCTACGACGCCACACGCGATGAGGGGCGGCCCGACTGCGTCGTCTTCCCCACCACGACTGAGCATGTGTCGGCGGTGATGCGACTGGCCTCCGAGCACACGATCCCCGTGTGCGCGCGGGGCGCTGCGAGCGGCCTGTCGGGCGGCTCCGTGCCGATCACCGGCGGCATCTCGCTGGCGATGACGCGGATGAACCACATCCTGGAGATCAACACCGACGACCTCTTTGCCCGCGTGGAGCCGGGCGTCGTCGTGGCCACTCTGATCGACGAGGTCGCGAAGCACGGGCTGCTCTACCCACCCGACCCCTCGAGCATGAGGACGTGCACGATGGGCGGCGCGGTGGCTGAGAACGCGGGGGGCCTGCGCGGCCTGAAGTACGGCGTGACGAAGGACTACGTGATCGGCCTGACCGCCGTGGCGGCCGACGGCCGCGTCTTCCACACGGGCGGCGTGACGATGAAGAACGTCTCGGGCTACGACATGACAAAGCTGCTGGTCGGCTCCGAGGGGACACTGGCGGTGATCACCGAGATCACGGTCAAGCTGATCCCCGCGCCCGAGGCGCGGCGATCGCTGATGGCGATCTTCGGCGACATCCGGGATGCGGGGCGCACGGTTTCGGAGGTGATCCGCAGCGGCCTGATCCCCGCGACGCTGGAGATCATGGATCGGATCACGATCAACGCCGTCGAGGATGCGAAGGGGATCGGCCTGCCACGCGAGGCCGACGCGCTGCTGCTCTTCGAGAGCGACGGCGATCCGGCCGTCGTGGAGAAGGAGGCGGCGCGGATCGAGGAGATCTGCCGTGCCAACGGCGCATCGGAGATCCGCGTGGCGGCCGACGACGAGGAGCGCGAGTCGATCTACACCGCCCGGCGGGCGTCGCTGCCCTCCCTGGCGCGGGTGAAACCCACCTGCATCCTCGAGGATGCGACCGTCCCGCGGAGCAAGGTGCTGGAGATGCTCAACGCCGTGAACGAGATCGCGGAGCGCCACGGGCTGGTGATCGGCACCTTCGGCCACGCGGGGGACGGCAACCTCCACCCGACCATCATCTGCGACGAGCGCGATGCAGAGGAGATGGAGCGGGTCGAGAGGGCGATCGACGAGATCTTCGAGGCCGCTCTGCGGCTCGGCGGCACGCTGTCGGGCGAGCACGGCATCGGCCTCGCCAAGCGCCGCTACATGGAGCGCCAGTTCGGGCCCGAGGGGATGGCGATGATGAGCCGTGTCAAGGCCGCCCTCGATCCGAAGAACATCCTCAATCCTGGCAAGATCTTCGAGGTGACGCCATGTTTGACGTCCTGAGAGAGTTCGAGACCGATATCCTGCGCTGCCTGCGCTGCGCGGAGTGCCACGCGGGCTGCCCCGTCTACCAGGACGACATCAACGAGTCGTACGCCGCACGCGGCAAGCTCCGCCTGATGCGCGCCGTGATGGACGGCGAGATCGAGCTGACCGAGGGCGTGATGGAGCGGATCAACCGCTGCCTCAACTGCAACGCCTGCATGGCCCGCTGCCCGGCGGGGCTCGACACCGACATGCTGATCATCCGCGCCCGGTGCGAGATGCGCGACGCGGGGATCCCGGTCCCCGAAAACCTGGCGGCCGTCCGCGCCAACATCGCGGAGCACCGCAACCCCTTCGGGCTCCCCTTCTCCGAGCGCGGGGGATGGGCACCCCCGGAGGCGCTCGAGCGCCGCAGCGACCTCGTCTACTTCGCCGGCTGCGCGGTGAGCTACTCGCAGAACCGCATGGCGAAGGCCGCGCTGCGTCTCCTCGACGGCGCGGACGTCGAGTACGCCGCGCTGGGACCCGACGAGCGCTGCTGCGGCGACCCGGTGCGCCGGATGGGTCTCGAGCGAGAGGCTGAGCAGCTCGTGGCGGAGAACCGTGAGGCGCTGCGCGCGCGGGGCGCGAAGACCGTCTTCACCTCGTGCGCGGGCTGCACGAAGACTCTCAAGAGCACACTGGGCGACGAGTTCGAGGTGCTGCACGTGACGGAGCTGCTCGTGCGCATGGCCAATGAGGGGAGGATCGCCTTCGAGAAGGCCTTCCCGAAAAAGGTCGTCTACGTCGACGGCTGCGACCTGGGTCGGCACGCGGGCGTCTACGAGGCCCCGCGCGACCTCCTGGCGCGACTGCCCGAGGTCGAGATGCTCGAGATGCCCGACAACCGCGACAAGGCGATCTGCTGTGGCGGCCCCTTTGTGGCCGCCTACCCTGAGCTGGCCAAGAAGTTCGCCCTCGCACGCATCGAGACCGCCCTCTCCATCGGCGCGGAGGTGATCGCCGTCGCCTGCCCCACATGCCTCATCAACCTCAAGGAGGGGGCGAAGAGCCTCGAGGGCGATCGCCGCATCGACATCCAGGAGGTCGCCACCCTCCTGCAGCGCTCCGCCAAGCCCGTGAAGAAGTGATCCCGGCAGGGTGACCGTGACCGGGTTCCGCCTCATCGAGGAGAGCCGCGCCCAGACCAGCGCCGAGGGGCTCGCGGGCGACGAGGCACTGGCACTCGGCGTCTCCGAGGGGACCTCCCCCCCCACGCTCCGGCTCTATCACTACGTCCCGTGCGCGATCGTTGGTCGCTACCAGAATCTCACGGACGCGGTGGACCTCGAGGCGTGCCGCCGCCGAGGCCACGGGTGGAATCGCCGTCACACGGGGGGCGGCACCGTGCTGATGGGCCCTGAGCAGGTGGCGGTGGCGCTGGTGCTGCCGGAGGATGAGGGCGCGGGCATCGGGACGATCCGTGAGCAGTTTCTCTTCTTCTCCGAGATGCTCGCCGACGCGCTGACGGAGTTCGGGATCACGGCGGGGCTGGAGGGGAAAAACGATCTGCAGGTCGCGGGCCGCAAGATCGCCGGGCTGGCGATCTCCCAGGACACCGAGGGCGTGCGGTTTTTCCACTGCAGCCTCCTGCTCGACTTCGACGTGGCGCTGATGGTCGAGGTTCTCAATCTGCCGACACGGGACCTCGATGACCGCGGGCAGTCCTGCTTCTCGCAGCGGATGACGACGGTGCACGCGCACAGCCCCGGCGTGACATTTGATGAGATGAAGCGGGCGACTGTGAGATCCCTCGAGCGGCGCCTGGGCCCCGTGCGGCGGGAGGGGTGGCTTCCCCACGAGATCGAGCGGGCGGAGCGGCTGAGGAGAGAGCGGTACGAGAGCGAGGCGTGGATCCACTCCTCCCGTGTGATGCGGCGCTGGAGTGGCACGGCGGATTGCAAAACCCCCGGGGGAACACTGCGCGTCTACGCCGACCGTGTGGGGGGATCGCTCGATGCCGCTCTGATCACCGGCGACTACTTCTGCCGCAGCGCGGAGATCGCGATGCTCGAGGCGCGGCTGCGCGGTGTGCCTGCGCGGGTCGATGCCATCGCCGCCGTCATCGAGGAGCACCGCGCCGAGACCATTTACCGCGTGGAGTCACATCGGCTGGCCTCGCTGATCGCCGAGGCGGCGCAGGCCACAGGCCCGCGTCGACCGCTGGCGATGAGGTGAGAGGCCGGGTCGGGGAATCCAACGCGCCGCCGCCGAAGCGCTGAGGCGCGCAGGAGGCTCCCGGAACCCTTCACCTGAGGTTCACTCCGACCGGAACGCCGAGCTCGCCCGAGAAGATCGTCCCGAAGAAGTCGAGCACCTCGGACATCATCGCGGCTCGCACCGATGCGCTCGTGATCGTCTCGAAGGGGAATCCGAGCATGACGATGCGGCCTGTTCCGGGCGTGGTGCCCGAGGGCCACTGAAGCCCGGCCCCCGCGCCACCGCTGTAGGTGAGGCAGACGACGGACCCGTTGATGCCCTGGAGGGTGTCGGGGAAGTCCGGGTCGTAGAAGAGTGATCCGTTGTCGAAGGTGAACGCCCCGATCCCGCTGAAGATGCCCGAGCCGCCCGTGATGGAATAGGTGCCGGCGTCGTCGGCGACGTGGTCCGAGCGCAGGGTGCTCTGGTAGAAGGGGAGACCGTTGCCCTGGGCCTCGAGATCCCATCCGATCTCCGAGCCGCTGACGAAGAGGTCGCCCCCACCCGCGAGGAAGTTGGCGACGGCTGTCTGCTCCGCGGGGTCGAAGGTGCTGTCGGCGGTCGACTCCTCCCCGACAATCCAGATCACGGTGTCGTAGTCGCCGAGATTCACCTGCCCCCCCGTGATGGCCTCGTTCTGGCACGAGTCGAAATGGCGCGGGAGCGAGTCGAGGATCGACGAGTGGTTGCGAATGGCCTCGGCCATCTGGACCACATAGTCGAAGGAGTTCGAGAGACGGGGTTTCACGCGGTCATAGGTGCCACCGCCCCCAGAGGGACCGCCGAGGCCGGAGGCCGCCGACTCCCGCGGATTGAGCGTGCGGTCAAAGCGATCGAATCCGTTCACGATCAGGATCGG
>JAFGKF010000053.1 GCA_016928695.1 Candidatus Sumerlaeota bacterium | reverse complement strand
TTCCTGCGAACACACAGACTTGCGCGTGGCGTGAGTGAATATGTTGAGAGTCTCGTTCTCAGGGATCCGGGTCCATTCTATGAAAAGCTCCCAGGACTCATCCCTGTCCTCGCATACAATCCCGACGGATGGCCAGAGCCGACCATCTCTCGTCTGGAAGCGATCGACACTCTCCGCCGGCAGATTGAGGCGTTGGAAGGAGCGCTCTCCGATGTGGAGAGTCGATACCCAGCGGCCTCAGATGATCCCATCGCTCACTGAGCGACACGACAGTCTCATCTCAGAAGACTCGCCAGGCGGCGCCCGAGCCCGCTCAGCCGCTGGCTCTGGCGCGCCTCGCGGACGGCGCGGGCGAGGGCGCCCTTCGTCCCCACAATCGTGACGAGCCGACTGCCGCGCGTGATGGCGGTGTAGAGGAGATTGCGCTGCAGCATGACGTGGTGCTGGCCGTGGAGTGCGATGACCACGGCGGGGAACTCCGAGCCCTGGCTCTTGTGGATGGTGATGGCGTAGGCGAGCTCGAGCTCGTCGAGGTCGCTGAACTCGTAGAACACCTCGCGACCCTCGAAGTCGACCGAGAGACTCTGCTCCTCGAGGTCGATCTCCCGAATGAAACCCTGATCGCCGTTGAACACGTCGCGGTCGTAGTTGTTGGTGATCTGCATCACCTTGTCGCCGCGCTTCCAGGTGCGCCCGCCCCGGACGAGGGCATGGCTGTCGCGGTTGAGGAGCGCCTGCAGCTCGGTGTTGAGATTCGTCACGCCCAGCGAGCCCTTTCGCATCGGCGAGATCACCTGAATCTCGCGGAGCGAGTCGAGGCCGAAGCGCTGGGGAATGCGCTCCTGGACGAGCGCCTTGATCGTCTCCAGCGCCTCGGAGGGCTCGTGCTTCTCGATGAAGAACATGTCGCTCTTCGCCCGCTGCTCCTCCGTCTTGGGGAACACGGGCATCGAGCCCCGGTTCACACGGTGCGCGTTGAAGACGATCGCGCTGCTCTCGGCCTGGCGGAAGATCTCGGTGAGCCGCACGACGGGCGCCTCGCCCGTGTCGATCAGGTCGCGCAGCACGTTGCCGGGCCCCACGGCGGGGAGCTGATCGACGTCCCCGATCAGGAGCAGTGAACATCCCGCGGGCACGGCCTCGAGGAGGTCGGCGGCCAGCGCGAGGTCGAGCATCGAGACCTCGTCGAGGACGACGAGGTCCGCCGCGAGCGGATGGTCCGCGTTGCGCAGGAAGCGGTGCTCGGCCGGGCTCCACTGAAGCAGGCGGTGGATCGTCTGCGCGGTGCGCTTCGCGCTCTGGGCCATGCGCTTCGCCGCGCGGCCCGTCGGTGCAGCGAGCAGCGTGTTGGTCTCTGTGCCCGAGAGGAGGCGCAGGAGTGCGCGCAGCAGCGTGGTTTTGCCCGTCCCCGGTCCCCCCGTGATCACCACAACGCCCCCGCCGAGTGCCGTGGTCAGGGCCTCACGCTGCTGGGGAGCGAAGCGGAAGTGGAATCTCTTCTCGAACTCCGCGATTCGTGAGCCGATCTCCCCCGCGAGAAGTGGCCTCCGCGTCGAGATCAGCTGCGCGATGCGAAATGCGACCGCCTGCTCGGCGCGGTGAAGCCTCGCCGGGTAGATCACCTCGCGCCCCGACGGCTCGGTCTCCCGCACCACGCGCTGCTCCTCGAACAGGCACTCGAGCTGCTGCTCGACCAGTTCCCGCGGGACGGCCAGCAGATGCTCCGCCTCCTCGAGGAGCTCGGTGCGGGGGGCGAGGACGTGCCCCTCCTCGGTGAATCCCTTGAGCGCGTGCTCGATCCCCGCGCGGACGCGGACGGGGGCGTCCTGGGCGATGCCCATCTCACCGGCGATCTTGTCCACGCTCTTGAAGCCGAGCCCGCGCACGTCGAGCAGAAGTCGATACGGATCCTGCCGCACCAGCCGGGCCGTCTCGAGCCCGTGGAGCTTCGCCAGCCGCGCCGCGTATCCGACGGAGAGCCCGATCCCCTGGAGAAAGACCATCGTCTCGCGCAGCGCCGTCTGCTCGACCCATGCCCGCTCGATGTCGCCCGCGCGCTTCCGGCCGATGCCCGGCACCTCGCGCAGGCGTCGCGGCTCCGCGTCGAGCACGTCGAGCGTCGCCTCGCCGAACTTGGCCACCAGCCTCTTGGCCAGAACGGGGCCGATCCCCCGGATCAACCCCGAGCCGAGGTAGCGCTCGATCCCCTTGACGCTCGTCGGGAGCACGGGGGCGTGCACACTGAACTCGAACTGCCGCCCGTGGAGTTTGCTCACCGTCCACTTGCCCGTGAGGCGGAGCACCTCGCCGGGCGTCGCGGAGGGGAGCGTTCCGACGGCCACCATCTCTGCCTCGGTGCCGTCGGGCACGAAGCGCGCCACCGTGTAGCCGTTCTCGGGGTTGTGGAAGATGATCCGCTCGACGACGCCGACGAGCTCCACGAGGTCACTGTCGGGGGTGGGGGAGGAGGGCTGGTCACTCATCCTCCGCGCTCCCCTGTGCGCGCCGCCACTGCCACCAGCGGAGCCAGAAGAGATCGTGGATTCCCTCGCGCCACATCTCAGGGTAACCCGACCAGGGCAGATACGCGCGGTGCCACATCAGATCGTTGCCCTCGGGCATCCGCTCACCGCGCATCTGGGCCTGGATCATGGCCCGCGGGGCGGTGAGCATCCCATTTTCCATGTGAGGCGTGAACTGGATGCTGTGGAATTCGATCGGGTTCTGCGAGATGGCGATCAGCTGCACCAAGATTCCCAGCAGTCCCACCACGGCACACAGGGCGACGCCAACACGCCGGGAGAGAAAAGAGCGCTCGCCCAGAAGCGCTGCCAGCGGGATCATGCTCCAGGCGATCAGCGAGTAGATGTGCCGCGGGCCCCAGTCCCATCCCCCCGACCAGTTCTGCCACATGGCCTGCACGAGAAGAGTGCCGAGGAATGCTCCGAGCACACCGAGACCCAGCGCCCGATCCTGGCGGACGAGAGCCACGAAGCCGATCACACCGAGCAGCACGGGGGGCGAGTGCATGAAAATGCTTCGCCCGGGGCTCCAGAGGAATCCCGGCAGGCTCTCGAGCAGCGAGGCATTGAACTGGAAACCCTCGGGCTGATCCGCGTAGCCCGTCGAGAGCGGCCCGCCGAACTTGTACATATTGAGCCCCAGGATCACCGCCATCGCGATCAGGAGAGGAACGGCGATTGCCATGTGAGCGTGAGTGGCTCCGAGACGACGCCTCTCCTCATCGTGATCAGCGGGCTCGGGGCGGCAAAGGAGCAGATAGAACATCAGCGCCAGCCCGGGCAGCGCCAGAACCGAGTCGAGGCGCGTGAGCAGCGCCCAGCCGAGCGCAGCCCCCGCGAACCAGAGGCGGATCATCGAGCGCCTCTGCACACCCGTCCACACCAGATAGGCCCCCGTGGTCAGCGACAGCGTCGCGAGCGGCTCGCTGAAAAACGTCTTCGAGTGCGGCCACGCCTGAGTCGCGAAGGCATAGAGAATTCCCACCGTGACTCCGATCCACTGGTGGCCTGTCAATGCCAGCGCGAAGAGAAAGAGCACCCAGATCTGCAGCAGAGCGACAACGGTGTTCATGTGCGACACCGCGAAGCGACGGGCGTAATCGTTCGCCGTGGGGTAGCGATAGCGCTGGGCGTTGACGATCGAGGAGGTGCTGAGGATCTCGGGCAGCTCATCGCCGGGCCACACAGCGGCGAAGAGGGGACCCAGAGCACGGAACGGGATCGACGCGATCGAGTTTCCCAGGCCGTACTGTGCGTACTCGAGGCCCCCTCGGCCTGTCTGCGTCCCGAATCCGCTCAGCGGCTCGATGGCGAGGCGCCCGTGCACGAGGGACTCGGTGACGCGGCACATCACCTCCTCATCGGGCGAGTAAAGGTGCCCCCCCGCGGTGGCGAGGTAGACGAGCAGCACTGAGACGAGCAGGAGCGTCGGGGCAGGCCAGCGCTGGCGCATCACGGGGCGGTTCGTGACATCTGGTCGTAGGGGACCACGCGCTCCTCGAGCGGCTCCTCCGTCCCCACGAGCATCGCGTCGATCTCCGCGATCCAGCGGTTCGCTGCGGCCAGCGAGTTGACCAGCTCCTGATAGAGCGACTCGTCGGTCAGGAGAAGCCCAAGCGATCCCTCCCCCTCCTCGAGGCGCCCGAGGATCACGCGCAGCGACTCGGTGGTCGCCGTCAGGTTCTCCACCGCGACCTCCCAGCTCGCCGAGGTGGAGGAGGTCATTCCCTCGACGTCATCGAGGATGTTTCCCAGCTGGACGAGCCGATCCTGGGTGTCGAGGTGGATCGTCTGCAGGAGATCGATCATCTCCATGCGCAGCATCGAGATCTGGTCGCGGACCTCGTCGATCGCCACATTGAACCGCTCGAGGCTGGAGGGGAGCTCCTCGGCGAATCGGTTGATGTTGGCGATCATCGCGCTGACGTCTCCGTCGCCCTCGGCGATCATGTCGCGCACGGCGCTGATGATGATCGCGAGGTCGTCGATCGCGTCGCTGATCTTGCCCTCCTCGTTGAGGTTGCGCAGGAAGTCCTTCACGATGGTGACCGACTCGAGGATCGACTCCAGTGTCTCGAGCACCAGCTCGGGATCGGTCTGCATCAGCTCGTCGAAGATGTCGATGGACTCGGTGCCGATCAGTGTCGCCCCGTCCTCGAGCGCAGGCGCGGGGGGCGAGCCGGGGGTGACAATCACCTGTGTCTCGCCGAGGATCATCGCCTCCTGGATCTCGATCACCGCGTTCTCGTAGATCGTCATCGATTTGCGGATGCTCAGCTCGATGACGACCGGGTGGTCGGGGAGCTCGGGGACGGGATCGATGCGGATGCTGACCACCTCGCCCACCTTCACACCGTAGACCAGAATGCTCGCCCCGGGCGTCAGCGAACCCGCCACACGCTGGAAGCGGGTGTGCACGGTGTAGGTGCCCTCAAAGAGAGAGGTCCCCCGGATCTGAACTGTGAGAACCACGAGGGCGATCAGGCCGATCAGGGCGACCAGACCCACAACATACTCTCGCCTGCGATCCGCCATGATCCTCTCAGCCCTCCGCCACCGCACCGGCGGTCAGCGGCCCCTGGGCCCTCCCCTCGATGAATTGCCGCACGCGCCCATCGGAGGTGGCGCGGATCTCGTCCGGTGTCCCCGTTGTGATGAGCTGTCCGTCCGCGAGCATGGAGATGCGATCCCCGACCTTGTAGGCACTGGCCATGTCGTGGGTCACCACGACCGACGTCACGCCGAAGCGACTCCGGGTCTCGAGTATCAGGTCATTGATCAGATCGGCGGTCACAGGGTCAAGTCCCGAGGTGGGCTCATCGTAGAGAAGGATCTCGGGCCGCCCGATCAGAGCACGCGCCAGCCCCACACGCTTCTTCATCCCGCCGCTCAGGTCGGCCGGCATATGGTCCTCGATCCCCGCGAGATTGACCATCTCGAGGCACTCCGCCACCCGGGCGTCGATCTCATCGCGGGGCAGGCCGCTCCGCTCATACAGGACAAAGCCCACATTCTCACGGATGGTCAGAGAGTCGAACAGGGCTCCGAACTGGAAAAGCATGTCGACGCTGCGGCGGACATACGCCAGCGCCTCGCGATCACCCCGCCTCAGGACATGCCCGCCGACGGTCACCGCTCCGCGGTCTGGCCACAGCAGAGCACAGATCAGCTTGAGAGTCACACTCTTGCCCTGGCCACTCTGGCCGACGATGACGCGCGTCTCGCCACGCTCGATGTGAAAGCCCACATCGCGGAGAATGGGCTTGGCGCCGAAGCTCTTCCAGATGCCCTCGAAGCGAATCAAGCCTCAGGTCGCTCCTGACAAAGCGGTTGCGTTTGGGACCTGGGAGAGGTCATATCTGCCCCGATCTCACCCCCATGTGACAGTGAAGAGACCGCCCATGACAACTCTCCGCGCAGCGCTCAGCACCGCCCTGACTCTGTTGCTCGGCGCATTCTCAACCGCCAGCGCCCAGAGCGTCAACGCCGAAAGCCCCCAGCCCATCGTCGACCATGTCGAGGAGTGGACCTGGCTGTGGGACAGCGACACCGACGTGGGGGAGTTCATCGTGCCCTCCACCTACTACGACCGCCGCCATGGACGCCGCTACGAGCGCGGTGGGATCACGCTGCGCTTTCAGCTCCGCATTCCGGAGGACCGGGAGGCCGTGCGAGGCCTCATCGTTCTCGTCCCAGGCCTCGATCAGCACTCCGGGCGATACCGCCACTTCGTCGAGCACTTCAGGGACGAGTTCATCCTCGCCTCCTGCGACACGCGCCACATGGGGCGCTCGAACGACCTCATGGTCGACCTCGAGCCCGGAGACCCCCAGCCGAGGCAGGCGGGACATGGCCTGAGGCGGATCCGAAAGTTCTTCTACATCGTCTATGACCTCGACGAGTTCATCCACGAGATCCTCCCGCGCCGCCTCGCGGCCGAGGGATTCGACTTCGAGAGCCTCCCCCTGATCCTCGTCGGACACAGTCTGGGGGGACTCATCACGCTCGACTATGTGCTCGGCAACGACCACAACCTGCCGACCGAGAACCTCGCGGGCGTCATCCTCTCATCCCCCGCGCTCCGCCCACCGCGCGAGATCCCGAGCCTCTTCCAGCGACTCGTGATCAACTACAACTACGACGTCAATGCCTCCTTCGGCTCGAACACCGAGGAGCGGATGATTCTCATGGTGCTCTACCAGCAGGCCCGGGACATCATCATGACCCCCATGTTCTATCTCTTCAGCCTCACACGCATGCCGGTCGACACCGAGTGGGCCTCGCAGTGGGTGACAGACGACCCCTGGGAGCAGATCGGGTTCCAGACCGACCAGCTGACCATCCGCGCCAATCCCCTCAACTTCATCTACCAGGTCCAGGAGCACATGATCGAGCTCCGCGGACTGATGGAGGAGATGAGCTGCCCCTATCTGCTCTTCTACTCCCAGCGCGACCGGATCGTGAATCCGGAGGGGGCCATCGAGTTCACGGCCCGAACGGCGGGCAACCACCCCCTCAACCGCGTGGTCCCTGTGGCTGACACCTACTCGCACGAGCTCTTCCGGTCCCGCCCCGCGGTGCGGAATCGGCTCTTCGCAACGGCTGAGGAGTGGATCGACGAGCTCCTGAGTCAGCCGCGGACACCCTGAACCATGCCTGGGCATGGACGCCGAACCATTGCCGAGGTCGGCGAGCAGTGGCTGGTCGAGCGCATCCAGCGCGCGGTGAGACACTCGGCCACTGGCGATGTGGCGGTGATCGGTGACGATGCCGCCATTCTCCCAGCTCTCCGTGGAGCGCGGCATCCCATGGTGGTCAGCACCGACGTGCTTGTGGAGGGAACCCACTGGAGAGGCGGCCATCTCACACCCGCCCAGCTCGGGCGACGGGCTCTGGTCGCCAATCTCAGCGATCTGGCGGCGATGGCGGCGACACCCCGCTGGTTCATGCTGGGGCTGGCCATGCCACCCTCTCAACCCGTCGCATGGTTCCAGGGTTTTCTCAGGGGATTGATGAGAGCCGCGGATGAGTTCGACTGTCCCCTCATCGGCGGAGACCTGGTGCGAGCCCCTGTGGTCTCAATCTCCATCACCATCTGCGGGCAGTGTCACACGGCGCGGCCCGCGAGGCGAGACGCGGCGCACCCAGGCGACACCGTGTGCCTCACCGGCGACATCGGACGCGCCCGTCTGGCCCTCGATGTGCTCGATGACCGGAGCAGACCCCAGCGGGGCGGGGCCAGGATCATCGCAAAGCATCGGCACCCCGTCCCCCGACTCTCCGAGGCGTCCGCCCTCGCCCGTGGAGGTGCCGTCCGAGCGATGATCGACATCAGCGATGGCCTGATCTCAGACATCGGTTGGATCTGCCGTCTCAGCGGCGTGGGCGCAGAGATCGATCTCGCAGCGCTTCCCGTCGCCCCTGTGGTCAGGCGATGCCTCGCGGACCGGGGAGAGGATTGCATGACCTGGGCAGCCAGCTCGGGCGAGGAGTTCGAGCTGCTTCTCACAACTCGGCGACGCCCTGAGGATCTGCGTGCCCTGCTCAGAGATGAGGGGATCCGCACACCCATCACCCCCATTGGGCGCATCACCTCCGGGCGGCGGGTGAGGTGGACCCGCGCCGGGCATCCCGTCGCACCACCGAGAAACGGCCTCTTCCGTCATTTCTCCCAGGGCTGAGGCCCATCGACCACATGGGGCCAGGGAAGACACCGGCACGTCACCGGATGGCGTGACACATCCATCTCCTCGCGGAGAAGACCGAGCAGGTGGATGAGGGGAAGACCCACCACGTTGCACCAGCACCCCTCGTGGGATTCGATCAGCGATCCGCCCAGCCCCTGGATGGCATAGGCCCCCGCTTTGTCGAGGGGCTCACCGCTGTCGATGTAAGCCTCCAACTCCGCGTCACTGAAGTCCCTCATGGTCACGGATGTCTCACACGAGGTGACCTGACAGGAGCGGCCCGCCATGGCCAGTGCCACCCCCGTGATGACCGAGTGGGTCTCTCCCCTCAGCGCCCGGAGCATCCTCCACGCATCGGCCCGGTCGAGGGGCTTGCCGAAGATCTCGAGACCCAGGGCGACGACAGTGTCAGCGCCGATGACCGCGGCAGGAGCCGCCACTCTCTCGGCCACATCGGTGGCCTTGAGATAGGCCAGCTGAACGGCGAGCGCAGTGGGTGACCCCGCTCTGACCTCACTCTCATCCACACTGCTCGGGATCACCTCGCAGTCGAGACCCAGGGCACTGAGCAGATCACGGCGGCGTGGAGAATTCGACGCGAGGATCAGTCGGGGTTTGCCACTCATCGGCTCAGGCGATTCAGATCATGGGGATCAAAGACCAGCTCCAGCTCGCAGATGTGCTGTCCACCGATCTCGTCCAGTGTGAACTCGACGCGTTCGGTCTCGGCTCGGTCGAGGACCCTCTCGAGACGCTCCTGTTCAATCCCCTCCTGCTCCATCCAGCCCTGGAGGCGCTGCCCATCACCCACCTCGATGTCCAGCAGGATGTTCTCGAGCCGATTGAGCGCCCGGCCTTCCGCCTCCGCCTGCATCAGGCGACGTGTCCGAGCATCCAGAGGTCTGACATCGCCCTGGGTTTCCGGGGGAGCCGCGGAGTGCCCCGGGGTTCCCGTCTCGCCCGCCGCATCGCTCACCAGGGCCGACCAGACAAGCCGCCCCTCCACCCGATGGCCCTGGGATGTGATCTGGATCCCCTCGCTCAGACGAGCGATCGCCTCGGTCCCCTGGAGAGGGGGTGAAGGCGCGAGTGATGTTTTTCCCCAGAGAGCCATCTGCTCCATCCCCTCTGTCAGGAGCCGCAGCCGCACCTGCTCCTGTGCACAGAGATCCGCGAGCCGCGGCTCCAGCACGTCGGAGGGGAGATCGGTCTCCGCCGTCGCATAGACCGGGGTCAGGGCCGCCATGAGCCCGGGGGCGGTGACAAGGGGAACGCGGCGGACGGGGGCGACCCGGGGCCCATCGGCGCTCGAGCGCTCAATGGGCCGGACGCTCTGCGCCGTGACATGGATGGGTTCCGTCGGAAGCCCCGCGATCTCCTCCGAGATCGGTGGGGTGACGCATCCCCACAGGAGCGACAGGCTCAGCGCCAGTGCGATGGTGAGCCGGCCAGCGCGTGCGCTCGTGTGTCTCATGACTGTGATCCGTCGCCCAGCCGCCGGAGATAGATCTGCAGGAGAGGATTCTGGCGGTTGGCCATTCGGGGATTGATCTCGAGGAGCGCCTCGCAGACCCTGAGCGCCCTCTCGGGTTCATCCGCCCAGTGGAAACAGGTGAGGATGTTGAGCAGCACCATCTCCTTCATGTAGAAGCCCGGCACGCGTTCGTACACCTCGTAGAAGTGCTCATTGGCCTGCAGATAATTGCCCTGAATCATGAGCATCGTGCCCAGAAGATAGTGCGCGTGCTCAGCGAAGACGCTCTCAGGGGCGATCTCCAGAACCTGCATCATGGCGTCCTTGATCTGCTCGTCACCCCCGAGCTGCTGGATGGCGCGCGCCACATTTGGCTGAAGGAAGATGTCATAGACGGTCCTGTCATCCTCCCTGACCGGCTCGATCACCTCGATCGCCACCGGCTCGGCCAGGAGGTGCTCGAAATTCCCCGCACCCTCGATCTCAATGGTGGCTCCCACATCGATGCGGTACATGCCCGGCTCGGGGAAGGGAAGCCGCCCCTCTCCGACATCGCTGTGCGCCAGAAACTGATGGAATCCCCAGCTGTCATGGGCATGGATCGGCCCCGCTGTCGGCACCGTGATTCCCGTGTGCAGGCGGTCGATGAAGCGCCAGCGCTCACCCCCCAGGCGGGTGATGTGAACCGAAAGCCCGTGGTCGAGGAACAGAATCGCCCGTGTCTGAACCTCCCGATCCGTCAGATTGCGAAACTCCACGAAGAGCTGGACGGGCTCTCCCAGCACATACTGAGTGCGGTTCGAGTAGACGTGCAGCGCCAGGGGCACATCCACCGTGGGGGCGCTGCTCTCCCCCTGGGCCATCTCCCCTGAGCCCACCTCCGCTGACACATCGCTGAGATTCAGCGCCGTGATCTCAGGCGAGGCGAGGGGGCTCGACAGAGTGTCGACTGCCTCAGGCTGTGTCGGGGTGTCCGGCACCTCAGTGACCGAGGACTCGCCATCACAGGCCAGGGCGAAGAGCACTGTGAGCATGGGGAACGCAGAGCGCAGAATCTTCACAGATGAGACTCCTGATTCTCGTTTTTCAGCGCGGCCACGACCCGCTTGACCTCCTCGAGGCGGTCGCGTGGGCACACCAGCACCGCATCGGGCGTCGCCACGACGACGAGGTTCTCAACCCCGCACGTGGCGATCAGGGGACCAGTCGAATGCAGTGTTGAGTCCCGCGTGTCAACCAGCACCGTGGCGCCCTGGCGGGCATTGCCCGCCTCATCCACGTCGAGGAGCGCCCGCAGCGCCTCCCAGCCCCCGATGTCGATCCAGTCAAAGGATGCCGGAAGCCCCCAGATGTTGGACGCCTTTTCCATGACCGCATAGTCGATCGAAAGGTTGGGGAGACCCTCGAAAACACGCGCCACGGCGGGGGAGAACTGTGCCCCCGCTGCACTGAGCGTGCTGAGCGCAGATCTCTCCCATCCTCTCCAGGCATAGGGCTTGGCATGCTCGGCGAAAGCCGCATGGAGAACGTCGGAGCGCCAGACGAACATCCCGCTGTTCCAGAGAAAATTGCCCGCGCCGAGGTATCGCTCCGCGGTCTGATGATCCGGCTTCTCGCGGAAACCCCGCACCTCATGGCAGGGGAGGGTGGGGTGATCATGGACCACCGGGCCCAGCTCGATGTATCCATACCCCGTCTCCGGCCGGGTGGGGCGAACTCCGAAGACAAGCAGCTGCTCATGCGAGACCGCGAGGGAGAGCGCCCTCTCGAGCACCGCACGGAAAACCGAGACATCTCCGATGATGTGATCCGCCGTTGTCACCGCCATGACGTGGGGGCCGTGGCGCTCCTCGAGGATCGCCGAGGCCAGGGCCAGACAGGCGGCCGTGTTCCTCCGCATCGGCTCGGTCAGGATGTTCTCGCGGGGGATGAAAGGCGCGTGGGCGGCCACAGCCTCCGCCAGATCGGCGGTGGTGATGACGTGGACGCGTCCCTCAGGGACCAGGGGGGCGATCCGATCGTGTGACTCCTCCAGAAGTGAACGCCCGCCGGCCAGAGGCAGGAGCTGCTTGGGAAAGCGCTGCCGACTCAGCGGCCAGAATCGCTCACCGACGCCGCCGGCCATGATCACCGCCACCCGAGGCAGGTCGACCATCATGGCTCACTCCTCCCGGCTCGATCGAATGTCCCCGCCCGGCGCAGGCGCCGGACCTCCCGCCGAACTCGGAACAGGTCACGCAGCATCGCCGCGGAGTCCCGGATGGGGTGCACACGCGAGTCTGGGGAATCCTCCCAGCGGACGGGCACCTCGGCGAGCCGAAAACCCCACTCACGCGCCAGCCTCAGAATCTCCACATCGAAGGAGAATCCGTCCATTCGCTGAAGAGGGAAAATCCGCTCGACCGCCTCACGGCTGAACATTTTGAAGCCACACTGGGAATCCCGCACTCCGGGCAGAGCGATCAGCCGGACGAAAACATTGAAGGTCCGGCCCATCAGCTCGCGGTGGAGAGGCTGACGGATGGCCAGATCCGACTCGGGAAGGGCACGGGAGCCGAAAACGACATCCACCCCGCGCTCCACCTCCGGCCAGAATCGCTCTATCATCTCAATCGGTGTCGAGAGATCGGCATCGGAGAACAGGGCATAGGCTCCCCGGGAGGCCAGCATACCCCGGCGGATCGAGGCCCCTTTCCCCGCATTGGGCTCATTGCGCAGAATCGTGTGCTCCGTCCCCTGAAGCAGCTCGGCGGCCACCTCCGAGGTCCGATC
Organism: Candidatus Sumerlaeota bacterium; assembly: GCA_016928695.1. Taxonomy (GTDB): domain Bacteria; phylum Sumerlaeota; class Sumerlaeia; order JABWBI01; family JABWBI01; genus JAFGKF01. Next base: position 5,581 of record JAFGKF010000053.1, on the reverse strand, counting down.
CGTCGATCCATCATCGACAAGGACAATCTCCCAGGTGTGGGGCTGGGCGTCGAAATAGCTGCGGATTCGGGGCAGACTGGTGGGGAGGCGTTTCTCCTCGCAGTGAGCGGGGATCACCAGAGAGAGATGGATCGGAGGCTCGGGGGTCACTCGAGGGGTTTCCAGGACAGGGATCGCAACTTTATGGCGACTGAGATCCCTGACTGTCAAAGCATTCCCGGGATGATCGGCGTGGACTGGGGATTGACAATTCCGTCAGTGGCAGGCCAAAATCCGCCCAGATGGACCGTTCTAAACAATGCCTTCGGGAGCTTGGACCATGCCTCTTCTGCCCCCACACACAGCTCGCCATGGGCTGGCCTGGATCCCTCTCTGGGCACTGCTGGTCTCAGTCTGTGTCCTCACCCCATGGGAGGCGAATGCGGTGATCGAATCCCCTCTGCCAATCGCTCCGTTGGAGATCATCCCCACTCAGGAGATCTTCGCTGGAGAGGCCTATACGCTCGATCTCGGCCTCTTCTACGTCCTCGAGGCCTGCGAGCTGAGCGCGCAACCAAGCGAGGGTCTGGAGGCCTCCTGGGAAGATGAGGGCAGTGGGCTGCTCCAACTCGAGGCCTCAGGGCTGCCGAAGCTGACAGCTCTGAGAGTGACCAGCCGGCGCCGGGGAGGCGACGGGACCATTCACAGCGACATCCCTGTCCGGGTGGCCCAGCGCACTTTTCACGAGTTCCGATTCCACCCCGACGTCGACGTCGAATCCCTGAGTGTCGCGGGGACCTTCAATGGCTGGAGCGCCGGTGCGAATCCCATGATGGATGAGGACGGCGATGGGGTCTACACCGCAAGGCTCCCGCTCGAGCCAGGGCGCTATCTTTACAAGTTCGTCCTCAACGGGGACTGGCTCCCGGACCCCGACAATCCCGAGCAGGAGCAGGGGGGCTACGGCAACTCGATCCTGGAGATCGAGGGGCAGGTGAGCGAGTCGCGCCCCCAGATCCTGAGACGCAGCGCGACATCCACCGACCAGGCCACCGAGCTTCTCTTCTCCGTCGATGTGGGATCCGGCGGCAGCGAGACGCAGCCTCCCACCTTCCACGTTTACCTCGACAACATCATGCTGGGCGTCAGTGAGACTGACGGCGAAGGCCCGGTTCGCCTGGAGTGGGGGAGCGGTTCAGAGGCGCTCCTCCGAATCACTCTCCCTCCCGAAGTCGACGCCGAGGAGATCCGCGTCCTCGGCATGGATTCATCAGGCGAGTTTTTCCCTGAGCGCCTGGTGCTCCTCGAGAATGGTCGGCCGGTGACCCAGGCCAACCCCTCGGATTCATGGCGCTCCACCGTGCTCTACTATGCGTTTGTCGACCGCTTCTCCGACGGAGACCCGGACAACGACCGCCCCATTGAGGGGGTCGAGGAGCTCCACCCCCGCGCCAACTGGCAAGGGGGTGATCTTCAGGGCGTGCTCGACCGCATCGAGGAGGGGTACTTCAGCGATCTCGGTGTGACCTGCATCTGGCTCTCGCCCCTCAATCGCCAGCCCGACCACGCCGAGGTGGAGTACTCCCCTCCCAATCGGACCTACTCTGCGTATCACGGCTACTGGCCGGTGAGAGAGAATGAGATCGAGCCGCGCTTCGGCGACGAGGACCTCCTGCGGTGGCTTGTCGCCGCCGCCCATGAGCGGGGCATCCGCGTGATTCTCGACTGCGTCGCCAACCACGTCCATGAGGAGCACCCGCTCTTCACCGAGCACCGCGACTGGTTCGGGGAGGTGGAGCTCCCCGACGGAACCATGAACATCAAGCTCTTCGACGAGCACCGCCTCACCACCTGGTTCGACACCTTTCTGCCCTCGTTCGACTACCCGGCTGCCCCCGAGGCTGTCGAGCACATGACCGACAATGCCATCTGGTGGCTGCAGACGTTCAACCTCGACGGCTTCCGACACGACGCGACCAAGCACATCCCCGACGAGTTCTGGCAGATCCTGACGCGCAAGATCCGGCTGGAGATCGAGAGACCCACTGGACGCCGACTTTTCCAGGTGGGCGAGACCATCAGTGGGCGCGACCTGGTGCAGCACTATGCGGCCGGAGGGATGCTCGACGGGCAGTTTGACTTCCCCCTCTACTGGCCGGCGCGCAACACGCTGGCCATCGGCTCGGAGCCGATGACATCACTGGCCCAGGCCCTCGAGGACTCGCTGAGCTATTACGGCCCAAGCCCAATGCACTCAGCGCTCCTGGGCAACCACGATGTCTCGCGTTACATGGCCTACGCCGATGGCGTCTTCGACGGCTCATCCCCGTGGGACGACGAGCGGACCTATGGCTTTGAGCACGATGTGCAGGTTCAGGATGAGGAGAGCTATGAGCGCCTCGGAGTGGGCTTCGCCTTCCTCCTGACCATCCCCCACATTCCCATGATCTACTACGGAGACGAAATCGGCATCACCGGGGCCCAGGACCCCGACAACCGCCGCATGATGGAGTTCGACGGCCTGAGCGACGCGCGGATCGCACTGCGCGAGAGAGTCGCCCGCCTCGCCCACCTGAGGCGCGAGCACCCCGCCCTCTGGCAGGGGGATTTCCTCTCCATTCAGGCCGACGAGGACACATGGGTCTATGCGCGTGTCAACTTCGACGAGGTGATCCTCGTGGCCATCAACCGCTCGGACGAGCCGCAGTCCATCGAGATTGTCCTCCCAGACATCCTCGATCTGGGAGAGGGCTCCGAGCTCAGCCCTCTGCTCGATGGCGAGGGTGCCGAGGTGGGGGAGAGGAGCACCCTCTCTCTCACACTCCCCCCCCGCTCCTCGCGTCTGCTGCTCAGCCCGCGCGACTGAGCAAGAGCCTTGACATCATCCCGCTGAGAGGGGGAGATCGCTCTCCGAGGCACTGAAGGCCATGGCCAAGCGATCATCCCCCAAGACCCCTGTCTTCCTCCTCCATGGTGAGGACACTGCGGCCATGGGGCTCGAGCGCTCTCGGCTGATCGAGAAACTCGTCTCCGAGGAGATGCGCGCCGAAAACGTCACCGAGATCCAGGCGCCGGGCAGTCAGCCGCTGAGGCTCAGGAGCTGCCTGGCCGACATCCTCGACGATCTCGCCACCGCCAGCTTCTTCCCCGAGCATCGGCGCGTGGTCGTCATCCACGACCTCCAGGAGTTGACCGCGAAGCCCACGAAAGAGAGCGCCCCCCTTTGCGAGCGTCTCGCGGCCTTTCTGAGAGAGTCTCTCGCTGAGATCGGCAATGCCGCCATCTTCGTGGTGACCGAGGACAGCGAACGCTGGAAAAGCCTGCAGCGCGCCAGTCCGATCACCAAGGCGATCGCCGAGGTCGGCACCATCACCCACTTTCCAACGGACAACCTCTCATTCGCCCTCCAGGACGCCCTCCTGGCCCGCAGGGGAGGGGAGTGCCTTCAGATACTCGCACGCCGCCTGGGGCAGGCCCGCGCCAGCGATCGCCTGGGCGTTCTCCGCTCGGTTTTCAATGACGTGGTCAAATTCTCCCGCTTCCTGCTTCAGGCGAAGATGAGACGCCGAACCCAAACTCCCACAGCGTTTCCCGACGACAAGCGCCTGAACTTGGGGCTCCAGCATCAGGTCGTTCAGAAAAAGGTCCGCAGCGCCGCGACCCGTTTCAAAACGCCCGAGCTCATCTCCCTGCGCTCCGACCTTCAGAGAGCCAATCGCCATTTCGCCCCTTCGCTCGAGGATGCCTATGTCGCCGATCAGCGCTTGCTCCTCGAGCATCTCATCCTCAGGATGTGCGGCTCCAAGGAGGCCTGAGAGCGATATGATCCCGGCAGACGATTCCCGCGCCGCCATTCACCGCCCGGCAAACACATGTGCCAACTGTGGCGCCCCGCTGGAGGCGGTCCCCAAGCACGCCTCACGGCTCGTGGAGTCGAGTGGGGGAGAGGAGGAGGTGGTGCGTCAGGACTTCTGCCCCGCCTGCCAAGCCGAGGCCCGAGCGGGTGAGTTTCACAGCCGATGGCTGGCACAGCGCCCTGCTCCCCCGCCCCCACCCAAGCGGGAAACCCGACGCGCCCAGGCTGCGGCTCTCCGCGAGGAATTCTATCGCCTCAGCGACCAACCTGAGCCCAGTGACGACGATCTCGACACACTGTTTCTGCTCGCCCATCTCCTGATGAAGACCGGTGGCTTCCGATGGCGGGAGACCGACGAGGAGGAGGGCATCCTCACCTTCCTCGACCGCCACACCCAGCAGCTCTGTCAGGTGAAATCCGTGGCCCTCGATCCCGAGCGCCTCAGCAGGGCCCAGGATCGCCTCAGCCACCTGCTCTGAGAGCCTGAGAGCCCCAGACAGCAGAGAGCACGAATTGCCGCTCAGAGAGCGCCCTGAGCGGCTTTTTCACGGCCCCGACCCCGAGTTATCCACAGATAAAGCACTTATCCACAGGAGCGGAGAATTATCCACAGGTTATTCTATGGCCTGGGCCACGAGATGCAAAATGCTGTAATTACATGACTTAACGATAATCCTTGACATGTGTGTCAGCATGTTGTTCTGTGTCGATAAATTATGATTTATCGACACTTGGCTTCAGGGGCTACAGATCCGACTGAGGTTACTCCTAATGGTCCGTAAGAAACCAATTGGTGCCTACGAATGGTTGAAACCTAACCATCCCGGTATGGGCATGGATGATTTTCTAATGGAACATTTCGTTACCAAGGGACTTTCAGTTCAAGAGATCGCTGATCCGACCGGGACAGATCCAAGTGGTTGGCAGTTCCATATCGAGAAGTTGGGGCTTTCTCAATCTCTCATAAGGCTGAGAATGAATCGTTGGATGAGTGAACACAGAGAGAGTTCCAATAGCTTAAACTCAGGAGAGAAACACAAACCCCTTGGTGCTCTCGAATGGTTGAAGGTCCATTGTCCTGGTGTGAGCATGAGGGAATTTTTAATCGAATACTATGTGAATGAAGGCCTCTCGGGCCGTGAAATTGCGGAGATGACTGGAACTGGGCTTCGTGGGTGGTATTATTATATCAAGAGTTTTGGACTGTCTCGTTCCATGTCAGAGGCTCGGGAGAAATTTTGGAGAAGTGACAGAGGGAGGAAGATCAAAGACAAGGCGTTTCGGAGAGTTTGGACGGACTGGAATGAAGAACGATGTCAACTGACAGGTGTCCAGAGAAAATGGTTGAAACACTCTCAGGGAGATCGGTGCCTGATCTGTAACGCGCCTCTTGAGAGATACTTGACTAGAATCCATCATGTTAAGGCCGTTGTCCTCGGCGGGGAGGATGAGCTGCATAATCTGGTGGCCCTGTGCTACAATTGCCATGATCATGTTCACCTTGGCGACATTGAAACAGTTGTCAGACTGAGACAAAGATTCTACAGGTGCTTCTTCTGTCATCGATCAATATACGGGCGTGAAATCAGGGTTTTCCGGACAACGGTTGAAACAAAAGGCAAGCCTGATGGCACCGTATTCTCCTGCTTGTCCTGCAGCACCTGCTTTGAGTTAGTGACAACCGGAGATGACGTTTGCACCTTGAAGGTGGATGAGATTTGCAGACCGAAGAGAAAAAAATGACAC
>JAFGKF010000052.1 GCA_016928695.1 Candidatus Sumerlaeota bacterium | reverse complement strand
GCCTCACGATGCAACCGAAGACTCGGTGTCACCCGGGGCCCGTTATGGGGTTGATTCCCCTCCGGTGGTTCATACAATGCCCTCTCCGGACCCCGGATGCGGTCCGCTGCAATTCTCCTCTGGAACCAGGAGGCTTCCACCGGTGATCCGACTGACCCTGACTCCCCTGCCGTTGATCGCTCTCGTCGCCTGCGCGGCAACCCCTGGGATGGATTCCGCCGACCAGGCCGCTGCCCCCGACCGGGTGGAGACAGCCAGCGACCTGCTGCGCGCCGCCATCGAGGAGGGATTGGCTCAGGGGGCCTATGCGATGTGCGACGACGGCCCGGTGACCTGGGCCGATCTGACCGCGGCCCTTGCGAGCAACAGCGGATTCCGAAGCCCCATGGAGTGGGCACCGGGAGTCGCGGCCGATGGCCTGGCACGGACCATCGCCTGGCAGCGTCTTCATCTCGATGAGGTGACGACCGAGGGTGTCGAAGAGGGATCGGTCCGACCCGATGCGATCCGCGAGCGGGTGCGGGATCTCCTGCAATTCCATCTCCTGAGCGATGAGGTGCTCTCACACATTGTGGTGACCGACGAGGAGGTGCGCACCTTCTATGACGAGAACCTCGAGATGTTTGCCCTCCCCTTCCAGTTCCACATGCGGATGATCTTCAGGGCGTGCTATGTCGAGCACACCGTCGCCGAGGGAGAGACTCCGACCTCCATCGCCGAGGCGATCAGTGGCGACCCTGCCCAGGCGCTCGAGATCCGCAACTCACGGCATCGGCGTCTCCTCGACGAGTGGGATGTGCCCGTCGAGGAGATCGATGAGCGGGTCGGCCCACTCGAGGTGGGGGAGATTCTCTCTGTCCCCATGGGCCCCGAGGCCCGCGCCGCCGTGCGCGCCGAGCTCGAGGAGGTGGCGGCGGGCATCACGGATGAGGCGGGATTCATTCTCGCCGCCCGGGACCACTCCGACTCCGAGCCGGAGCTGCGGGGCGAGGAGCTGGGCCCCTTCCCCCAGCGAGATCAGGAGTTCCTCCCCGAGTTCATCGAGGCCGCGAGGGCGCTGGACGTGGGCGAGGTGAGCGACATCATCGAGACGAAGCACGGCTTCCAGATCATCATGGTGACGCGCAAGCGTCAGGATGAGTATCACCCCTTCGAGAACATGCGGGCCTCCATCGAGCGCCACATCCGTGCCGAGCGCACCGTGGAGGCCATGAGCCGATGGCAGAGGGACCTTCTCGAGAGACATGGGGTCGTGCTGCACGACATCTCCGGCACCGCGCTGCAGGACCAATCGCTGCTCGAGAGCGAGGAGATCGTGGCCGAGATCCCCGGCCGGGAGCCCATGACGATGGGTGAGTTCCAGACCGCACTGATGGAGATGAGCCCCATTGAGCTGCGCTCATGGCAGGGGAGACCCAATGAGCTGCTGATGCAGATTCTGCTTCTCAGGCATGTCGACGCCCTCGAGCAGGAGATCCAGGCCCTGGGCTGGACCTGGGTCGATCCCCTGATTGAGCAGGTCTGGCTCCAGGCGGGAGTGGCCCCCTTCCTCAGCCAGCGTGTGGCGGAGGAGGCCAGCGTCGTCAGCGAGGAGATGCTCCGCGATCACTGGGAGGAGAATCCCGATCTCTTCACCGAGCCGACTCTCATCACCTGTCGTCAGATCGTGCGGGCGATGCCGGACCGGCGTGTGGCCAGCCCCGAGGAGATCGAGACGGCTCACAGGGAGGCGGTGGAGGAGTTCACCGCGCTGGCCGAGGAGATCTCGACCCACGACGAGTTCATGGCAGCCCTGCTCATGCACTCCGACGAGGCCAGAGGCCTCGAAGAGCCCCCGGACAGCATCGGCCTCATCGCCAATCAGCGGATCGAGCGTCTGCCCATTCCCCTGCGAGCCCCCCTCGCGAGCGCTGAGGCGGGCGATCTGGTGGGGCCCGTGGACATCCGAAACGGCGTGGCTCTGATCTGGGTCGAGGACCGCGTCGAGTCACACGTGATCCCCTTCGAAGAGGCCATGGACCGCGTCAACACGTCGCTCATCCGTCAGCGCCGGAGCACCATCCAGACCGAGTGGATGGAGCGTGACCTGGAGGCTGTGAATTTCCGCCTGGTGCGGCCTGAGCCCGAGGCGCCTGAGGAGAACCCCGATCTGTGATTCGACGTCCCCCTCCCCGGATCGCCTGGCTCGGCGCCGCGCTGCTGGCGCTGATGTGGCTCGGCTGCACGGAGGGGCCCACTCCCACGGCACCGGGGGCCGAGCAGCCCCGCGGGGAGGTGGCAGGCTCGCCGATGGTGGGAGTGATCGAGGGGCGGGTGATGATCGAGGGCGAGACACTGGCCACCATCCGATGCATCGGCACGAACCTGAGTGCCCTGGCGGACTCCGAGGGGCACTACACATTTCTCAACATGCCCTTTGGCCTCTATGATCTCCGGGCTGAGGCCGAGGGACACGCACCGGTGATCATCGGAACCGTCGAGATCACGGCCGAGGCACCCCGCGCCACCGCACCGACCGTGGCCATGGAGCGCCGAGAGAACCTCGAGCCCGACACCCTCCCCCCCCCGGCGCTGGGAGCTCTGACCGGTCGGGTCACGCTGGCGGGCGATTCGGACCACGGGGGCATCACGGTCACGATCCAGGGCACGACAAAGAGCGACGTCACCGACTCGCAGGGCCGCTGGCTCATCGAGGGCGTCGAGCCCGGCAACCGGCGGATCCTCTTCTCCGCCCCCGGCCACGAGACCGCTGTGGTCAGCGCCTCCGTCGAGCCCAATCGCCTCACCGAGCTCTCGATGACGGTGCTCCAGCCGGCCCGGCGCGGCGGGGCGGGCGGCGGGAGGATCCTCGGATTTGTCGCGGTGGTCGATGCCGAGGGCGAGCTCCTCGACGACGCCCCCGATATTCTGGTTTTCCTCGAGGGGACCGACCACACGGTCGCGCCGGGCGCGGACGGCCGCTTCGAGTTCTCCGGCCTCGAGCCCCGCCGCTACACCCTCTCCGCACGGGCTGAGGGATGCACCCTCGCCAGCCCGGTGCAGGTGGATCTCTCGGGCGGGGGAGATTACGAGGCCACGCTCTTTCTCCAGCGTGTCGCCGGGAGCGGCCGCGGCGGGGGAGGGACTGTCACCGGGGAAATCGCACTGGCCGGGGGCGAGGATCCCCGCGGTGCGACCATCGGCGTGGCGGGCTCAGGCCTCATGGCGGTCACCGACTCCTCGGGGCGGTTCACGCTCGAGGGCGTTCCCCCCGGACAGGTGATGCTGGTCGCCCAGGCCCCGGGGTATGCGATCACAGAGATCGACGGCGTGGAGATCACCGCCGGCGAGACCACGGACGTCGGACGCATCGAGCTCGATCGACACCGCGAGACCCCCCGTGTGATCGCCACCAGCCCCACCGACGGGACGCGCGATGTGCTCCTTCAGCCCCAGGTGCCTGTCTTCATCCGGTTCAACGTCCCCATGGATCCCGGCTCGGTGCACCGGGCCATCACCGTGAACCCCGATGTCCCCCACTCCGCGAGCATCGGCAACGAGCACCCGGACGCGGATGACGACGTCCTGCTCATCTTTCTCGCGGGAGGTCCCCAGGGGTTGGATCACCGCGACCGGGTCCGCATCCGCATCGGCACCGAGGCCGAGAGCGTCGAGGGCGTGCCGCTGCGGCGCGCCGAGACGCTGAGCTTCACCATGGGCGAACCCGCGCTCTACTCCTCGATTCCCCAGAATGACTCCAGCGGATTTCCCAACGGCCAGGTGATCACCCTGTTCTTCAACGCCCGGCTCCGCACCGACGAGGCGGCCAATGCCTTCGAATTCTCCCCCGATCCGCCGACGCTGACCCAGGTTCAGGTGGAGGAGGACCCCCAGACCGGGTGGTCCATCGTGTATCTCCTGACCCAGCTGTCACCCAACACCCTCTATCGCCTTCGTCTCTCGCGCAGCCTGCACACGGTGACCGGCCAGCGCCTGGGCGAGCCGCGCGAGATCGAATTCCGCACCGCCCCCCAGATGGTCATCGACAACT
>JAFGKF010000334.1 GCA_016928695.1 Candidatus Sumerlaeota bacterium | reverse complement strand
TTGCCCAGACTGACAACATGTTGGGCTGCCAAAGATGGATATATTCGGCCCATCCCTTACACACCCGCCGCGTATGAGATTCAATTCCTGCAAGGACTGGTCGGAAACCACAGAGTGCCCGTATTCAGAAGCATCAGGTGGGCCCTGACACAGATGGCCCGAGATCTCCTGGCGAATGGCTATCAATTGATCACAATGATCCCTCACAGCGCCCCCAAGGCTGCAGAGGCAATAAGACAGGCAACTCCATACTTCCAAGCCCTCGAGACACTCGTGATGGCGGAGAACGACCAGCATTTTGAGAACTTCACGACTCTTGCACTCTTCAGAGAGGCAATAGGAGATCTCGACGTTGCAGAGTCACTCCTGGGAAAAGCTTTGGATTGCATTCACAGTGACTCAGAGATCGACCCGACGAAAGGGGTCTGGCCAGCAGAGGTCAACCAAATCGAGTGCTCAATGCGGAGAATCCGTGAGAAAATCTCCGTTGTTCGGTCAGATGATCCCAAAGAGTAATCTCAATCACAAATTGCACTCCTCACAGAGCCCCGGAGGGGCAAAACAATTTTAGCCAGGGGCAGAGCCCGCCGGAGCGAAGTGAAGGCGGGCAACGCCCCTGGTGAGCAGACAGCCAAGAATTCTCAAAGCCCCGGAGGGGCGAGACAATGTCCTCTGTTTCGCCCCATCCGGGGCTTCTGTCACAGGGGACCAAGGAAACCTGGGGCTGCGCCCCAGGCTGAGATTATTCCGCCCCTCCGGGGCTGAGTGTGGGACGCATTTCTTCGACAGATCTCAATGGACTCTCAGGATCCACACGTATCATGCAAATTCTGATCCCTGTGATGATCTCTGAAAGAGCAGCCTGAATCGGGGCTCACACATTCTGCAATCGGCACACTCACCGATAGAACAGCCCGTGGACCGAGGTGGTCTGCTCCCACTGATGGTTCACCTCGAACGCATGCAGCACCGGCGTCTGGGTGCTGTCCTGCGTCGCCAGCTCCACCTCGACGCGGATCCAGCGCCCCTCGGCCGGGGAGGGAATGTTGAAGGGCGAAAATGTCACCCAGTCCCCCCAGGGGGCGACGCTGATTTCCCCCTGGTCGTCCGCGAAGGCGAAGCGCGCGCGGATCGAAGTGGTCGGGGGATCGGCGTCGGCCTCCCAGTGCCCCCACGTCCATGTCGTCGTGGAACCGGCGTCGTGCTCGAAGAGCAGTGTCCCCGATGCCCCATAGCCGGCCCGGAGAACACGGAACCAGAGGTCCGCGCCGGTGTCTTGGCTGTCGACGTCGATGGACTCCCAGAGTGAGCCATCGGCATACACATCGCTCCCCTGCCTCTCCAGGGTGACTGTGCTGAGACCCGGCTCGGGACAGACGAATGTCAGCGCCAGCGTGTCTCCCCGGTCCTCCTCGGGGATGGTCCACATGGGATCGAACATGACTGGACCCGGATCCGAGAGCGACTGGTTGACACTCTCGATCAACCCCTCTGGCGACAGGTCGGGTCGCCCATCGGGCTCGGTGCGGCGGAGCTGAAGCCCGAGCGTCTCTCCCCCCGAGGCGGAGGCCACGCGGACCTCCACGTGATCGATCGTCTCCATGTCGGCGAGGAACGTCTGCGAGAGGAACCGTCCCGTCTCGTGACCATAGGCATCGGAGGTGTGCGTGGCCTGCCCCTGATCGGGCAGACCATCCTGATCGAACGTCTGGAATCGGCAGTCGAACGCCGGGATGTGGATCCAGTCCATGCTGAAGGCCCGCACGAGATTGCCGTTCGGTGACGAGCCCGTCTGGTGCAGCTGGATCTCGAATTCCCCCCCGAGGCGCAGGAAGACCAGGGCGTATTGGCGCCCATCGAGGATGAGCCCGCTGAAGGGCAGATCCACGAGCAGATCCCCTGTGGCGCCCAGAGACCCCTCCGCAGAGGCGAGCAACCCCGTCGTCGACATGTCGGGGAAGCCGCTCGGGCCAACCTCACGCAGATCGATGCGCACGGTGGCCGGGCCCGCATCGACCCTCACGCCGACCGACACCTGGCTCAGCCCGGGCTGGGTGGGCACAAAGGTCTGCCCGATCCAGTAAGCGCGCTCCACCGGCGCGGTTGACCCATCGCTGAGTGTCTGCCCGAGCACCGGCGTCTGCACTGTCTGGTCCAGCGTCACCTGCCAGGCCCGGCTGAGGGGATCGACACCCTCGGGGCTCGCCGCGGTGAACTCCGTTTGGCTGCTCCAGCGGCGCGAGCCGTCTCTCACCTCCTGGATGGTCACGTTGCCCATCAGGTCGCAGACCGCGACGGCGAGTCGGTCGATGTCCGCGGGGAGCGGATCGACCTCCCAGTGGCCGGGTGCGACAGGCACGGCGTCGAGGCGAGCATATTCATCGCTCACCATCCGCGCGGCGACCCATGGCTGAGCGACCTGGAAAATGTCCGCCTCGGAGGCGATCGCGAGGCGATCGCCCACCCGGGTGGCCACGAGAGAGGGCGAGGTCACATCGTCCGACCCCTGCCACAGGCGCATCCCCCGGTGAGCGGTGACATAGCGGAACTCCACACCGGGGTGGCTCGCATCGGCGTTCGTGAGATAGGTGTGGGCGTTCACGATCTGCGGTGAGATGTACCCACTCTCATACTGGTGCGACCAGAGGCATGTCACCTGATCCTGCCCCGCCGCGGCCCAGTCGAAGATCTGATCGATGGTCGCCTGCGTCAGCGAGCCCAGGTAGCGATGGCGCACCTCCCACCCGCGCATCGTGCCCGGTGCGCGATAATCGGTGAAGCTCGGGTGGTAGGGGACATCCTGGCTCATCCACGATCCCCCCTCCAGGCGGAAGGGGATCCACCGCTCCAGCTCCTGCTGGTAGGAGTTGTCCATGTAGTTCCAGCCCGATCGGAAGGAGACAGGCAGCACCCCGCAGTCGAGGACAAGCTGGCTGATCGACCACTCGAAGTCCCACAGCGTCTCCGCGAAGGAGGAGGCCATCACCCAGTCCGAGCCGTCCCAGTCGAAGTGGTGGAAGTGGAGGGCGATCTCATCGCCCCAGCGCTCACTCTCCTCCCGCCAGCTCTCCAGATAGACCCGGGTCGCGGCGACGGCGTCGACATTGATCGCGAACTGATGCCAACCCCCCGTCAGCATCCACCAGGTGAACACGATGGGATCTCCCCGGGAGTCGGTGTGGCTCAGGCGAAAGTCCTCCCCCATCACCGTGGTGAAGGCCCCGTCGGACATCGGCGTCATGTCGAATGTGATCTCGCGCTCGCCCGCATACTCCACATGCTCGCCGTCGGTGTTGTAGACCGACGACGTGTCCGCACCCACCACCACATAGACCGTCGCAGCCTCCGATCTCGCCAGCAGGCAGGCGAGGAGGGCACAGACGGCAGAGACCCGAACACCCATGAGCACACACTCCAGAGAGAGAGGATGCCCTGCCAGTCGAGTCGATGCAACAGAGAACCCTCTCGATGAGGGGTGAGTCAGGGGGTGGCGGAGGCGGCGGGGGACTCGATGCGCTCGATGACCGGCAGGCCCCGGTGCGCGCGGAGCTTGCCGCGGGCGATCCACCGCGCCACGGCGCCGCGGTTCTCGAGGATCGCGGTCCGCGCCGTGCAGATCATCCAGCAGCCGTTGGGGCA
>JAFGKF010000333.1 GCA_016928695.1 Candidatus Sumerlaeota bacterium | reverse complement strand
CTGTTTGGAGTCCTGGGACTTGCCCCAGACTCACGGGCAAGCCCGTGGACTCCAGATCTGCGGCAAATCGCCGGCGCCCTCGCCGCCAGGCGCACCTGCGGGTGATCGCCGACCCCGACGAGGCCCGGGGGAGTTACATGGGGGCGGTGAGGGTGCTGGGGCTGGAAGAGACCGAGCAGATGAGGAGAGCGATAAGTCGTGCATTTGCAACCGGTCGTGTCGCCCCTGGACTTCTCGAAGCCCTGGCAGGGATTTCAGTCAGTCAGTCAAGCCCCGTATAGGTGTTGACTGACTGACTGTTTCACATCTTTGGACCGGTGAATCCCGATTGATTGATCAGCAGCCAGCCAGCCGATTCCCTCTAGGGGTCGGCTGGCTGGCTGGAGGCCATTGTCACATCAGCAACATGGGATAAAGCCACTCTCTCCGGCCCCTCCAGGGCCCATGAGATGGAGCGCCGGCGCCCTCGCCGGCACTCCACATGTTTGGAGTGCACAGGCTTGCCTGTGCTCCACAGATGCGGTGGCAAGCCACCGCACTCCATATCAGATCCGCGGCGGCAAGCCGCCGCACTCCATATCAGATCCACCGCTGCCTTCAGGCAGCGCCTCTTCGCGTCGGTCTTTGAGGCCGACATCGCAAATGCCGGCGAGGGCGCCGGCGCTCCACAGGCTCAGAGGCTTTGGTGTTGACGGTCCCGGCGGGGCGGGCGATACCCCCTGATCCGACTGTGTCATCGTGGGAGGACACCGCGCCCGTGGCCCGTGGCCGTCTGCATTCGCTCCGCCGCTCCGCCAAGGGCCTGCTCCTGGGCACACTGGGGCGGCTGATGGGCCGCTCGGAGAGCGTTGCGCTCGACGAGATCGACTGGCCCGCGGCGAAAAAGGTCCTGCTGATCCGCCCCAACTTCCGGATGGGCAATCTGCTGATCACGACGACGGCGCTGCCGATCCTGCGATCAAACCTCCCCGACGCCGAGATTCACATGCTCTGCGCGCGGAGCTTCAGCTCGCTGCTGCAGGGGCACCCGTGCATCGATCGGCTCCACACCTTCACGCGCGGTCTGCTGTTCAACCCGTTTCGCCTCCACTGGCTGATGCGCCGGATGCGGCGCGAGCGCTTCGACGTCGTCATCGACGGCACGATGACCGGCTCCGCCGCGCTCCTGACCCGCTGGGCAGGTGGACGCGTGCGGATCGGCGCGGGCCCGAAGGGGCGGCACTTCGCCTTCACGACGCTCGTCGACGAGCCCCCGCGCCGCCTCTGGCGGGTGGAGGCGATGCGGCAACACTTTGCCTCGATGGGGATGAGCGTGCCCGAGAGCGCGGGGATGAACGTCCATCTCACCGAGGAGGAGCTCGCGCGCGGCCGCGAGCGGATGCGCGAGCTGGACGGGGACGAGAGCACCTGGATCACCGGCGTCTTCGTCGGCGCGCGCGGCGACAAGAGGTGGCCCGCGGAGCGCTGGGGGGAGGTCATCTCGCGGCTCTGGGCGAATCGCGGCGAGGGCGAGGGCCTCGTTGTCTTCCACGGCCCCGAGGAGAGAGCGCTCGTCGCGATGCTGCGCGGCTGCACACCTGAGGGCGTGCCCTTCTCTCTCTCCCCGAACCTGCGCGAGTTCGCCGCGCTCGTCGCGCAGTGCCGCCAGTTCATCTCGAGCGACACGGGGCCGATGCACCTCGCCTGCGCGCTCGGTGTGCCCGTGGTGAGCCTCTTCTGGCGGAAGTCGTGGGTCCGCTTCGCGCCGCAGCGCCCGGTGGACGAGGTGATCCATGGCGACGCCATGCCGACGCCCGACCAGGTGCTCGCGGCTCATCTGCAGCAGCGTGGGCGGCTCCGCGCAGGCACCTGAGACGGTCTCTCAGTCCGGCTCGGCGGGGAGCAGCGCGATGGCCGCCGTCCAGGTCCACCCCGGCCCCAGGTTCACGCGGAGACGCGTCGTCCGATTCAGACTCTGGGGTGGAGAGAACATCGCCTCCCCTCCCTCCAGCATGTGGATCTCGCCCTCCCCCTCGGGGGAGAAAGCGCCGATGAGCGCGTCGTCGATGCCGTCGCCGGTCACGTCGCCCGTGGCCAGCGTCCATCCCGCGCGCCGAGTTTTCTCGCCCCCGATGATGCAGAGCTCGCGGCGGTCTCTCATCCCGAGGAAACCGCTGACCTGCATCTCGCACTCCCAGAGATTCGGGGTGCCCAGGATCACGTTGACCATGCCCCGGGCGATCATCCTCTCCCTCCCCACGCGGCTGCAGGGGGAGCCGATCAGCAGATCGTCGCGTCCATCGCCGCTGATGTCGCCCATGGCGAGCGCCGCCCCCATCGCGGTCATCGACACATTCCCGTAGGCGCGGAGCACGCCGGGCAGCGGTCCGACGGCGAGGTCCAGATCCCGCCCGGGCAGATCGGCGGAGCCCCGGACCAGGCAGACCTCGCCCACGGCCACACCCACGTCGGCGGAGCCCGCGCCGCCGCGCGAGCCGATGGCGAGATCGTCGATCCCGTCATCGTCGAAGTCGCCGCAGGCGAGCGCCCATCCGGTCTGGTCGTGCTCGCCCGCGCCCCAGACTGTGGTGGGTGATGCGGCGGCGCCGCCCCAGACGATCACGACCTCGCCCGCCTGATGGCGGCTGTTTCCGCGTGACGCCGAGCGGGGCGCCCCGGCGATCGCCTCCGCGAGGCCATCGCCGTTGAGGTCCGCGCTGGCCACCGACCAGCCCAGCCCCTCCCAGTGATCCTCGCCGAAGATGCGCCGGTGCCCCAGCGGCACATCCTCCGCGTCCGCCTCGATCAAGAGACCGTGATCCGGGGCGATCAGAGCGCCGGGCACGATCCACACCGCGCCGCAGAAGAGGCGGTCGGGCGAGCAGACATCGGCCAGGCCCAGGATCAGGTCGTCGAGCCCATCGCCATCGTGATCGCCGCAGGCGACGGAGGTGACGCTGCCGCCCGACAAGGAGACGGTCATCTCCCCGCTGGCGGGGGCTCCGAGGAGGATGCGGATCTCCGTCAGCGGCTCGGGCGTGCGGGCCAGTCCCACCACCGTGTCGCGTGCGCCGTCGCCGTTGAGATCGCCAAAGGCGAGCCCCGCGGAGCAGCGATCCTCCAGGTAATCGGCCCGCCGCAGGACGGCGGTGTTCGTGAAGCGCGAGCTGAGGCCGCCGAAATCGACCAGGTGGTCCTCGACGTAGAAGCGCAGGAGATCCGGCCCCAGGTTGTAATGGCTCTCACGCGGCCGGATGAGCTCGGTGTAGACCGCGTAGTCGGGGAGAAGGCGGAGCAGGTTCGGCAGCTCGTGGCCGGGTCGCAGATAGGGGATCACCGAGGGTGTGAGGAGTCCCATCACATCGGAGATGTAGTGCCCGGACTGATGGCCGATGATCCCCACCTCCATCGAGCCCACGCGCGAGTCCGGCGGCGTCGAGGTGCGGAACCACCGGGCGAGCGCGGGATAGCCCTTGAAGTCGGTGCGGGGATCGCGCGCGGTGACGATCGTGATCCGCAGGTCGCCCCGGAGGGCGATCATCAGGATCAGGGCGCAGAGCAGAGTGGTCACCGTGGCGGAGAGGCGCCGCCGCATGAGATCTCCGATGAGACCGATGGCGTGCCCGATGGCGATGAACATCACGATCGTGATGGGGTATCCGTACCACGGGAAGTTGGGGGCCTGCCCGAGGGTCATGAACAGGATGTAGGCCATGGCCCACATCAGGAGGGGGTGCGATCCCCGGTCGCGCACGACGATGAAGGCGAGGCCGATCCAGATGAGGATCACCTGGTCGTGAAATCCGTCGGGGTGCCACGTCAGCCGCTGCAGAATCACACCGCCGAACGGCAGGATCTCCGAGGGTGTGTTCCAGGAGTGCGCGGCCTTCGCATGCACGGAGTTCGGCACCGGATCGCCGAAGTACAGGAGGGCGAAGAGGAACCAGGCGCCCGCCACCAGGCCGGAGACGATGAAGGCCCAGAGAAGCCGCCTGCGCTCCGGCCACCACTGGCGGTGGCCCCCGACGAGACCCCAGAGAAGCGGGATGGCGATCAGAACCCCCTCGGGGCGGAGCAGGGCGACCGGCGCCGCCAGGAGCACGGCGAGGGCGAAGTGGCCGTATCGCATGGCCACGCAGACGCCGAGGATCGCGGCCATGCACAGGGCGGTCTCCATGTAGAGGGCCAGCGAGAGGTGGTGTCGGCTGACGGTCGCCAGGAGCAGGACGACGGCGATCCCCGCCCAGGGCTGACGCGCCGCGCGGAAGTGGGCGATGATCAGCATGCCCATGAGAACGGTGGCGAGCGTCTCGATCGACACGGAGAACCAGGCGATGGGGAATCCTATCAGGGCTCCGACGGCGAGGATCAGCGTGTAAAGCGGTGTGGACGTGCCCAGCACCCTCTCACCGGCGTTGAAGGTGAATCCATAGCCGTCGGCGAGGCTCTCCGCGTAGCGGTAGGTGATCGAGGGGTCGTCGAAGGGGTGAGGGGG
>JAFGKF010000051.1 GCA_016928695.1 Candidatus Sumerlaeota bacterium | reverse complement strand
GCTGGGGCTGGTGTTCGACTGCCAGCGTGTGCCGACGCTCCCGCATGAGCCACACGATCAGCGGCTCAGCGGATTCGTGACGGAGCGCGGCGTGACCTGGAACCGGTGAGCGCTCTCAGCGTGCGGCCTTGGATTTGAGCAGGAGCATCACAACGTAGAAGGCCACGAAGAAGACGCCGATCGCCGCGGCGATGCAGAGCCACTCCTCGATCACGAAGCCGCTGAAGATTCTCGCATCGCGAGTGTACATCCAGGTGAGATAGGCCGCCGCGCCGGAGGCGACGAATGAGATGGCCTGGCGGATCGAGCGTCTGAAGGCGATGGCCATGGGACTTCCTCCCTTCCCCGTGGGGGACATCTCAGGTGTTATCAGAGCTCTGGGGGGATTTCAACGCTCTTTTGCCTCTCCCCGTCCTTCCGGGCCCTGTTCACGATTCATGCAACCCTGAGCTTGCGTCCACCAGAGCGGCTCCCTAGGATTCCGCCCCACTTGCCACTGGAGGAGCCCGCGGGAGGGCGAGAGAGGGAAAGGCGATGTACAAGCCGGATATCAAGGTTCTCGACTGCACGGTCCGCGACGGCGGCCTGATGAACAACTGGGACTTCACTGTCGAGCAGGTCCGCAAGATCTACCACGCGCTTTGGGCGGCGGGGGTCGACTACATGGAGATCGGCTACCGGCACGACAAGGAGATGTTTCCCCCCGAGAAGAGCGGCGCCTGGCGCTACAGCGATGATGACGCGGTCCGCAATGTGATCGACCACGTCCCCGAGGTGCGGGGCAAGGAGCGCCCGAAGATCTCGGTGATGGCCGACATCGGCAAGTCGGTGGAGAGCGACTTCACGGTGCCCGCGAGCGAGAGCGCGATCGATCTCGTGCGCTTCGCCACCTACGCGAAGGACGCGGACAAGGCGAAGCACTTTGCCGAGCACTGCCACGCCCTGGGCTACGAGACGTGCATCAACCTGATGGCGATCAGCCACTGCTCGGAGTTCGAGTTGCACGAGGCGCTCGAGGCGATGGTCGAGGCCCCCGTCTCCGCCATTGTGATCGTCGACTCCTTCGGCTCCCTCTACAGCGAGCAGGTGCACTACCTGATCCAGAAGTACCAGAAGTACATCGGCGACCGGAAGATCGACATCGGCGTGCACATGCACAACAACATGCAGCTGGCGTTCGCCAACACCATCGAGGGGATCATCCGCGGCGCGCTGCGCGTCGACGGCACGCTGTACGGCATGGGGCGCGGCGCGGGCAACTGCACGACGGAGCTGCTGCTCTCCTTCCTCAAGAACCCGAAGTACGATGTGCGGCCGCTGCTCGATGTGATCAGCGAGATCATGGTCCCGATGCGCGAGGAGGTGGAGTGGGGCTACCTGATCCCCTACCTGGTGACGGGCGCGCTCGACGAGCACCCGCGCGGGGCGATCGCCTGGCTCAAGAAGCCCGAGCGCAACAACTTCCGGCGATTCTACAACCTGATGCTCGAGGGCGAGCCGATCACCTGAGTGGGTCTGTGCACACGGATGGGACAGATCGGTCGAATGTGTCCTATACGGCCCATCCGTGCTTGAAATTGGGAGGGTGGTGAGCCGCCGCCGCGCCACCCTCAGCTGCGACCCCTGAACAGGTTGAGGATGTCGAACCGCTCCCACCCCATGGGGCGGCTCTCCCAGACGGCGCTCTGATACCGCTCGGCCCAGCGGCGGATGGCGGCGAGGGAGATCTCCTCGCTGTGAAAAAACACGGTGATCTTGATGACAAATGAGATCACGAGCCAGGGCACGAGCCAAAGACCGGCGCGATCGAATGAGAGAAAGAGAAAGATCCAGGTGGGATTGAGGCAGAACAGCAGGGTGAAACCCACCACAGCGCTGAGACAGCCCCCCCTGATGGCCGGGGCCACCGCGAGTCGGTAATCGACAGCACAGCAGAGCAGGGCGTTGAAGGTCAGGGCCACCGCCACAGCCAGAGACACCGGATTCGCTCCAGGGCTCAGAGCCAGCATCGGGAGGGCGACCAAGAGCGCCAGCACTGCCGCCGCGCCGACCCGGACCTGAACGATGCGCTGGCGCGCGACGAAGATCTCGGTGATTCCATCGGGGACCAGGGTCAGCTCGGTGAGACGGGCCCTGAGCCCCCTGTCTCTCTGGAACGTGTTGGTCGAGGTCATCGCAGCGTTCGATGAGCAAAGACCTGCGATGAGAATCAGGGCCTCCGCCATGAGCTGCGGACTCAGGGGAGACAGAGAACCTTTCGTGTTGTCCGCCCGGACGACCAGAAACAGGAAGAGAGTGATGGCGAATGCCATCGCCCCGGCCATCAGATCGCGCAGGGGAGGCATTTTTCGGCGCCACATGACCTCGGTGAGCTCATTGGGACAGAGGAAGCGGTGAACAGATGCTGGAAGCGCCATGGTGTGAGACCTCAGCCTCAGGCTGGCACAGGTCGGTCAGCAGCTCAACTGAATGGAATGCCGGCGAGGGCGCCGGCGCTCCATTTTCAGGGGCGATTCACCTCAGATTCCCGGAGATGATCTGCACATGGATGGGACAGATGAGACGTGTGAGTCTCATTCGTCTCATTCATGTCAGAGGTCCAGAACCTCCCGCAGCGTCGTGATGTCCTTGTCGCCGCGGCCGGAGAGGCAGAGGACGACGATGTCGCTCTCTCTCAGCTCCGCCACCATCTTGGGCAGGTGGGCGATGGCATGCGCGGTCTCGAGCGCGGGGAGGATGCCCTCGGTCTCGCAGAGCAGCCGCGTCGCGTCGAGCGCCTCCTGGTCGGTCGCGCTCGTGTAGAGGGCGCGTCCGGTCTCGGCGTAGAGCGCGTGCTCGGGCCCGACGCCGGGGTAGTCGAGCCCCGCGCTGATCGAGTGCGCCTCCAGGATCTGGCCGTCGTCGGTCTGGAGGACCTTGCTCATCGATCCGTGGAAGGCGCCGAGCTCCCCCTTGATGATCGACGCGCCGTGGCGCCCCTCGAGCCCCTCGCCCGCGGCCTCGACGCCGATGAAGGCGACGCCGTCGTCATAGAAGGGCGCGAACATCCCGATGGAGTTCGACCCCCCGCCGACGCAGGCGACGAGGTGGGTGGGCAACCGCCCCGTGATCTCGCGGCACTGCTCCCTCGTCTCCTTGCCGATCACCGACTGAAAGTCGCGCACCATCATCGGGAAGGGGTGTGGCCCCACGACGGAGCCGATGATGTAGTGGGTCGTGTCGACGTTCGCCATCCAGTCGCGCATCGCCTCGTTGGTCGCGTCCTTGAGGGTGCGCGAGCCGCTGGTGACCTCGTTGACCTTCGCGCCCATGAGCTTCATGCGGAAGACGTTGAGTGCCTGACGGCGAACGTCCTCCGTGCCCATGTGGACCTCGCACTCGAGGCCGAGCAGGGCGCAGGCGGTCGCGGTGGCGACGCCGTGCTGGCCGGCGCCGGTCTCGGCGATCACGCGCGGTTTGCCGAGCCTCTTGGTCAGCAGCGCCTGGCCGAGCGTGTTGTTGATCTTGTGGGCTCCGGTGTGGGCGAGATCCTCGCGCTTGAGGAAGATGCGGGCACGGGTGCCGATCCGCTCGGCGAGGCGCCTGGCCTCGGTCAGCGGCGTCGGGCGCCCCGCGTAGGAGCGGAGCAGATGGTCGAGCTCGCGCCGGAAGTCCGCGTCGTCGCGCGCGGCGGTGTACTCGCGCTCGAGATCGGTGAGGGCGCTCATCAGCGTGTCGGGCACGTAGCGCCCACCGTAGGGGCCAAAGTGGCCCGTGGCATCGGGTCGAGTGGTCGTGGTC
The DNA here is from genome assembly GCA_016928695.1 of Candidatus Sumerlaeota bacterium. GTDB lineage: Bacteria > Sumerlaeota > Sumerlaeia > JABWBI01 > JABWBI01 > JAFGKF01. The sequence continues at coordinate 2,514 of JAFGKF010000051.1, read as the reverse complement.
ACGGCTGCTCCCTCACCGGGCGACGACGGCGCCGGGGGGCTCCTTTGTCAGTGTGAGAAGCTGCCCCTGGCGCAGGCAGTTCAGCGGCGCGTCGTTGGGATCGAGGCTGTCGGGGTAGTGGACGAGCCAGATCTTGTCGCGGATCTCCTGGGGCAGCCCCATCAGGTCCTCGAGCGGAGTGTGCGGCCCGTCGTTGGTCTCGTGGACGATCATGTCGGCCTGGCTGAGCCATTTGATGTGTTCGGGGTCGAAAATCGTGTCGCAGGCATAGCCCCAGCGCATGTCGCCGACGCGCACGATGAGCCCCACGGTGGGGATCACATGCTTAGTGCGCCGGATCGAGACGTGGAAGGGGCCGATGGCCGTCTCCTGGCCGTACGACAGCGCGTGCCCCTCGAAGTAGTCCGAGGGGCTGTTGGGCGTCACCTCGCCGGTCTCGAGATTGATCGTCTCGCCCATCACGGCGCGCAGGCGCTGGTCCCAGATGACATCGAGCACCTCGGGAGAGGTGTAAAGGCGGGGCCTGGCGGGCTGCCGGTGGCGCTTCCAGTGGCAGATCGTCTCCCAGGCGCTGGCGTGGTCGGCGTGGAGGTGGGTCAGAACGACATCGTCGATGTCCTTGAGATTGACGCGCCTCCCCGAGGCCTCCGATGCCTCGCGCAGGATCTTGCGGATGGGCTCGGGGCAGTCGATCAGGAGATGCATCCCCTCAGCCATCAGCACGAAGCTGGTGTGGTAATACCTGTCGGAGAAGGCATCGCCCACGCCCAGGGTCAGCATCTGGAAAGGAGTGGTCATTGGAGTCTCGTCCTCGAAAAACACATCACCGCGCGGGGGGAAGAGGTCGTCAACGTAGCCCCGCCTCCCGCAGCCTGGCAAAGAAAATCGCCATCCGTGTGTGGTCCTTGAGGCGGGGCTCCGCCTCGAGCCCGCTCGAGACGTCGATCGCAAACGGCTGCACGAGCCGTGCGGCCTCCACGGCGTTGTCGGGGTTCAGGCCACCGGCCAGGAAGAGGGTCCGCCGCCGGGCGAGGTCGACGACGAGCGTGTGATCGAACAGCTGCCCCGTCCCGCCGGATTTCCCCGCGACCGACGTGTCGCACAGAATCGCGTCGGTGTCGTAGTCGTCGATCCCCTCCAGGCTGGAGGCGTCGTGCACACCGACGACCCTGATCGTGTATCCCGGCAGACCCCGGCAGTCCTCGGGCGACTCGCGGCCGTGGAGCTGGAAACCCTGGAGGTCTGCGATCCGGGCAGCGCGCTCGATCTCGTTGCGCGGTGCATCGCGAAACACCCCGATGGCGGGTGGGCGGGGGGAGAAGTCGAGCACCTCCCGCGCCTCCTCGGGGGTGACGAAGCGGGGCGTCCCCGGCACCAGGATGACGCCGAGGTAATCCGCGCCGAGCTCGGCGGCGCGCATGGCATCCTCGCGGCGGGTGAGACCACAGACTTTGACGCGGAGCCGATGGCCCTCCTCAGACATAGGAGTCGGCCAGCATCAGGGCCAGGGCAGTGCCGGGCAGGGGGTCGCGCATCAGGTGCTCGCCGATCAGGACGGTGTGGACCCCCGCGTCACGCAGGCGGCGCAGGTCGTCGCCCGAGCGGATGCCGCTCTCGCTGACGATCGTCAGCCCCTCGCGTGAGGGGAGGTGCGCGAGCACTCTCTCCGTCTGGGCGATGTCCGTGGTGAAGGTTCTCAGGTCGCGGTTGTTGATGCCCAGGATCTTCGCGCCCGCCGCCAGGGCGCGGTCGGCCTCCGGTGGATCGTGGACCTCGACGAGCGCGGCCATGTCGAGCTCGCCTGCGAGGGCGATGAGATCGCGCAGCAGCGCATCGTCGAGCACCGAGACGATCAAGAGCACGGCATCCGCCCCCGCGCTGCGTGCCTCGAGGAGGTTGTAGGGGGCGATGGTGAAGTCCTTGCGCAGCACCGGCAGTGAACAGGCGGCGCGCGCCTCGCGCAGATGATCCAGAGAGCCCTGAAAATAGGTCGTGTCGGTCAAGACGCTGAGCGCCGCGGCGCCGCCGCGCTCGTAGCTGTCGGCGATGAAGGCGGGATCGAAGTCCTCGCGGATCACACCCGCCGAGGGCGAGGCCTTCTTGATCTCCGCGATCACCTCGATGTCCTCGCCGCGGATCGCGGCGGCGAAATCACGCGTCGGCGGCGCCTTCGCGGCCCGCTCGGCCATCTGGGACTCGGGGATTCGCGCCAGAGCCCCCTGGAGCTCCTCGCGCTTGGTGGCGATGATCTGGTCAAGAATGGTCATGTCGGTGTGCTTGCCTGCCCGCCGCAGCCTTGGCGGAGGCGGGTGTGTTGGTATTCGCCCTCTGCACAGTCAGTGCACTTTTCTATCGATGGTGCGGGAATTCCCATTCCCGCACCCCATACAGAGGTTGGGTCCGGGAGTGTGAACTCCCAGACCATTGCCCAAAGAGAGAGCGGTGGTCTCCACTCTTCACGATCACACCCCCTCACCCATTGGTGAGCTCTTTGAGCCTCTCCAGCGTCTCCAG
>JAFGKF010000332.1 GCA_016928695.1 Candidatus Sumerlaeota bacterium | reverse complement strand
GCCGCCTCCGGGTGCGGTCCGGCGGCTGGAGGAGCGCCTCGCCCTGCTGACGACCTATGCCCGGCCGCTTCTCGAGGGGGAGGCGATATCGAGCCATCGCCCGATCGTGGGGCGGCTCGTCGTCGCCTGGAAGAGGTTCACCCGCTTCTGGATCCGCCGCTACACGGACACGATTTTTCTGAGGCAGCAGATGTTCAACGAGGAGGTCTCGCACCTGCTCCAGGAGCTGACCGAGGAGGTCCGGGCGCTGCGGGAGGAGATTGAGAGTCACCAGCCCCAGGGCGAGTGACATGGGGCGCTGTGTCATCTGCATGCCCGCCGTCGACTGGGGCGATGCCCTGAGCATTTTCTGCGTGCTTCTCGACGAGTCGCTGCGTGCGATGGGAGTCGAGAGTCAGATCGTCTCTCCCCTTGTGCATGGTCGCATGCAGCGCGTCGCCCGCGCCATGCACCGTCTTCCCCGCGGTCTCGGAGAGGGCGATCGCATCCTCCTCGTCCACTCGACCGCCTCGCCGTGGCTCGATCAGCTCACTCCCCCACCCTGCCCGACGATCCTCCTCTACACGGGGCTCACCCCTCCCGATCTCTGCGAGCCCCACGGGGAGCATCTCGCGGCGCGGATGCGACAGGCCCTCGGGGAGCTCGCTGCCATGGTTCCCCATCTGCAGGGGGCCATCTGCACGAGCGAGACGGCCGCTGAGGAGCTCGGCGAGATCACCGGGGGGCGGCTGCAGACGTCGGTTGTCCCACTCATCATCGACGAGACGCTCTACCCCGTCGACGAGGTGGATGTCGACCGGCCAGTGGGTCACCCACCGCGTCTCCTGGCGGTGGGGCGCGCCCTTCCTCACAAGCGCCTCCGCGATGCGATGGCCGTGCATGCTCTGCTCCAGCGCACGTTCGATCCCGACGCCGTGCTCGAAATCGTGGGGGACGATCAGATCTGCCCCGAGCACACCCGGTGGCTGAGGGTTGAGAGCGAGACGCTGGCGCTGACCCCCGCCCGGTGGCACGGGAAGGTTCCCTTCCCCGATCTCATCGCGCTGTATCGCAGCGCGGATCTTCTTCTGTTCACGTCGGCCCATGAGGGTTTCGGCGTGCCTCTGCTCGAGGCGATGTGGATGGGAGTGCCTGTGGTCGCCGTGCACTGCCCCGGCACGGCGGAGACTCTGGGGAGCACGGGTCTTGTCGCCCGCCACCGCCACGCGGCGGGTCTGGCGGAGCTGGCGGAGCTGGCCCTGACCGACCGCGATCTTCGCCGGCGCCTGATCTCAGAGGGGCGTGCGAGGGCCGGGCACTTCGCCCGTGCGACGCTGGAGGGGCGTCTCAGGGACATTTGGGACCGATGGGGCTGATTCCCCCCGGGGGGCAGACAGATCGGCGTGTGGCTGCTCAGGTGATCCCGAGGCTTTTCCTGACCGTCTTGACCAGTTTCTCGAACTCACCGATGACCGCCTCCGAGGTGAGCTGTGTCGGGAACCCCTCCGTCTCGAGGAATGCGCTGAAGGGCTGATTCTTCAGGGGGCTCGCCGCCCGCTTCGTCACCAGGGTCAGGAGCGAGGGTGGCTTCTCCATCGTCGCCAGTGCCTCGAGGTTCCCGATCTCGAGGGTCGTGAGCGGCTGCATCTTCGCGTCGCCCATCAGTCCCTCCTCCCTGAAGACCTTGGCCATCAGGCGATGGAGCGCCGCGTCCTGGGGGAAATCGCGCTCGAGGATGACCAGCGGGAAGATGCGCCTGATCTGACCGATCTTTTTCTGGGCAGGAGCGATCTTTCCCCCGCGCCAGGCCTCGGTGATCTCCGTGATCTGCCGGGCGGCGTGGAGCAGCCCACCCAGGAGTCTCCCATTGGCGTTGGCCTGGGTGTCATCGTCGGGGAAGTCACGCCGCAGCGAGGCCGAGACCACCGCGATGAACAGCGCATCCGATCCCCTGACCTGCCACCAGTCGACGGTGATTCGTCCCAGCCTGAGCTCGGCCTTTTTCTTCGGCGCTGTCAGCGGCGCGAGCTGGCGCTGCGCGTGGTCGCGCACGAGGGCGGTCCAGGAGCGGCGTGCCTCGTCGTGATCGGAGGCCACGGAGACCAGGCGCCCTCCGAGATCGCTCGCCAGTGTCTCCGCGAGCAGGTGGGGATCGACGGCCACATAGGTGTCCTCCAGCAGATGGAGAACCGGGCGGCGGCGGAACAGTCCGAGTCCGCGCGCGGCTCCCCCGGCGAGCGCCTCGCGGGCGCGGTCGCCGGCGCGGTGGATCCCCATGCACATCGGGGCGAAGAGGCGCTCGATCTGGCGCGTCTCGAGCGGGCTCGTGTGGAAGTCGCTGGCGATGCGCACCATCGGCTGGTGCTGATGCATGGTGGCGAGCGAGTAGTCGAGCGTCTTGGCCAGGAGATGCACGCCGACGCTGAACCAGTGCTGGCAGCGCACCCCGTTTCGCTCATGGAAGGCTCCCGCCAGGTTGCCGATCCTCTCCAGGGCGGCGAGCCGGGGCGCCCGCTCGAACAGGAGATGGTGGGCGCGCAGCACGTCCGCCCTCATGCCGTTGGGTGGAAGGGGCTCGCACGCGAGCAGATGATTGAGGTGCCGCTGAAGCCGCTCGCGGGTGCCGGCCTTCGCGCCCACGCGGGGCGGTTTCGGTGGCGCGAGGAGATCGGTCACCGCCGTGAGAATGCGGGCGATGCCCTCGAAAAAGGCGGCACCGCTGGGCTCGGTGGCGCGATCTCCCTCGCAGTGGGCGAGGGCGAGCTTGAGGGTCTCGAGCACCTGGGGGCGGTGAAAGATCACACAGCCCGCCCGGATCTTCGTCTCCACCTGCGCGGCGGACTCGAGAAAGAAGGAGTGCACCATCGCCCGCTGGGCATCGGCGCTCTCCGCATCCTCGGCTGCGAGAAGCGCCGCGAGTGAGGAGAGGACCAGGGTCACCTCCTCGCGGCTGTAGGGTGCAAGCCGCTCCTCGACAGTGCTCATGCGGAGCCCCTTGCCGAAAAGCGCGCGGTGACCCAGGGTCTTGGCCATCTGTGCTCTGTGCCACAGGGTGCCCTGTCTCAGGGCGGAAAACGTCTCAGGCTGTCCCTCTCCCTGCGGCCCCGATGGCAGCACACCTGGCTTCTCAGAGTCAAAGGGAACTGGCGGAAGCGCAACGGCTGCCATCGGACTTCGGCGAGCTCAGTCGAACCGCTGAAGCCGATGGCAAAGGGGGCACCCACTGAAGCGGCTCGACCGAGCTCGCCGAGGTCGGGTGAATCCAAGGCTCAGCCCTGTTCACAGGGCTCCATGGCTGGCCACCCGCTTCAGCGGGTGGCCAGAGGGGCATCCTCGCCTTGACGGATCCGCGGGATGCACCCCAACGACTCTCCTCGCCCACTTCACTGTTGACACCTCTCTCTGCCGCGCCGCACGATGCCGCTCCCCCGGTGGGGGCATAGCTCAGCTGGGAGAGCGCATGGCTGGCAGCCATGAGGTCACGGGTTCGATCCCCGTTGCCTCCACCACCCCTTCCCCTTTCCATGATTCGGGTTGATTTGTTGTGACGGCGAGGGTGCAATGCGGCGCTCACCGCAGACAGGCCAATCCCAAATGACCCAATCATCTGACCAGCGAATCATCGTCACCGGCGGAGCGGGTTTCATCGGCTCGAACACCGTCGCGCGCCTTCTCGCCGAGGGGCGTCGGGTGACTGTGATCGACGACCTGAGCCGCCCCGGCTCGGAGATCAATCTCCAGTGGCTCCAATCGCTGGGGGACTTCGACTTCCGGCGTGTCGATCTCCGCGACGCCGACGCGACCGCGCGGGCTGTCGGCGACGGCGCCGACCTCGAGGCGGTGATCCATCTGGCGGGGCAGGTGGCGGTGACCACCTCGCTCGTCGATCCCAGGGCCGACTTCGAGGCCAATGCCCTGGGGACGCTCAATGTGCTCGAGGCTGTGCGGGCCACCGGGGGCCGACCGGTGATTCTGTTCGCCTCGACCAACAAGGTCTATGGCGGCCTCGAGTGGGTCGATCTCACCGAGCGCGAGACCCGCTGGGAGTCCACCAGCCATCCCCGGGGTCTCGACGAGTCGGCTCCGCTCGACTTCCACTCCCCCTATGGCTGCTCGAAGGGGGCCGCGGACCAGTACATCCGCGACTATGGGCGCTGCTACGGTCTGCCGACAGTGGTGCTGCGGCAGTCGTGCATCATGGGTCCCCGGCAGTTCGGTGTGGAGGATCAGGGCTGGGTGGCGTGGTTCCTCATCGCGGCGATGCGGGGGCACCGTGTCACCGTTTTCGGTGATGGCAAGCAGGTGCGGGACCTGCTCTGGGTCGAGGACCTGGTGGATCTCTACCTCCGCCTCATCGCCCGGGGAGAGGAGGTGGCCGGGGAGATCTTCAATGTCGGGGGCGGAGCGGAGCGGACACTCTCGCTTCTCGAGCTCCTCTCCAAAATCGAGACGCTCCGCGGGGCGCCGCTCGATCACGGGTTCTCCGAACCGCGCACAGGCGATCAGCGGTGGTTCGTGGCGGACACCACCCGCCTGGCCGAGCGGGTCGGATGGCGGCCGACCAGGACGGTCGATGAGGCGATCGACGCGCTCTGGGGCTGGCTGCGTGATCACCGACAGATCATCGAAACGGGCATCGACGGCTTGCCAAGCCGCAGCCGGGTGCGTTAGCTGATCGCTGATATCTCACCGAACAGGGAGGTGCCCATGAGGCTCCACACTCTGACACTGATCCTCGCCCTGATGGCGCTGGCGGCCTGCTCAGGGCTCAGGGACACGGCTGCGGTCTCTGCAGAGCCCGAGGTCTCTGAGGAGGCTGAGGTCTCCACCGCGCAGAGCCTCGCCGAGGAGCCGGCGCAGATCCGGCTTCACTGGAGGATCGACTCCGCGAGTGACAACTACGGATTCTACCTCGAGCGATCTCAGCCGGTGCCGTGCGAGCTCAATCCGATCACGGGCGAGCTCAGCCTCACTCCCTCGTCTTCCCCCCGCGACGCGGTCTGGACGCGGGTCAATGAGGAGCTTGTCCCCGGCGTCGGCACGACAGCCGATCCCCATGAGTTCGAGTACATCGACCATGAGGTCGGGCGGGGTGAGAACCGCTGGTACCGGCTGTACGAGATGGACTTCTCGGGCAACGCCACGCTGATGGGCGAGCTCTTCGCCCACTGCCGCACCGTGGAGGAGGACATCATCCGCGAGCGGCAGACGGCTCTCGGCGAACAGGTGATGGCCATGGGGGATGACATTGAGACCCCTCTTGTCACCGAGGACTGGGTGATCTTTCTCCACCCGCGCGTCGACTCGCTCGTGCATCTGATCGCCGACTGGCGCGGCTGGGAGCCCGTGGAGATGAGACTTCTCCGGGGAACTCACTTTCTGGTCCACGAGGAGCCCCGCGACCAGATGCCCCGTGTGGGCCACTACCTCTTCCTCGTCGGCGACGACGCCAGCGCCGAGGCCCATGTCGACAGCGCCAACCCCCTGGCGATCGAGGACCCTGATCGAGGGGAGACGGTGTCTCAGATCCGTCTGGGAAACTGATCCGCGTTGAGCGCCGCCGCTTCGCCCCGCCCGTCCGGTCGCCGCCGTCTCTGGATGGTGGGCGGTCTGTGGGTTGTCGCCCTGGGGCTGCTGCTCATCGGCATCTGGCTCACGCCTCGCCTCTGCCGTTCTCACTTTGTGAACTGGCAGGGCAGTCAGCGCTTTGTGATCGATCACCTGCGGGAACAGGGGCAGTGGCAGGAGGCCCTGATCCGTGCGGAGCGGCTCATCCGCGAGCAGCCCTATGATCCGCGGCCCCTGCATCAGCGGGCCGAGATCCTCGCGGGTCAGAGGCGAGAGCTGAGTCGCAACCCCTATGCCGATCCCGAGGTCGAGCGGGCCTTTCGACAGGCGGTGGAGGGGCAATTCCAGACCGCCACCTATCCGATGCTGCTCTCATCGATCTGGCGACGTGACATGGCGTCGGCGTGTCACCAGTGGGCTCAGTGTCTCGCCCAGCGAGGCGACTGGCCGGGATTCGCCTTCGCCCTGGAGTACGGGGCGGCTCTCGACGACGACATCGCCGACGAGATCCTCGGGAATCTGGCCGCACAGACGGGGAATCCCGACATCGTCCCCGAGGAGGTTCTGGTCGCCCACATCCGCATCCTCCAGAGGCGGAGGGGAGGAGAGGCGGCCCTCACGGAGCTCCGGCGCACCCTGCTCGCGATCGATCCGAACATCGCACTGACTCTGCTGACGGACGCCATGCTGTCCGGGGTTGACATCCGCAGGCGTATCGACTGGATGACCTTGCCCGGTCTGTCTCACGATGATCCCTCGCTGCACCTCGCTCTCAGCCGCCAGCGATGGGTCTATTCGATCGCGGACCGCGCTGCCCTCGATCCCCATCTGCCCCTGGCGCTTCAGGAGAGTGAGCCCCTCCTGGACATCGGGGAGGTGATCGAGCAGGTCGATGTGAGAGACATTCTGTCCGCAGGCAGTCTCACCGATGTCGAGACGCCCCTTCGGGGTGCGGCCGGTGATCTGACTCTGGTCACCAATGGGGAGCTCCACTTTCGCTGGGAGAGTCCCCTGGCAATCCCGGAGACCGCCTGGCTGGTTCTGAGGGGAACTCCAGCCCTCGGCATCTGGCCGGTCGTGGAGATCTCGGTCAACGGTTCCCCACCCCGTCTGCTGTACGCCGAGGGTGCTCAGTGGCATATGATCCCCGTGCACGTCCCCGGCGGCCGGCTCGAGAGCCTTCGCATCGGCTATCTCAACGACGGTGGATTCCCCCTGCTGACCATGGGCAGTGATGGCAGAGTCCACTCCGTGCGGTCACTGGAGGATCGCAATCTCACGATCTGGGGCCTGCTGACGCCGGTGGGCCGGGGGTCCGTGAGTCCATCGCCTGAGGAGGAGAATCCCTCGTGAGCAGACACCGACGCGTTCAGAGCACGACTGACCTGCTTGTCACCCTGTGGCAGGCCCGCTGGGGAATCGTGGTCACCGCTGTGATCGCCGCGGTCGTGACAGCCGTGGTCTCGCTGTTTCTCCCGAAGACCTACCGGGCGGAGGTCACACTGATGATCTCCGAGTCGAAGCTCTCGACCTCGAACCCCGTCAACACGTTCTTCAATCCGCGCCTCTTCAACACGTTCGAGGGGATCATCAGTCGGCGCGAGGTGTTCGCCGACACGCTCGAGCTCTTCCCCGCGCTCCGCGAGCGTGATCTGGTGGTCGACGATCTGACACAGATGATCGATGTCAACCTGGTGAACAACTCGCGTCTCCTGCGCCTCTCGGTCGATCTCTTCGACGCCCAGCTGGCCGCGGATGTGGCCAATCACATCGCCCACCGTGCCGCGGAATACTCCATGCAGGAGCTCCAGGCCAGCGAGGCCGAGGCGATCCGCCGCCGTCTGGCGCCCGAGCTCGGCTCAGCGGAGCAGGCTCTCGATGACGCCGAGGCGCAGATGGCCCAGGCCCTCGCGGCGGGATCGGTCTCGGCGCTGGAGAACCTCCACGCCAACATCGAGGCGGCCCGCTATCGGATCCTCGGGCTGCGAGCCCCCTTCGCCGCTCAGCTGGAGGCGCAGCGTCTGGAGCAGGCGAGCGAGAGCCCGCTGGAGATGCGTGCGACCCAGGTGCGTGAGGGGCTGATCAGTTACCGGCAGGCGCAGAGCCCTGACGATCTGCGGGCACTGCAGAGCGATCTCCTCAATCAGCGGCGCGAGTTCTCCCAGCGGGTCGCCCGGCTCGAGGCCGAGCTGGCTCAGCGCAGAGGTGAGATCGAAGCCCTCGGCGACACCCCCTCGGCGGCGGCGGAGCGTCTGACCCGCGAGGTGGGGGGGCTCGTGGCCGAGGTGGAGCAGTGCCACGCGATTCTGGCGGCCACGGAGCGATCGGCCGAGGTGGTGATCGATCAGCTCGCCCGGGCGGACCTCGAGCAGCGCAGCCGCGAGACCGATCTGGAGCGGCTGTGGGATGAGCAGTCGCTTCTCTATGAGTACTCCACGCCGACCCTCGAGGCGCTCGTGGCGGGGTACGATGCCGAGCTCGTGGCCCTGGGGGCGGAGGGTGAGAGACTGAGAGAGCTGATCGGACAGGTGGCGACTCTGCAGGACACGGCGAAGGCCCGGCTCGAGGTGGCGCAGGAGGCGCTTTCCTCTCTGCAGACGGCCCACGCCGAGGTGGCCATGCGGATGGAGGAGAAACATCAGGGGCTCGTTGTCATCGACGAGGCCTTCGCGCCGTTCTACCCCGAGTCTCCCAAGAAAAAGCTGCTCACACTGCTCGCGGGGGGGCTGGCGTTTTTCCTCGCCTGCGTCTTCGTCATCGCCCGTGAGAACATGCTGGCATCACTGGAGGAGAGCGGGCAGGCCTGAGCCTCCGCACACGCCACAGTGGCCTCGCTTCTCAGCAGAACCCTGGCGGGGCTCGGGAAGACCGCCTCGCTGACCGTGGCCAAGACACTGGTCGACGCGGCGACACTGTATGCCATCATCTGGGTGCTGGAGCTCCCCGAGCTGACGGGGGACCTCTTCTGGATCCTGGTCTGGGTCGAGATCTTCCACTTTCTCTCGAACCTCGGGGGACAGCGGTATCTGGTCCAGCGTCCCGAGCTGAGTGACTCCGATGTCGCCACCGTGACAACCACGGAGCTCGGCGCTGCGCTTCTGTGGGCGTCGGTCTGGCTCTTCGCCTCCCCCACCCTGCTCCGCGCCGTCGGATGGGGGCATCTGGGAAACACCGCGCAGGTGATGACCCTCTGGCTCATCACCGAGCGTCTGGGGCAGCCCGCGCGGGCTCTGCTCGAGCGTGATCTTCGGTTTGGCCGGTCCAACGGCTCACTGTTCATCGGCACGCTGGTGATGTCGGCCGTCGCCGTCTCCCTCGCCATCGCGGGGTGGGGAGTGCAGTCCTTCCTGATCGGCCGTGTCTGCCAGAGCGCCACGTCGGCGGTGCTGCTGTGGACCTTCGCGGGCCGCCCCCCGCGGCTGGGCTGGAGCCGCGAGGCGGCGAGGCCCTATCTGCGGTTCGGGCTTCCGATCTTCTTCGCCGAGCTGATGCAGCTCTACTACAAGCGGATCCCTGAGCTGATCATCGGGACGGTGCTCCAGAGCCGGGCGGTGCTCGGTGTCTACTCGGTGGCGGTGCGGCTCCCCGACTATCTGCGGCAGATCCAGGACATCTCCGGCGCGGTGGTCTACTCGGCGTTCTCCCGCGCACGCAGCGAAGAGAGTCTGTGTGAGGGCTTTCAGCTGGCCACGAAGTACTCCGCCGCCGTGGGGCTGCTGCCGCTGACGCTGGTGCTGGTCCTGGGGGCGGGGGTGGTTGATCATCTCCTGCCCCCCGGCTATGGGGGCATCACTGTCGCTCTCCAGATCTTCACCGCCCTCGCCGTGTTCCGGATCATCACCAACCACTGGTTCTTCGCCTACCTGTCAAAGGGCCGCACCGGGGCCATTCCGTTTTTGGCTCTTCTCAACGCGACGGGTGTCACGATCGGCGCCGCCATCGGCATCCGCTGGGGGATCACGGGGGTGGCGATCGGCGTCACGGTTCCCAACGCGCTGGTGATCCTTCTCGCGATCGAGGTCTTCCTCAAGCGTGTGCTCCCTGTGCGGTATCTCCCCGCAGTCGCCCTGCCTCTCACGGTGGCGGCGGTCACGCTGTTGGCCGGTCTCGCTCTGGGGCCGCTGGGGCTCGACCAGCATGTGGCCTGGCAGTTCTGGACAGCGGTGGCGCTTCTGACAACGCTCTATGTCGCCCTCGGGCTCGCGCTCGATGCGCGGGCGCTCCTCGCCATGTGGAGACGGGCTCGATCATGACAGGCGGTGAGCACACCATCCCCTCCGCCCTGCCCTGGCCACGGGCTGTGGCCCTGGGGGCAGTCGTCGGCCTGGGGCTGCCCCTCGCGGTCTGGGCGGGATGGGGTCTGGCGCTGCTGACTGTCTTCATCGCTGCGGCGATCGCCGTGACTCTGGTGCGGGGTGAGCCGACCGATTTTTTCTCTCCTCCGCTTCTCTTCACGGTGCTCTGGGTGCTCTGCGCGGTGATCGGCGCCCAGATTGTCAGTGTGGAGCAGAGCGCGTGGAACACCACGGTCTGGGTCTGTGTGATCGGCGTCCCAATCGCCTTCTTGCTCGGTGACCTGGTGGGCCGGATCTTCACAGGGACGGCGGGCACACGCCTGCCACCCTTCCCCCGGCGCGTCGCCCCCTGGCCGCTGACCCCCGTGATCGTGGGCTCTTCGCTCTGGCTCCTCGCCGCGGCAGCCATGAGTGCCTATGAGTTCCGGTATCTGTCGGGGGGGATTCCTCTGCTCAGTGAAAGCTGGGAGCGGCTCCGCATGATCGGTGGGGAGGGATATGTCGGCCGTGTGATCCATGCGGTCGCCTACTCGGGGCCGCTGCTGGCCATCGCACTGCAGGTCGCGATTCTCACGCAGCCACGTCTCCTCGCCCGGCGGACTCTTCCCCTGTGGCTGCTCTGGGCGATGGCGCTGATCCTCAGCGCGCTCTGGGGATCGCGTCACACGCTCTTCATCCCGGCTGCGGCGGGTGTCGTCTCCCTCCACGTTCTCCGCTGGCGCCTGGGGCTGGGGCGACTGGCGCTGGCCGCGCTCGTGGGTCTGACGTTCCTGGGAGGGGTTCAGCTCCTCCGTCAGCAGTCGCGGTGGGCCGAGGAGGAGATCCCCTGGACCGATGTCCTCGAGGACATCGGCTATGGGGGCTGGCCGACGGTCGCGGCGCAGATCCACCAGACGGTGGCGATGAACTTCGAGATCTTCCGTCGGCTGACCGAGACCTTCCCCGACCAAGTGCCTCACACGATGGGGCGCTTCACCTTTCACTGGCTCCACAGCCTTCTGCCGGGGGAACAGCCGACGCTCGCCGAGTGGCAGAATCGCCACTGGAACACCGGTTTCTACGGCTCGCTGACCTCGACGCACATGGGGACGCTGTACGCCGACTTCGGCGTCGGCGGTGTCATGATGTGGACACTGCTCTTCGCCGTGCTGATGCGATGTCTCTACGACTCACTTCGCCGCGGTCCCACGGGGGTCAAGGCGGTCTGGTTCTCGTATTTCACCGTGCAGATGATCTTCATGCCCTACGACAACACGCTGGTGAAGCTGGCGATGGTGCTGGCGATTCTCATCCTCTGGCTCGGCCTGCTCGCGATGGGAGCGCATCGACCTCTGGAGTTGACCAGAGCTGGGTCTTCAGGTTGACTCCAGCGGGTGGCATGAAAGGGGCCAGATCATGGCAGAGAGAGTCCTTGTCACCGGTGGAGCGGGCTTCATCGGCTCCCACATCGTCGACGCCCTGATCGAGCGCGGGCACACCGTGCGGGTCTATGACAACCTGAGCCCTCAGGTGCACGGCCCTGAGGCCAAGATCCCAGCGTACCTGAGCGCGGAGGCCGAGTTCATCAAGGGCGACGTGCGCGACATCGATGGTCTGCGCCGAGCCCTCGACGGCATCGACGTCGTCTTCCACGAGGCCGCGGCCGTGGGTGTGGGGCAGTCGATGTACCAGATCCGGGAGTACACCGAGGTCAACACCCTCGGCGTGGCCAACCTGCTCGAGCTCCTCGCCACCGGGGACCACACGGTCCGCAAGATCATCGTCGCCTCCTCGATGTCGATCTACGGCGAGGGGGCTTATCGCCACCGCGATGGCCACATGGTCAACCCCGGGCTTCGCCCCACGGCACAGCTGAGCGCGGGGCAGTGGGACATGCTCGATCCCGATGACAGGTCGGTGCTGGAGGCTGTCCCCACACCCGAGAGCAAGCCGCTCCAGCCGACGTCGGTCTACGCCGTGAACAAGCGCGACCATGAGGAGATGGTGCTCTGCGTGGGCAGCGCCTACGGCATCGAGGCAGTCGCCCTCCGCTACTTCAATGTCTACGGCCCTCGACAGGCTCTCTCCAATCCCTACACAGGCGTGATGGCGATCTTCTCCGCCCGGCTGCTCAACGGGGCTGCCCCGATCATCTTCGAGGATGGTCTCCAGACGCGCGACTTCGTGCATGTCAGCGACATTGTCCACGCCAATCTTCTCGCGATGGAGAGGGACACGGGTCCGACGGCGGTGTTCAACTTGGGCACGGGTCGGGCCACGTCCATCCTCGAGATCTCGGGGCGTCTGGCGGATCTGCTGGGCGTCGAGGCGGAGCCCGAGCTCACGGGGCAATTCCGCGCCGGGGACATCCGCTCATGTGTCGCAGAGATCTCGCATGCCCATGAGGTTCTCGGTTACGAGCCCCAGATGCCGCTGGAACAGGGCCTCACGGACCTGATCTCCTGGGTGCAGGGGCAGTCGGCTGAGGACAATGTGGAGCGCGCCATCGAGGAGCTGCGCAGCCGCGGACTCACCTCCTGAGAGTCCCGGCTGTGGTTGACATCGAAGATCCCGGCTGAGAGGATCTAAGTGTGACGGGGGGAGAGCGAGCACTCTCATTTTGAGAGGGATCGGCTCATGGTGCCTGAGTGTGACGTCAATCCGCCGCGTGAGGAGACCCCCACGGTCTCCATCATATTGACCACGCACAATCGGCGCGACCTCGTGGTGCGCGCCATCGGGAGCGTCCAGGCGCAGACATTCAAGGACTGGGAGCTGATCGTCATCGACGACGGCTCATCGGACGGAACCGCCGAGGCGGTGATGCGCCTCGCCCACGACGACCGTCGCATCCGCTACCACTTCTGGGCCAACCGGGGCCTCGCGGCCTCGCGCAACTGGGGCATCGCAGTGGCCCGCGGGACATTCGTCACCTTTCTCGACGATGACGATGAGTACATGCCCGATCACGTGGGGCGCCGGGTCGCCCACCTGGCGGTGAGCACCGCCGTCGACATGGTCACGGGGGGCCTGCGGGTCATCGGCCCCGAGGGATCAGACAAGGTGCCCGACATGAACGATCGGACGCGGATGATCCCCATCAGCCAGTGCCAGGTGGGGGGGACGTT
Source organism: Candidatus Sumerlaeota bacterium (assembly GCA_016928695.1). GTDB lineage: Bacteria > Sumerlaeota > Sumerlaeia > JABWBI01 > JABWBI01 > JAFGKF01. The sequence goes on along the minus strand of JAFGKF010000332.1, from coordinate 1,528 downwards.
CTTCGCCAGGACCGATGCGCTGCGCGCGGTGGGTGGCTTCCGCGACATCTATGGCATGGATCAGGACCTGCACCAGCGCTTCCTGGCCCATGGATTCATGACCGAGACGATCTCCAACCCGACCTATCTTTACCACCGCGACTCCGAGGACTCGATGTGCAATCAGGCGAAGCTCTCACGCGCAGAGGTCGAATCCGAGATGGAGATCGGGATCTGAGGACGGCTCCCTGGCCGCTCTGATCGGCCCATCGGGTCGGGCGGTCGGCATGTCAGCCCCCAAACGAGACCTTGGGCGCCTCGCGCTCCTGCTCGAGCTCGACCTCGAAGAACTCGCGCTCCTTGAACCCGAACATGCCGGCCACGATGTTGCCGGGGAACATCTGGACCCTGTTGTTCAGCTGCAACGCCTCGTCGTTGTAGTGCTGGCGGGAGAAGGCGATCTTGTTCTCGGTGGACCGCAGCTCCTCCTGGAGCCGCGCCATGTTCTGATCGGCCTTGAGGTCGGGGTAGGCCTCGGTGACGGCGAAGAGGCTGCGCAGCGTCTGGCTCAGGAAGTTCTCCGCCTGCGCCTGATCGGCGACGCCCTTGGCGTCGATCGCCTGCTGGCGGGCCTTTGTCACGTTCTCGAGGGTCTCGCGCTCGTGCTTGAGATACCCCTTCACGGTCTCGAGGAGGTTGGGAATCAGATCGTAGCGGCGCTTGAGCTGCACGTCGATCTGGCTCCAGGCGTTCTCCACACGGTTTTTCAGGCGGACGAGGCCGTTGAAGACGGCGACCACCCACAGGATGAGAAGAAACACGACGGCGGCGACAACAATCCCGACGATCGCGCCCGTTCCGATGAGAGCGAGTGTCATGGTGGAACCTCTCTGAGTTCGATGGGGGGATGGTAGCAGGTCGCCCCCATGCGCGCAAGGCCACTCCGCCCCGGGACCCCCGATCCGCGGTTTTCGGGTTTCGCGCAGCCCCCGGCCTGTGAGAGGATGGGACCGAGGCGGGCGCCAACACGGCGCTGAGGAGCGTGGGTTGACAATGCGTGTTCTCTATTTCCACTCGCTGCGAGAGGCGGCGGGATGTGGCCATGAGGAGATCGCCGATCCGCCCGCCGATGTCGGGGCTCTGCTCGCGCATCTCCTGGAGCGCCATCCGGCGCTGAGGCCCCACGAGCCCACGATCCTTGTGGCCCGCAACCACGAGTGGGTCGATCGCGCCGCTCCCCTCGCGCCGGATGACGAGGTGGCCCTGATGCCACCGGTCAGCGGGGGCTGAGCAGATGGAGGACTGGATCGAGCTGATCGAGGGACCGCTGGACCTGGGGCGCGTCGCCCGGCATCTGGAGGATCCGGACGCTGGGGGGCGGGTGATCTTTGCGGGTCACGTCCGCCCTGAGGAGGAGGGGCGCGAGATCGAGGGTCTGAAGTACGAGCACTATCCCGCCATGGCTCTCGGCCAGATGCGGCGGCTCGCCGAGGAGCTGCGTTCCCAGTGGCCGATCCTGCGTCTGGCTCTCGTCCATCGGGTGGGATTC
>JAFGKF010000050.1 GCA_016928695.1 Candidatus Sumerlaeota bacterium | reverse complement strand
TTCCCACCTGACGCGAGGGAGCGGGACCCTCGCAGATCGAGCCCCCGCAGTGCAAGAGGAAAATCAGTCTCCCCGCGCGCCGACCGCCTTGCGGTAGACCCGCTCCGTGCCCCGCACCATGGCCTCGACGGTGAATTCCTCAGCGCGGCGACGACAGGCCTCACGGCGGGCGGAGATCTCGCCGGGATTCGCCGCCAGGTGAGCCAGCCGCTCACGGAGGGCCTCGGGCCGCCGAGGCTCGACCAGCCACCCAACCTCAGCCGTGACAATCTCCGGCGTGGCGCCCGTCCGTGTGCCGAGCACAGGGAGGCCCTGCCCCAGCGCCTCGAGGCTGACAAGCCCGAAGGCGGGTTGGCTCCACTCGGGATTCACGAACAGATCGGCCTCCCCCCAGCACCCGGCCAGGGTCTCGTCGTCGACACGGCCCCGGAGATCGACCACCGCGCCCAGCCCCAGGCGCTCGGCGGTCCGGGAGATCGCCCTCAGATGTGGACCTCCTCCCACCACGGTCAAATGGCAACGCCCGGGATCGGGGAGACCCGCAAGGGCCTCGAGAAGATCCCCAAGCCCCCGCACCCGCTCCTGCCGCCCCACGGAGAGCAGGCGGATGGGACGTCTGGCGAGATCCTCATCCCTCACCGGGGGAGCGGAGAGCCACTCGATCCCCAGGGGCACGACATCGACCTGCGGCTCCCAATCCGGCCAGCGCCTGAGCACCTCGGACCGGGTGAACTCGCTGTCGCAGATCAGGCGATGGGATCGGCGCCACTGGCGATGCACCAGGGGACCCATGAGAGTCCGCGAGCGATAGCGCCACATCGCGGCGATCCACTCGCCCCATCCCAGGTGACCTCGCACCGCCTTCGCGAGGGGAGTCTCGCTCCAGACCGTCCCATGCACCGTGGTCACCAGCGGTGCCAGCCGGGGCTTGGCACGCAGAGCCGCAAATCCCTGGGCGTGGATGACATCGAACTCTCCCTCGAAGACCCGCAACCAGCGGGCGATCCGGCCGAAGAATCCCCAGGAATTCCGCCCCGGCGCCGTCCCTGCGAGAGGGACGATTCTCACGCCATCGATCTGGAGCTCGCCCTCCCCGGTGGGATGCGCGGTCGTCACGACAGTCACCCGATGCCCCCCGCGGACCAGCCCCCGCGCGAGCGTCCAGGTGTGGTTCTCCTGCCCACCCGGGCGATGGAGAGGCAGGGCTTTGACCAGGAGTGCGATGCTCAGCGCCATGGCGGACGTCATGAGGGCGCAAAAAAACGGGCCCGGCAAGCGCAGACCAGACCTCGGGGGACATCGCAGGGTGTGGGAGTCAGTCGACCGCGCTTCGTTGAAGCATGATCTCGACCTCCACGACCTCACGCATCGCCGGTGGGATCTGACCGGGAGCAGAGGGAGGTGACGTCTCGGTCAACGCCAGCGCGGGCTGGCAGAGCCGGGCGATCTCCTCGCGGAGCGAGTCAATGCGCCAGCGGGGCACCTCGACAATCACCCGCCAGACGTGGTGATCCGACGTCACCGCGGTCTGCGAATTGACCCATCCATTGTAGCTCTCGACCAGAGGGCGGATGGACCCGACCACGGCCTGGGGATCCACCGCATTGAAGCTCAGGCGCTCGACGGGGCCCGGATCAGACGGAGTGATGACCGTGGGCACCGGTGTCGAGCGCTGGCGGGCCGCTTGCAGCTGCTCGGAGGTCACTGTGAGGCCAGGGTGAAATGCCATCGCCGGGGGCGTGGCGGGTCCCCCATCAAAGGTGTCCGAGAACGTCGAGCCCGTGGGAGGCGGTGTCCCCAGTCCGATGGGCCTTGCCATCTGCTCGTCAATGCGCGTCGAGGCGATGGTCATTCCCGCGGTGGGCTCGTCTTCAGAGGTGAACGAGGGCTCAGGCGGCGCGGGGACGGCCTGCTCCGCCACACTCTGGGAGCGCAGCCGCCCGATCTCCTCAGGCGTGAAAAGGCGGTTGCCAAGGCGCTCGACCTCCTCGCGTGGGCCGGGCCCCACGGGCATGGCGACCACCCGGGGGGACTCTGTGGGCTGGAGAGGGGGCATCTCGGGGGCCTGCTCCACCGGCTGGGGTTCGGGGGCCTCAGCCACTTCAATCGATGGCTCTTCCTCCACAGGGGGCTCCTGCGGCGCAGCCTCGGTCACCTCCATCGGAGCTTCCAACTCCTCGGGATCCACAGCCGGCTCGGCAAGGGCGACCTCGGTCGGCTCCATCGCCTCCGACGGCTCCGGCTCGACCGGTTCCTCGACGCCTCCGCGGAGAGCGGTTATCTCCCGGGGGGCCTCCAGTTCAGGATCTTTGATGGTCGTGTCGGTCTGGCGCTCCAGAGCATCCTCGCCAGCGTCGTGAGCACCCAGGCGAGTGATGGCGTTGTTGTCCGGCTCGACCGCCGTGGCGATTTCCTGGCCATCGAGAGATGTGGACTGAAGCGTGGCGGTGGATGGGGGCGCCTCATGATCAGGGGTGAGAAAATGCCTTCCGATGACGACCGCGACCACCAGCGTGGCGATGGGGGCCAGCTGAATGGGAACGCGCCATCCCCCGAGACGGCCCCAGAATCTTCGGAGGCGCGTCATCAGCCCGGGGGGTGTGGCGCGCAGCTCGGCCATGACCTCGGCGCGCAGCGCCTCGGGCGCTGTGGCCCTCGGCAGCTCACCGAGCATCTGCTCCAGGCGCTTCTCCTGAGCGCGTGCCGTGGGGTCGGTCGGATACCCCTCGGCATCCGTCCTGTGCTCACTCATGATGGCACCACTCCTCTGTGCCCCCTCCCGGGGGGCGTGTCCCAGTTGGCCCTCTCAGGCCATGGGGGCCGTCTCAGACCCCGTCGACCATGTGCTGCTCCATGCGCTGGCGCAGCTCCTGGCGTGCACGGCAGATGCGCGACTTGACCGTTCCCAGGTTGGCGTCGAGCACCTGGGCGATCTCCTCGTAGCTGAGATTCTCGACGAAGCGGAGCACCAGGACCTGCCGGTGCTCGAACCCGAGCGCGGCGAGCTCCGTCTCCAGGAGACTGAGCATCTCACGCCCCTCGGCCTCCTGGCGGGGGCTCGGGGCGGTGTCGGGCTGGTCGAGAGGGCGATCATCTTCGTCGTTGGGCCGCGGCTGATCGAGTGAGATCGTTCGTCCGCGTCCCTGTCGCTCCATCTGCTTCCAGCGGTTCTTGGCCAGATTGTGTGTCACCCGGTACAGCCACGTGGGAAACGCCGCGTCACCGCGGTAGAGGTGAATCTTGCGGAAGACCCGGATGAACACCTCCTGGACGAGATCGCTGGCCTCGTCGTGGTCGCCGAGCAGTCGCCAGGCCTGGTTGTACACCCGGTCCTGGTGGCGCCGAATCAGGGTGTCGAAGGCGTCGAGATCGCCCGCTTTCGCGGCGGCGATCAGCAGGGCGTCCTCACCCGCCAACGGCCCGACCGGCTCAGGGGAGGGGCTCTGTCCCCTCTCCTCCTCGGCGGCCTCTGCGCTTTCGACACTCGGTTGATCCACAGGTTCCACCAACTGGGACATTTTGTCGCTATCCTTGGGCGAGATGCGTCTGTGTCAATGTCATTGTTGTCACTGTGGCCCCTGACACCCCCCGCCAGCGCAACTGAGCGGCCAGAGAGGGGAGAAATCGCCCACCCCGGAAAAGGGGGGGACAGAGGCCCATCCTCCAATTGACACCGATTCGCCACTCCCTAAGGTGATCGGATCATGGAGATCGACCCCCAGAGGATCGCCTACGCCGCCATCGCCTACCCGGTGCTGCTCTTCTCGCTGTGCCTCCACGAGTGGGGGCATGCGATGAGCGCGAAGCTCTTCGGCGACCCCACCGCCGAGGCCCAGGGGCGGCTGACCATGAATCCGCTGTCGCACATGGACCCGATCGGGACCGTGCTCTTCCCCCTGATCATGCTCCTGAATCCCATGGGGACAGGGGTCTACCTCTTCGGCTGGGCCAGGCCTGTGCCCGTCAACCCGGTCCACATGCGCCGCCTCAAGGACATCGTCTGGGTGAGCCTGGCGGGGCCGGGCAGCAACCTCGCGCTGGCCGTGGGCTGCGCGGTCGCCTACAAGGTCTATCTGATGACCGGCGGCGTGTTCGACCCCGCCGCGATGTGGACTTCGTCCGATGACGTCGTGCAGAACCTCCTGGCGATCGGCATCTCGATCAATCTGCTTCTGATGTGGTTCAACCTTCTGCCGATCACGCCGCTCGACGGCTCGAAGGTGCTGCTGGCGAACATCCCGGGGCACTCGCGGACGATGCCCTTCTGGCAGACCTACGAGCAGTACGGGCCGTTCATCCTCCTGATTCTTCTGTTCACCGGGGGGCTGTTCAAGATCCTCGAGTATCCCCTGATCTGGAGCCACTGGGCCGTCCTCTCCATCCTCATCCACTGAGAGAGTCAACCATGAGCAGACCACAGCGCGAGAGAATCTTCAGCGGACAGCGCCCCACGGGGCCGCTGCACGTCGGCCATCTGATCGGCGCCCTGCAGAGCTGGGTCCGCCTCCAGGACGAGTACGAGTGCTTCTGGGGCATCGTCGACTGGCACATGCTGACGACGCACTACGAGGACACGCATGAGCTCGACGACAACATCATCGACATGGCCGCGACATGGCTCGGATGCGGCATCGATCCCGAGCGCTCGACCATTCTCATTCAGTCGCAGGTCAAGCAGCACGCCGAGCTCGCACTGCTCCTGGGCATGGTCTCTCCCCTGGGCGAGCTGATGCGCCTGAGCACCTACAAGGACCAGCTGGAGAACCTGAAGGACAAGAACATCAACACCTACGGCTTCCTCGGCTACCCCGTGCTCCAGACGGCCGACATCGCGGCGTACCGTGCGACGAGGGTCCCCGTGGGCGAGGACCAGGTCGAGCACATCGAGAAGGCCCGCGAGTTCGTGCGAAAGTTCAACAACCTGTACGGCCGCGGCAAACAGCCGCTTCTCGAGCCCCAGGCGATGCTCAGCCCCACACCGCGGCTGCTGGGCGTCGACGGCCGCAAGATGTCGAAGTCCTACGACAACGCGATCAACCTCTCCGACTCCCCCAAGACGATCCTGAAGAAGGTCAACACGATGGTGACCGACCCGCAGCGCGTGCGGCGCAATGACCCCGGTGATCCCGAGGTCTGCTCGGTCTTCGCCTATCACCGGATCTTCACGCCGGAGGAGGATGTCGAGCAGATCGCCCAGGACTGCCGGACGGCGGCGATCGGCTGCGGCGACTGCAAGCGGCGGTGCGCTGAGAGGCTCAACGCGCTCGTGGCCCCCACACGCGAGGGGCGGGCCCGCTGGCTCGAGCGCCGGTCGGACATCGAGGAGATCCTCGCCGCGGGCAACGCCCACGCCCGCGAGGTCACCGAGGAGACGCTCCAGGGGGTCCGCGAGGCCGTGGGCCTGAGATGATCAACCATCACAACCGCACGCATCACAGCCCTCTGCGCGCGCGCGCATCCCCGAAATTTCCAGGTGACACATGGGGCTGAGCGCCCTATAAATGAAAACAGACTTGGCCCCCAAGGTGCATCGATCTTTTCACGCTGATGGAGCTGAGCTGTGACATCTTCCTCACTGACCTACGCCCGCACAGCATCTCTCACTCTCTCGCCCCGCTGCGTCAATCAGTGCGGCTTCTGCCCCTTTCCCCTCCGGCGTTACCGCGCCGTCCCCTCCCTCAAGAGGTGGCGGCAGTGGCTCCGCGCGGCCCGTCCATGGGAGCCGACCACGCTTCACATCACGGGCGGAGAGCCCCTGACAAAGGACCGAGATGTCCTCCAGACGGTCCGCTACTACGGCCACAGCGATGCGATCGACTATCTGGGCAGCCTGCTGGCCGTGGCCCAGGAGGAGCACCACGGCGCACTCTTGCCCTCGCTGGAGCTGGGTGAGCTGCGGCGCGCGGACCTCCAGCGACTGCGCCACCACATCGCTGAGTATGTGGTGGGCATTGTGCCCTTCGACCCCGCGCTCTTCGGCACCGCGCTCCTGTGGAACGCGCCGACCATGGTGCCGCCACGGCGTCTGGATCTGATCCAGATGCTCGGGCAGCTGCGCATCCCGACCACGATCAACATGCTCATCGGGTTGGGAGAGTGCGAGTCCTCACGGCTGCAGACACTCGCCGCCCTCGCAGAGGTCCACGCGAGGCGCGGGCACCTGCAGTGGGTGCGCATCACGCCGTTCCAGCCCCACCCCGAGACCCCGATGGAGAATCACCCGGCGCCCGATCCCGATGAGATCGTCCGCACAGTCCGCCAGGCCACGGAGATCCTCGGCGCCATCCCGGTTCAGGTCCCGGCTCTTGATGTCGCCGACTCTGTGGAGCGGTGCGTGGACGCGGGCGCGCAGGACCTGGGGCCCGTGGTCGTGGATCCGGCGCACGACCTCATGGATGCGGCCCGCCGCTGGGGAGAGATCGAGCGGCGCCTGATCGCCCAGGGCCATCGCCTTGTCGAGCGGCTGCCGCTGACGGAGAGCTCGGTCGCACGCGGCATGTGCCCTGAGACCCTCTGCCCCAACATCACCTTCCAGCTCGATCGCCTCGAGGCGCGCCACGTCCATCACATCCCCGCCCCCGCGCGTGGAGCCGAGGCGGACCACAGGGCGGAGGCCTCCGCCTGAGCTCCGACAAAAACCTTGCCACCGGGCAGGGTTGGACCGACAATCCCCTCAACAGGACCCCGAGGAACACACGATGATGCGTCTGGCGCTTCTCCTCTCTCTGGCACTGGGCGTCGCCGCGCTGCCCGCCCAGGAGCTGACCGGCCCCGAGCCCGGAGTCTTCCTCTACCGATACAACGAGGGCTCGAGCGCCTACGAGCGCAATTACTACCCCACTCAGCAGGAGGCGATGAACGTGCTGGCGCCCGACCATGCGCGGGCTCTGGCCGCCGCCCAGGACCTCAATGCCCAGCTGCAGGGCACCTTGACGGAGAACACGCTGATCACGACCGCGCAGTGGATGATCTTCTGCGAGCAGTGGCACATGTGGCAGGGCTGGATCATGCAGGAGTACGGGGATGTCTACGCCAAATGGCCCGGAGGGGGAGGCGCCCGATTCGCCGCCGTCCCCGGGACTCCGCTGAGGTGGGAGGCGGCACCCGAGCCCGAACCTGGGACGCAGACCGGCACAGCCGACTATGCCCGTGCGGGCGGTGGACGCGAGGAGGGGCCCGGAGGAGATCCCTTTGGCGAGATGGGAGGTCAAATGGCAACCGCTCAGCAGGTCGAGGAGGAGGAGCCGGTGGAGGAGGCCGCGATCACCCTGGCGAATTTCGCCCCCATGCCGGTGGAGCAGCAGCAGCTCTCCATCGACGTGCTCGGCCAGGTGATCACCGAGATCGTCCAGGAGACCGCCGAGGAGAAGTACCAGGTGCTCACGGCCATCCTCGACGATCTCGAGGAGAACACCGAGATGCGTGAGCGCCGCGAGGCCTACGTGGCCGCCCGCCAGCGCGACATCACCGACCTCCGAGAGATCATCCTCAGCCGCCAGGCCGCCGAGGAGCTGGTGATCGACGACACACTCTATCTCTTCTCCCCCCAGCCCCTGGAGCGGCTGCCCGACAACACGGTCAACATCCCCACCCCGAATCTGACACCCTACGACATCTTCGATGATCAGGGCTCCGTGCGCAGCACCACGCGCTGAGACCTGAGAGAAAACAGACCCCCATTCCATCGCGTTGGAAAGTCGCTGCTCCTTGATGCCTCTGTGGACCGGGGAATCCCGAGTGACTGACCAGCAGCCAGCCAGCTGATTCCCTATAGGGGTTGGCTGGCTGGCTGTTTCACATTCCCTGATCTGCGGCTTGCCCCAGACTCACGGGCAAGCCCGTGGACTCCATATCATCCCCCCGGCGGCAAGCCCGTGGACTCCATATCATCCCCCCGGCGGCAAGCCGCCACCCTCCAAACATGAGGAGACACAGCTGCCTTCAGGCAGCGCCTCTTCGTGTCGGTCTTTGAGGCCGACACGGGACTCAGTCGGTCTTGGGGGGAGGTGACACCGGAGTCTGCGGACGGGCCCGGCGATCTCCGCGCAGCCAGAGCCCCGCAGCCAAGCCGATCACCACGAAGATCAGCGCCTCGACCGCCACCCGCAGAAGGGTGTCGAAACCCAGCGTCGAGATGAGAGCGGCATCGAGCCACCACAGGGCATAGATCAGCGGGCCCAGGGCCACGAGGGCCACAGTGGTCCGGGCGCCGATCAGGGCTGCAAGACGCCCCTGGGTCAGCGCCAGGGCGGCCAGTGAGCCGACCAGCAGAAGGGCCGAGAGGCCCGCCACGAGCCACTCGGCTCCGACATCGGTGAGCAGTTCATCCATGGCCCAGACAGTGGCGCGCGGGGCAGGAGGCGTCAAGAGGGGAGGCGTCCGAGGGCCTGTGTCCGGGAGGGCTCGACCGGGCAAACGGGTTTTTCACCTCAAGTTGTTGTTGACTTGACGACAACGCCATGATTATCAAAGCTCGACAGCGAGAGGCGTCTCGCGGCTCTTTGACATCGAAGATATCGACCGGTCCGTTCACCTCGTTCCCTGCTGATGATGGCTCCCCATCAGGGATGGGGCGCCACGCTGCGACTGCCCAGGAGGTTCCCTGCCCATGCCGATCCGTTCCCACAGTATCGAAGAGGTGTGCCAGCTCACCGGACTTGAGGCCAGCGAGATCCGCTTCTACGAGGCGGTGTTCCGCGACTTTCTGACTTTCACCAAGATGGGGCTGGACCACCGAGAATTCTCTGACGACCACGTGGACATCCTCAAGCTGATCTGTGATCTCATTCACCGGCGCGGCCAGTCGATCGACGATGTCAAGAGAGAGCTCCGTCAGGTCTTTCAGGACCGCGCGTCGGGTCTGACTGTCCGCCAGGGGAACGGGCGCGCCCGCGTGATCGCCGTCACCTCCGGCAAGGGGGGCGTCGGCAAAACCACCATCATCTGCAACTTGGCGCTGTGCTTCGCGCACATGGGCAAGCGCGTGGCGCTCTTCGACGCCGATCTGGGGCTGGCCAACTGCCACATCCTGCTGGGCACCAAGCCTCAGTTCAATCTCTCCCATCTCATCGAGGACGGCTTCTCCCTCGAGGACATTCTCTGCGAGGGACCCGACGGCATCCGCGTGATCTCGGGGGGTCAGGGGGTGCGCGAGCTGGCGAACCTGACCGATCCCCAGCGGAAGCTGCTGCTGCGGCAGATGGATCAGCTCGAGCGGGAGGTCGACATCCTCCTGATCGACACGGGGGCGGGGATCAGCGACAACGTCCTTCGCTTCGCGACGTTCGCCGACGAGGTGGTGGCGGTGACGACTCCGAACATCGCGGCGACGGCGGATGTCTTCTCGATCATCAAGATCATCCTGGAGATGGACAGCGCGGCGAAGATCGGCCTCGTGATCAACGAGGTCAAGAACATGTATCACGCCAAGAACGTCTTCAACCGGATCAACTCCTGCACCGAGCGCCACCTCGACTACGGCCTCGGCGACCTGGGCCACATCCTGACCGACGAGAACGTCAAGATCGCCAACCAGCTGCGTCAGCCGCTGATGCTCGCGGCACCCCAGTCGCCGGCGGCCCAGTGCCTCGAGAAGATCGCGGAGACGATCCTCAACGAGGACGTCTTCAAGAACCACAAGAAGCAGTCCGCCTTCGCCGAGGTGATCGGCGCCATCAAGAGAAACATGGCCGGCGCGGCCTCGGCCTGACCCGCGCCTCAAATTGTTCGAAGGAGACTCCCGATGACAGACATCAGCACCCAGGAGGTCGAGGTCGTTGAGCTGGTCGATGACACCCCCCGCCCCCGAGGCCGAGCCCGCTTCCAGAGCTCGTCGAGTGAGCCCATCGTGCACTTCGGGCTGACGACCAATCCCTTCGCTGACAACGTCAACCCCGACTTCTTCTTCCGGACAGACGCGCACGAGGAGGCCTTCATCCTCATGAAGCGCGCCGTGGAGGACGACGCGTCGATGGCGCTGTGCACCGCCCTGAGCGGCACGGGAAAGACCCTGCTGACCCAGATCCTGCTGCAGGATCTCGACCCCGACAGGCACCGCACCGTCCTGACGCTGGTCTACCCCGACATGAGCCGGACCGCACTGCTGCGCGACATCATGTCCGAGCTCGAGATCGATCCCCCCTCGGGGCGGCCGTCGATCCACCGCCTGCTCAGCACCATCCAGCAGGAGATCATCCGCCTCTATCGCCAGGGCCAGAAGCTGGTGCTGATCATCGACGAGGCCCACTTCCTCAAACCCGATGCCATCCACATTCTCCGCACACTCTCCAACATCGAGATCCCCGACAAGAAGCTGATCTCCGTGCTCCTCTTCGGCGAGGACCACTTCCGCGTCCGCCTGGACCGCAAACACTACCGCGCTGTCCTCAACCGCATGTTCATCCGCACGACCCTGCGCCCTCTCCGCCCCGAGGAGGTGGAGCAGTACATCAAGTTCCGCTGCCTGATGGCGGGGGGACGCCCGGACATCTTCCACACGTCGGCCATCGAGCCGATCACCCAGATCACCGACGGCATCCCGCGCGAGATCAACCGCCTGGCCCACAACGCTCTTCTCATCGCCGCCCGGCGTGGCCGCGATCAGGTCGACGCCGATCTGATCGCCTCGATCACCGGTCCGGGCTCCGCACGCTGAGAGGGAGGACCCGCACTGCTGGTATCCCTCCTTTCAACCCTCCCTCGCACAGAGGCCTGACCGGTTCACACCGGTCAGGCCTCTTGTCTCACCGCCTGCTGAGAGAACCGGGGCTCAGACGCCGGGTGGCATCCGGGTGTTCCGGATGAACCGGACGACGTCGTCGAAGGCATCGCGGAAATTGCCCAGGTCCTCCTCGAAGACCATCACATTGGTCCGCTCGTGGGTGCCCTCGGCGTTGCGCCGTGACTCCGAGATCACGAGGTACATGTCTTTGCGGGCGTTCTCCTTGACGTCCAGATAATAGGTGCGGCGGCCCGCTCGCACCTGCCGCGAGAAGAGCTCGCGGCGCTCCTGACGACCCGGCGAGCGGGCAACGTCTGTCTCTTCATGGATCTGAGAGGACTCGTCCATCACTTCGCCTCCTTCCACGTCCACAGCCCCCCCCACGGCAAAACCCGCGGGGTTGCTTCGATATCGGAACCCACCGGAATGGCTACCAGAGGTCATTTGACCCGGAGCCACGCTCCCAGCGCAAGGGTTTTCGGGAATGGGCCCTCCCCTCAGGGCGCCGCGGGCTCCTCGGTGCGGGGGGCGGTGGTGTCGACCTCCTCCAGGGCGGCGTAGTCGAGAATCGCGCTCAGACCCTTCCAGACGAGCACCACGATCACGATCACCACCAGCCATCCGACGAGCTGCCAGACGAGCCGGCTGATCGCCTGCCGCCGGGCGCGCTTGATCATGGTCGACGCGTCGATCGCGCGGGCAGCATCTTTGATCTTTTTCTCCTCGGCCATGGCCTCACCTCCGGCGGCGCTGGCTCAACTCTCGCACCATGGCCGCGGGGATGCCAGTGGGGAATCGCGGCGCCTCAGAGCCGATTGTCCCTCTGCGAAAAAAGCCCTTGACATTTACTTCACCCTGGTTAACAGTTGCCGATATGAAAGAAAAGGGCATCGGCCCGCCTGTGATCACGGCCATCGAGAGCCTCCAGCGGCTGACCGAGCTGTTCACCCAGAGGCGTGAGCAGCTGGCCCGCGGGGCGGGGCTCACCGTGGCGCAGTGGGAGGCGCTCGAGCAGATCAGCGATGAGCACTTCATGCCGTCACTCTTCGCGCGCGAGCGCCAGTCGACCCCCGCGGCGGTCTCGAAGATCCTGCGCCAGCTGCTTGACAAGGGGCTGGTCCGGTCGAGGATCTCGCGGACCGACGGTCGCCAGCGGCGCTACCGCCTGACGGCCAAGGGGGAGCGGACGATGGCCGCCCTGCGCGAGGCGCGTCAGCGGGCGATCGAGGCGATCTGGCTGGACCTGAGGCCGCAGTCCCTCGACGCCTTCACCCGCTTCGCGGACGAGCTGATCACACGGCTGGAGTCCTACGCCGGCCAGAGGGAGTGATGATGATGGGCAAGAGTCTCTACGAGAAGGTCTTCGAGCGGCACGCCGTGCGGCGGTTGCCGTCGGGGCAGTGGCAGCTCCTCATGGGGCTCCAGCTGCTCCACGAGGTGACCTCGCCCCAGGCCTTCGCCGCCCTGCGCGAGCGGGGGTGGGGCGTGATGTTCCCGCACCGCAACGTCGCCACCGTGGATCACATCATCCCCACCGACAATCAGTCGCGGCCGCTGGCTGACCCGCTGGCCGAGGAGATGTTCGTCGCCCTCAGCGAGAACACGCGCGACTTCGGCATCACGTTCCTCACGCCCGACACGGGCAAGCAGGGCGTCGTCCACATCGTCGGGCCCGAGCTCGGCCTCACGCAGCCGGGCATGACGATCTGCTGTGGCGACTCGCACACCGCGACGCACGGTGCCTTCGGCGCGCTGGCGTTCGGCATCGGCACAAGCCAGGTGCGCGACGTCCTCGCAACGGGAACGCTCGCGATGGACCGGCTGAAGGTGCGCCGCATCGAGGTCAACGGCGCGCTCCGCCCCGGCGTCTATGCGAAGGACGTGATTCTCTTCATCATCCAGCGCCTCGGCGTGAAGGGCGGCGTCGGCCACGTCTACGAGTACGCGGGCGAGGTCTTCGATCGCATGTCGATGGAGGAGCGCATGACCGTCTGCAACATGTCGATCGAGGGCGGCGCGCGCTGCGGCTACGTCAACCCCGACCAGACGACCTATGACTATCTCCGCGGGCGCGAGTTCGCCCCGCCCGAGGGGGCCTGGGACCGGGCCGTGGCCTATTGGGACTCGATCCGCAGCGACCCCGACACGGCGTACGACGACGTGGTCGTCTTCGATGCGGCGGAGATCGAGCCGATCGTGACCTGGGGCATCACCCCGGGGCAGTCGATCGGCGTCAGCCAGAGCGTGCCGGACATCACCGAGTTCCCGGAGAGCGAGCGGCCGATGATCCAGGAGGCGCTCGACTACATGGCGCTGCCGCCCGCGCACCCGATCCAGGGGACGAAGATCGACGTCGCCTTCATCGGCTCGTGCACGAACGGCCGCATCAGCGACTTCGAGGAGGTCGTCAAATTCATCCAGGCGCGCGGCGCGAAGGTGGCCCCGGGGGTCCGTGCGCTGATCGTCCCCGGCTCACAGCCGGTGGCGCGCGAGATGATCGAGCGCGGCTGGGACCGGGTCTTCACCGAGGCGGGATTCGAGTTCCGTGAGGCGGGCTGCTCGATGTGCCTGGCGATGAACCCGGACAAGCTCCGGGGGCGCGAGATCTGCGCGTCCTCGAGCAATCGCAACTTCAAGGGCCGGCAGGGCTCGCCCTCGGGGCGGACGCTGCTCATGTCGCCTGTGATGGTGGCCGCCGCCGCCGTCGCGGGCGAGGTGGTCGATGCCCGGGAGTATTTTCAGATCGCATAAGCGCAGAGAGCGCAGAGGACGCGGAGGATTCAACAGGTGAAACTCAACGACATCACAGAGGCGATCATCGGTGCCGCTATCCGTGTTCACAGGGCACTCGGTCCTGGATTGCTTGAATCTGCCTATGAGGCCTGCCTGGCCCATGAGCTGATCAAGGCCGGTTTGAAAGTGGAGCGCCAGCTGAGTGTGCCTGTCATCTACGACGGGGTGACAATCGACTGTGGCTTCAGAGCAGATCTTGTGGTTCAGGACCAGGTGGTCGTGGAGCTCAAGGCCAAGGAGCAGATCAATCCCGTGGATCTGGTCCAGCTTCTCTCCTATCTTCGGCTGATGAATCTGGAGGTGGGCCTGCTCATCAATTTCCATGAGAAGATGCTGCGAGATGGCATCAGGCGAGTTGTGAATGATTATCAGGACTGAGCCCTCTGCGCTCTCAGCGGGCTCAGCGTTTGAAAGGATCGAAGAGATGGACGCGAAGCGAGTCAGAATCACCGGGCGGGGGATCGCCGTGCGGGGCAACGACATCGACACCGACCGCATCATCCCCGCGCGGTTCCTCCGATGCGTGACGTTCGACGGCATCGGCGAGCACGCCTTCGAGGACGACCGGAGGTCCCTGGCGGAGAAGGGGGAGATCCACCCCTTCGATGAACCGCATTTCCAGGGCGCGCAGGTCCTCCTGGTCAACAAGAACTTCGGCTGCGGCTCCTCGCGCGAGCACGCGCCGCAGTCGCTCATGCGCTGGGGCGATGGCATCCGGGCCATCGTCGGCGAGTCGTTCGCCGAGATCTTCTTCGGCAACTGCGTGGCGCTCGGCATCCCCTGCCTCCGCGTCAGCGAGGCCGACGCCCAGCGGCTCCAGAGCGCCTGCGAGGCCAAGCCCGGCACCGAGTTCACGGTCGACGTCGAGGCCCGGACCGTCTCCTGGGAGGGCGGCAGCGTCCCCACCGAGATCGCTGACGGCCCGCGCCAGGCCTTCCTCGAGGGCAAGTGGGACACCACGCTCGAGCTCATGGCCGCGAAGGACGAGATCCGCGCCGCGGCGGCGGAGCTGCCGTATTTTGACGACTGGAGGTGATCCCGGGCGGGGCACATCATGCTCGAGCGCCTGACCACCGAATTCTTCGAGTTCTTCTACACCCAGGACAAGTGGGTGTGGGAGCTCATCGCGACCGTCGCGAGCACCGTCTACGTCATCCTGGCGATGCGACAGAGCGTGCTGTGCTGGCCCTTCGGGGTCATCGGGGCCCTGTTCTATGTGCACGTGTTCTTCGCGTCGAAGCTCTATGCCCTGACGTTCGAGTACGCCGTGTACTTTGTCCTGTGCCTCTACGGGTGGATCAACTGGGGGCGCGGTGACCGCGAGGGCCATGAGCTGCCCGTGCGGCGCGTGCGGCGGCTGGAGGGATCCGGGCTCACCGCGCTGGGGCTCGTCATCTATCTCCTGGTGGGATTTCTTCTCTGGAAGTTCACCGACGCCAATCTCCCCTTCCGCGACTCGCTGACCACGACCTTCGGGCTGATCGCCCAGTGGATGACGGCGCAGAAGATCCTGGAGAGCTGGCTGCTCTGGCTGATCGTGAACCTGATCTACCTCTCCATGTTCGCGATCATGGGGCTGTGGTTCACCTTCGGGTACTTCATCTTTCTGACAGTGATCTCCGTGCTCGGCTATCTCGCGTGGCGAAAATCAATGCTGGGAGGAATGCAGAAAACCGCAGAGAACGCGGAGAACGCAGAGTGAACGCAGAGATCTCTGTCCCCTCTTCGATCCTGTGTGGATTTCACGGGCTTGCCCGTGAGTCTGG
>JAFGKF010000331.1 GCA_016928695.1 Candidatus Sumerlaeota bacterium | reverse complement strand
CGATCCCAGCCGCGGCGAGAACTGGTCGCTCGAGGAGCTCTCATGGCGCCGCGCACTCGCCGGGCCGCGCCCCATCGCGGCGCTGGTGGCTGCCCTGCCCCCGCGCGGGCAGCGGTGGACGCCGGAGACCGCCGCGGCGTTTGTCGAGAAGATTTGGCACCGCTGCCTGCTTTTCGCAATCACGCCCACCGTCAAGGAGGCCTGGGCGAGCCCCGACCTGATGGAGATCGTGCGGCCGATCTATCGCCGGATGATCCCGATCGTCGAGCGGCTCGAGACGGCGGGCTGGCAGTGCGCGACGCTCGCGCGGGCGGATCGGGGGGACGTCTTCCTCGAGCGCTACGGCGGTGGCGAGGAGGGCGAGATTCTCCTGGCTGTTCACTCGGAGAGTGAGCAGCCCATCGCGACGCGGATCACCGTCGACTGGGAGGGGCTCGGTCTCGAGATCCCCGCTGAGATCGGGGATCTCGTCAGCGGTGAGCCGATGGAGATCTCCGAGGGGACGATCTCCGTCCCCCTCGATCCGGGCCGCACAGCGGTTCTCTCTCTGCGCTGAGATGTTGACTTGTTGATCCGAGGGCTGGTTGATTCTCGGAAACAGGCAGGAGAGACCTCCGCGTGACCTCCACCGGAAGACCCCGCGCCCTGGCGCTTGTGCTCGCCCTCCGCCCCAAGCAGTGGATCAAGAACACCTTTGTGTTCGCCGGGCTGATCTTCGCCAAGCGCTTCACCGAGCCCGAGCTCTGCATCGCCGCCTGCCTCTGCTTCGTGGTCTTCTGTCTGGGGTCGAGTGCCGTCTACCTCTTCAACGACATCCGCGACGTGGAGGAGGACCGCCGCCACCCGAAGAAGTGCAAGCGGCCCATCGCAGCCGGCGAGATCTCGGCCCCGCTGGCCGCAGCCGTGAGCGCCGTGCTCTTCATCGCCACGATCCTTCTCTCCTGGCTGCTGTTCCCCGGCCGCCCCTGGGTCGAGGTCTGCATGGCGATCTACTTGGCGAAGGAGCTGCTCTACACGCTGCTGCTCAAACACGTGGTGATCGTCGATATCCTGATCAACTCGATCGGATTCCCTCTGCGGGCCATCGCGGGGATCGCGGCGATCCGCATGCCAGGTGCCGAGCCGGTCGTCATCTCGACGTGGTTCATCGTCTGCATCTTCTTCCTCAGCCTGTTCATCGCGATCTGCAAGCGCCGCCACGAGCTGGTCATCCTCCAGGCCGACGCGAGCAATCACCGCGCGGTGCTCGCCGAGTACTCGCACGAGCTCCTCGACCAGCTGGTCGCCGTCTCCACCTCCGCCACCATCCTGTGCTACACGCTCTATGCGATCCTGGTGACGCCGGGGGCGGAGGGGCTGCGGCGACCCGACGAGCTGAACCCCATGATCTGGACACTGCCGTTTGTCGTCTTCGGCGTCTTCCGCTATCTCTACCTCGTCTACAAGCGCGAGGAGGGCGGCGCGCCGGAGCACCTGCTTCTCAACGACCGCTGGCTCCTGGGCGGAGTGGTCGCATGGCTGGCCGTGGCGATCGCCGTCCTGATGGCCGGCTGACCGGCGAGACCCCAGACCCCCGGAGCGGAGGAAACGCATGGGCCATCGCAGACTGACCATCGCGCTCGCACTGCTCGTGGTGGTGCTGCTGATGCTGTTCGCGCTCGTCGCCGTGCAGATCTTCCTGGCCGAACCCGGATCACGCGCCGAGACCGCCGAGCGCTGGCAGCCGGTGATGATCGCCCTGGGCATCGGCGTCGCCGCCTCGTGCCTGGCCGCCCTCGTGCTCCTCCTCAAAGGCCACGCCGCCGAGCAGGCCGCCCACGACGCCGAGGCCGAGGAGGAGTTCATGCGCTCCATTCTGAGCGAACCCATCCCCACGGCCTCACCCACCCCATCACCCCTCAGCGATCCTCTGCCCAAGGCTGCGAGTCAGACCACCGGTGGCTCCCCCAACGATCTCCTGCTCAAGCAGCTCAGCATGGCGCGCCTCAATCCCTCCATCGAGGGCAAGGTCCAGGAGGGGCCCCACAGCGGGGCCACCATCCTCCGCCTGGGGCGGGACTCGACGGCGCTGGTCCTGACGCGCCCCCCCCTGCCCGAGGAGTGGGAGTCGCTCATCCCCCGCCACAGCCGCGTCTTCTTCCCCCGGGCCGAGGGTCACTGGGTCTGTGTCGAGAGCCTCGAGGATCTTCTGCGCGAGAGGCTGGAGATCTCGCTGTGACTCTCGCCGCCGCGCCTGCCGGCAACGTGGCGGACGCGCTGGGCATTGTGGTCGGCGTGACGCTGCTGATGGCGCTCAGCCTCACACTTCCCCACCTGCTCTCCGGCAAGCGCGCGCTCCCCCTCTGGCTCGGCAGCGCACTGGCGGGGCACACCGAGTTTCTGTTCCTCGGTCTCCTGCTCGGGCCACACGTGCTCGGACTCTTCGACGAGACGCTTGTCGAGCAGATGACCCCGTTCCTCGCCGTCGGCCTCGGCTGGGTGGGGCTCTTCTTCGGTCTTCAGTGGGACGTGCGCAAGATGCGCCGGTTCAAGAGGTCGCATTTCAAAATCGCCGGCTTCCAGGCGCTCGTCACCTGCATCATCGTCACCGCCGCCATGGCGCTTGCCCTGTGGATCGATCACAGGTCGGGCGGACACATGGTCGCGGGGCTCTCCTTGCGCAATCGCCTGATCCTCGCCGCCACCCTCGGCGTCGTGGCCAGCGTCACCGCCCCGATCGGCATCGGGTGGCTGATCGCCCGCCATGGGGCGCGCGGGGAAAACACCCAGCTGGCGCAGTTCCTGGCCGCCACCGATGGGATCGTGGGGATCCTCCTGTTCGGGCTCGTCCTCAGCGCTCTGCAGCCGACCGCGGTCATCGATGTCCCGGGGCTCCGCGCGCTCTCCAATTTCGCGGTCACCATCGGCATCGGGATCATGCTGGGGGTGCTGGCCCACCACATCCTCCACGGCCGCTGGTCCGCACCCGACTATCTCCTCTGGCTCATCGGCCTGGTCGTGCTCTCGAGCGGCGCGGCGCACACCATCGGCCAGTCCCCACTGGTCGTGAACTTCGTGATGGGTGTGATCTTCGTGAATCTCTCCCATCAGAGCGAGCGCGTGACGAAGAGTCTCGGTGGCGCCGAGGTCCCCTTCTACATCGTCTTCCTGATCCTGGGCGGGGCCACATGGTCGATCAGCGGCGGATGGGCCTGGATCCTGATTCTCCCCTACATGCTCTTCCGCGCCCTGGGCAAAGTCCTCGGCGCAGCGCTCGGCCCGCGGATCTGGAGGCTTCACTTCCATCCGCTCCCCCAGCTGGGCCTGGCGATGCTCAGCCAGGGGGGCCTCGCCCTGGCCATGATCATCAGCCTGGGGATCACGCTGCCCCAGGAGCCCCATGTTCAGGCGCTCGAGACCATCGTCATCGTCTCGATCGTCCTCAATCAGATGATTGCACCGACACTGGCCCACCGGACACTTCGGCGGGCGGGGGAGATCCGGCTGAGGTGATCGCCCCCGGAGAGGACTGGGGGCCGACGATCTCCCGTCGCCCCACCTCGCCCGAGTGCACCAGCGCGATCTTGAGAAGCACCGGCCCAGCGATCTCATTCACCGCGACCGCCGCGACGATCAGGGTCCGCAGGTCGGCGCCCCACCCCGTGAACTGGTTGGCGACCAGAGCGGCGAGCCCCAGAGTGACCCCCCCCTGCCCCAGGAGCCCGAGGCCCGCCCAGCGTCTCACTGTGGGCTGATCCTCGATCACGCGGCTGCTCACCCAGGTCGACCCGACCATAAGCATCGCCCGGGAAAAAACAAGCACCAGGGCGACAGCCCACATGGTCCGGAGAGCCGCCACATTCAGAGCGGCCCCCGTGATCGTGAAGAAGACCGCATAGATCATCGGAGACACGCTCTCGATGCCCCGGATCAGCTCGCGACCCCGGGAGGTGAGATTGCGAACCGTGAACCCCGCCGCGATGCACAGGATCAGGGGATCCAGTCCCAGGGGGCGCGCCGCCGCCGCCACACCGATGGCCGTGCCCGCCACCAGCGCCGGCAGCTGCCTCCCCACGCGCGGCAGAAGGGGGGCGAGCGAGGCCCCGAGCCCGACACCGGCACCCACCGACAGAGCGAGGTTAAGCGCAATGGTCCCGAGATCGCGCAGCGCCATCTCGGTCTCGGGTCGCACCAGCACGTCGGCGACGGCGAAGACGATGGCGAAGAGGAGAATCACCACGACATCTTTGAGAATCGTGACCCCCAGGATCGTCTCCGTCAGGCGACCCCCGGCGCGGGTCTCGGTGATCACCGCGATGGTGGTGGCGGGGGAGGTCGCCACCGCCATGAGCCCGACGAGGAGCGCGATCGCCAGCGTCTCCCTCTGCCCGAGCCCCACGGCGAAGGGGAGATGGCCTGCCATCAGCCAGACGAGAGTGATCATCCCCGCGAAGACCAGCGTGACCTGCGAGAGGGTGATCGCCGCGATGCCTCTCAGGAGCGGGCGCAGCTGGCCGAGAACAAGCTCACCCCCGGCCGTGAGAGCGATCAGACAGAGCGCGATGTCGCTGATCAGGCGGAGATCCGCCGTGGCCTCCCGGGTGATCAGCCCCATCGCGTGAGGCCCGGCGATGAGACCGAGCAGCAGGTAGCCGGTGACCAGGGGGAGCCCGATGGGCCGGAGCAGGAGCCCGAAGAGGTGGGCGGACAGAATGGCGAAGCCCAGCACCAGCGTGGCGTGCGCATCCGACCCCCCTGGGGTGATGCTGAGTCCCCACAGCACGGCCCCCGTGAACACCGTGAGGCCCAGAAGAGCCGTGGCGAGGCGGATCATGTGGTGGATTCGGTCACGGACCTGCCGGGGGTGATGACCAGACGCCCCGGGAATCGATCCCTGAGGCTCGGGGTCGCCGCCTCACCGGACAGGATCAGGGCGAGCTTGAAGAGCACCGGGCCGACGATCTGATTGATCACGACGGCGGCCACAATCAGGGTCTGAAGAGGTCTTCCCCAACCCGGGAAGTGGGCGGCCACCAGGGCTGACAGCCCCAGCGTCACACCGGCCTGCGCGATGAAACCCATCCACCCCAGGTTGCGCACGGCGGGGATATCCTCGACGAGTCGGCTGCCCAGCCAGGTCGAGGAGAAGGTGAGAGCGGCGCGCATCAGGACGATGAGGAGGGCGATCTGCCACATCGCACCGAGGGCCGTGATGTCGAGCCCAGCCCCCGTCAGGGTGAAGAAGACCGCATAGATCATCGGCGCGACGCTCTCGATGCCCAGGACCAGCTCGCGCCCACGCGACGTGAAGTTGCGCACCCCGAAGCCGGCGGCGATGCACAGGATCAGCGGGTCGAGACCCAGGGGACGCGCCACCGCCGCCGCGCAGATGGCCGTGCCCGCCACCAGAACGGGCAGCTGGCGGCCCGCCCGCGGGAGAAGGGGGGCGAGCCCCGCCGCCAGAAGCGATCCCACAGCGACTGATGCCACGAGGCTGAAGGCGATGGTGCCCAGATCGTACAGCGCCATCTCGGACCCTGGGCGGATGAGAACATCGGCCAACGCGAACACCACGGCGAAAAGGAGGATCACCAGCACGTCCTTGAGGATGGTGACCCCCAGCACGGTCTCGGTGAAACGGCCCGAGGCGCGTGTCTCGGTGATGATCGCAATGGTGGTGGCGGGCGACTTGGCGACAGAGATGACCCCGATGAGCAGGGCGATGGCCAGCAGATCGCGCGCCCCCAGCCCCTGGGCGAAGGACACATGCCCCGCGATCAGGGCGAAGAACAGGCCCATCCCACAGGCGATGATGACAATCTGAATCAGGGTGATTGAGAGGATGCTCCTCATCAGAGGACGCAGCTGGCGAAGGACCAGCTCACCCCCGGCCGTCAGAGCGATGAGCGCCAGAGCGATGTCGTTGATCAGCCTCAGCTCGCCAACCGCCTCATGGGAGATCAGCCGGAGCGCGTGGGGCCCGGCGGCGAGCCCCAGAAGCAGGTAGCCCGTGACAAGTGGAAGGCCGAGCGGCTTGAGCAGGAGTCCCAGCGCGTGGGCGGCGAGAAGGGTCAGCCCCAGAATCAGGGTCGCCTCCGCTCCCGGAGGCGACTCGGCACCGCCCCGGAGCCAGAGGATCCCGCAGACAACCCCCACAGTGACAGCGAGCGAGATCAGGAGACGGACCATGGCTCCTCCAGCCCGAGGGCATTCATAGAGGATCCCCGCTCAGAACGCAATCGCTCCCCCGTCGGAGGGAGTCAATTTCTCAGGTGTCGGCTTGACCGCGGGGCGCGCTCTGCCGATAGTACACTGTGAGTCACTGGGCGAGACTGCGAGCTGCAGGAGAGAGATGCCATGATCGACGTTGATCGGCTGCTGGAGGCCATGACCAAGGTCAAGGCCTCGGACCTCCACCTGAAGGTCGGCAGTCCTCCCATGTACCGGATCAACGGTGACCTGAGACCTGTCGACCACCCCAAGCTGACGCCGAAGGACACCGAGGACATCATGCTGGCACTGACGCCGACGCGCCGCCGCGAGATGTTCGAGACCCAGGGCACCGCCGACTTCGCCTACGCCCTGCCCAGCATTGGGCGCTTCCGCGTCAACATCTTCCATCAGCGCGGGTCGGTCTCGCTGGCCATCCGCCACGTGGCCATCGAGATCCCCTCGCTCAAAGACCTCAATCTCCCCGACGCGCTGGAGAGCATCGTCGCGGTCCACCGCGGGCTCGTGCTCGTCACCGGCGTCACCGGATCGGGAAAGTCGACCACGCTGGCCTCGATGCTTGACCAGATCAACGCCTCGCGGCACCACCACATCGTCACCATCGAGGAC
This sequence comes from Candidatus Sumerlaeota bacterium, assembly GCA_016928695.1. Lineage (GTDB taxonomy): Bacteria > Sumerlaeota > Sumerlaeia > JABWBI01 > JABWBI01 > JAFGKF01. The sequence continues at coordinate 8,198 of JAFGKF010000331.1, read as the reverse complement.
CCGATCGAATTCCTGCACCGCGACAAGAAGTGCATCGTCAACCAGACCGAGCTCTTCCACGACATCCTCGACTTCGACGTCGCGATGAAGCATGTGCTCCGCCAGGACCCCGACGTGATCCTGCTCGGCGAGATGCGCGACAAGATCACCGTGAAGTCCGCGCTGGCCGCCACCGAGACCGGCCACCTCGTCTTCTCGACCCTCCACACGCCGGACGCCAAGCAGACGCTCAACCGCATCCTGCACTTCTTCAACGCCGATGAGGAGCGGCTGATCCTCAGTCAGCTAGCGCTCAACCTGCGCGCCGTGATCAGCCAGCGCCTGCTCCACACCGCCGACGGAAAGGGGCGCATCCCCGCCTGCGAGATCCTCGTCAACACCCCGATCGTCTCCAAGCTGATGCGCGAGGGGCAAATCGCCGAGCTGAAGCAGGCGATCCAGAACGGCGAGGAGGGGATGCAGACCTTCAACCAGGCGCTCGTCAAGCTCGCCCGCGAGGGCACGGTCACCGTCGAGGAGGCCCTCCAGTACGCCGACGACCCGGCCGCCTTCCTCCGAAACGTCAAGGGCGTCTTCAGCGACGGCGACCGCCGGAGCCTGGTCGGAAATTTCTGATCACAGCCGGGGATGGCCCACTTTCTGTTCATCGACGAGAGCGGACAAGATCGTCAAGAGTCCCCCTGCGAAGTGTTGGCCGGTGTCGCCGTCGAGGATCGGTGCCTCTGGCAGCTCATGATCACTGCTCTCTGCCAGTTGATTGCACTCCTCCCAGAGCCCCCTGATTTTGCCCTCCCAGAGCCCCCTGATTTTGCCCTCCCAGAGCCCCGGAGGGGCGAAATAATCATAGCCAGGGGCAGCGCCCGCCGAAGCGAAGCGAAGGCCGGGCAACGCCCCTGGAAAACAAACGCCTCACAACTTCCCAAGCCCCGGAGGGGCGAAATAATGTCCTCTGTTCCGCCCCATCCGGGGCTTCTGACAGGGGGGGAATCGAAATCCTGGGGCTTCGCCCCAGGCTAAAACTGTGACGCCCCTCCGGGGCTGAGAGCGGAGTGCATTCTCTCCACAGATCTCAGTGTTCCTGGGCAGTTGAAATGGCGCGCTTCTCTGTGAGAGACCCTTCACCCTCCTCATAGACTTGGACTGCAAGCACTGCGGGGTGCTGGATCTTCCTTGACCGCCGAGAACACCGTTGTCCCTCTCGGTGCCACAGACAAATTAAGACCTGGACGCCTGCGCTCCGGTGAGCAAGTTATCACAGATCAGTCATATGCGCTGATTTCAAGGATTTGGCCGCAATGTTCAAACAGAAGATCATCCTCATCACCGGTGCCACCTCCGGCATCGGGCGCGACGCCGCCCTCCATCTCGCGAAGAGAGGCCACCACGTGTTCGCGACCGGGCGGCGAGTGGATCGCCTCAATGAGCTCGACCGCATCGACGGCATCGAGGCGCTGCCCCTCGATGTGACTGACCAGGCATCAGTCGACAACCTGCGCGGCGAGATCCTCTCGCGCACAGAGGGCCAAGGCATCGACGTCCTCATCAACAACGCGGGCTACGGTCAGAACGGACCCCTCGAGATGCTGACGGACGAGGAGATCCGCGCCCAGTTCGAGGCGAACGTTTTCGGCCTGCTGCGCGTCACGCGCGCCTTCCTGCCCGAGATGCGCGCGCGGCGTGCCGGGCGCATCGTCAACATCGGAAGCGTCCTGGGGCTGGTGACCATCCCCTTCACGGGGATCTACTGCGCCACCAAGCACGCGGTCGAGGCGATCAACGACTCGCTGCGCATGGAGCTCCGCCCGTTCGGGATCCAGGTGGTCCTGATCGAACCGGGAGGCATCCAGACCGAGTTCGACGACCGCGCCCTCGAGAGCCTCGAGCCGCACGAGTCACCCGACTCCCCCTACGCCGAGGCCCTCGCGGGATTCCGCGCCATGCGGGTGCAGATCGCACCGAAGAAGGCCAAGACCGACTGCATTGTCCGCGCGATCGACAAGGCCGTCGCCAAGCGACGCCCCCGGACGCGCTATCGGGCGCCGTTCAAGGACAGCCTCCTGACCGCAATCCAGCGGCGCCTGCCCGCGCGGTGGGGGGATGCGATTCTCCTGACGGCGATGAGACCAAAGAAGAAAGGCTGAATCACCCGAGCAGCCTTTTCAATCTCTCGGCCGACTCGGCCTCGATCTTCTCATGGAGCGAGTCGCCGTTGGCGTCGATGGTGACCACTGCGGGGAAGTCCTCGACCTCGATCACCCACATCGCCTCGGGCGATCCGAACTCCTCGAGCTTGAGGACATCGCGCACCCGCTTGACCGACTTGGCGATGGAGGTCCCGAGGCCACCGACGGCGTGGAGGTAGACGGCGCCGTGCTCCTTGCATCCGGCGGCGGTCTTCGGCCCCATGCCCCCCTTGCCGATCACGCCGCGGACCTGGAACTTGCCGATCACCGTCGCCTGGTAGGGCTCCTCGCGGATCGAGGTCGTCGGCCCCGCGGAGACGAACTGCCACTCGCCGTCCATCTGGCGGACGACGGGGCCACAGTGATAGATGATCGAGTCGCGCAGCAGGTCGCGCATCTCCTCGGCGGGGTTCTCGATCATGTACTTGTGAGCGGCGTCCCGCGCCGTGACCATGACGCCGGAGATCGAGACCTCGTCACCCACGCGCAGCGAGCGGATGGTGGCCTCATCGACGGGGAGCTGGATTCTCTTCATGGCGACTCTCTCCTCTCAGTTGTGCGACGCGACGCCGTCGGCGTCGATGTGGAGCGCCGCGCGGCGCGAGGCCCAGCACATGTAGGCGATGGAGACGAAGTAGCTGGCGGGGACGCGGTGGCGCCGGCCGATCTTGACGCCGAGCAGCGTCGTCTTGCCGCCGAAGCCCATCGGGCCGATCCCGAGCTCGTTGCCCTCACGGAGAAGCCGCGCCTCGAGCGCCGCCATGTCGGGGTCGGGATTGACGTCGTCGAGACGTCGATAGAGCTGCATCTTCGCCTCCAGGTGCGATGACATGCGGTCGCCGCCGAGGCCGATGCCGAGGATCCCCGGCGCGCACCCCTTGCCCTGGGCCTTGTGCACGGCGTCGAGGACGACCCTTCGCACGCCCTCGAGGTCCCGCCCCGCCCCCAGCGGTCCGTTGGGGAGCGAGTACTGCCCACTGACGTTTTCACAGCCGCCACCCTTCTGAAGCAGCGCGATGTGGAGACCGGGCTCGTCGCGCTCCACGAAATCGATGAAGGGAGCGCCGTCGCCGATGTTGTTCCCCGAGTTCTTGCCCGTCACAGGATCCACCGCGTTGGGCCGGAGATACTGCTTCGCCGTCGCCTCGCGGCACGCGGCCTCGATCGCCCCGCGCAGCGGACGCTGGCGATGCTCCGGGCCGTACTCGACGTGGAAGATCAGCGTCCCAGTGTCCTGGCAGGTGGGGGTCGAGCCCTGCTCGGCCTCCGCGACGTTGCGCAGGACCAGCCGCAGTGCGTTCTGAGCGCGCGAGCCCGCCTCCTCATCTTCCGCCGCCCGGGCGATGGCCTCCTTCACGTCGTCGGGCAGGCCGCACGAGCTGCGCCGGATGAGCTCGACGATGTGGTCCACAAGCGCCTCGGTCTCGACAGGCATGGGCAGCACCTCCAGTCATCCCCGCGGGGATTGGGTCAGAGCATGGAATGCATTGGGCATTTTCCGGGCCAAATCAACTCAAATCACTCCGCGCGCTGCCTCGCCCCCGCGGCGGCGGCCAGGTGCGGGTTGAGGGTGTCGCGCAGCCAGTCGACGAGCACATTGATCGAGAAGACCAGCGCGACGAGCGCGAGCCCTGGGAAGACGGTGATCCACCAGTTGCCGCTGAGCAGATCCTCGTACCCGTTCTTGATCAGCATGCCCAGCGACGGCTCGGTGATCGGGGTGCCGACGCCCAGGAAGCTGAGCGTCGCCTCCAGCATGATGACCATCGCGATCTCGACCGCCGCGATGATCGCCAGCGGCGAGAGCACATTGGGGAAGATGTGGCGGAACATGATTTTGATCGGACGCTGGCCCAGCGCGCGGGCGGCGGTGACGTAGTCCTTCTCCTTCTCCGAGAGCGTGCAGCCGCGTGAGGTGCGGGCGTACGCGACCCATCGGACGCTGCAGATGGCGATGATGACGCGCTCGAGTCCGCCCTCCTTCCAGAGCGAGAGGATGAACAGCGCGACGAGGATCGAGGGGAAGGAGAGCGTGATGTCGGCGATGCGCATGATGATCATCTCGACACGCCCGCCGACGTAGCCCGCGATGATGCCCAGAGTCGTCCCGGTCACCGACGAGATCGCCACGACGCTGAAGCCGACGAGCAGCGAGACGCGCAGCCCCAGGAGGATCGCGCTGAGCATGTCGCGCCCCTGGTCGTCGGTGCCGAGCAGGTAGACGATCCCCTCCGCCCGCTGGGGCTCGTCGTCATCACTCAGCGACCAGATCGGCGGGCGCAGCGAATCCCAGAGCTCGAGCTCACCTGGATCGTTCGAGTCCTGCGGCACGATCCAAGGGGCGCAGATCCCGGCGAAGAGCATCACCGAGAGCACAATGGCCGCGGGAAACGCGGCCCGGTCGCGCAGCAGGCGCCTCAGAAGGCTGTCGCCGCCGCGCGCCATCAGGCCTGCACCCTCACGCGCGGATCGATGACCGTGTAGAGCAGGTCGACCACGAGGTTGATGGTGACGAAGATCACCGCGACCAGCAGGAGATAGGCCATGACGACCGGCTGGTCGTTGAGACCGATCGAGTCGATCAGGAGCTTGCCCATCCCCGGCCACTGGAAAATCGTCTCGGTGACGAGCGAGAAAGCGATCAGACCGCCGAACTGCATCCCCATCACGGTGACAACGGGGATCAGGGCGTTGCGCAGCGCGTGCTTGACCGTGACGGAGGCCTCGCTGAGCCCCTTCGCCCGAGCCACGCGGACATAGTCCTCGTTGAGCTCCTGGATCATCTCGCCGCGGATCAGGCGCAGCAGCACCGCGAGATAGTAGAGCCCGAGCGTCATCGCCGGCATGGCGAGATGCCGGATCCCATCGAGCGTCAGGAAGCTGAAGCGCAGGCCGAGAATCGCGACACACTCCCCTCGCCCGCCCGCGGGCATGCTCGGCAGCCACTCGACACCGAGGATGTTCGGCAGCACCGCGAAGAGGAAGATGAACATCAGCCCGATGAAGAACGTGGGCATGGAGATCCCCAGAAGCGAGCCCGTCAGAATCACCCGCGCCAGGATCCCGTGGGGCCGCATGGCGGCGAGCATGCCCAGCGGGAAGGCCAGGCAGATCGCGAAGAGCATGGCCGCGGTGGCCAGCTCGAGAGTGGCCGGGAGCTTGCCCAGGATCAGGTCCACCGCGGGGACCGAGTGGACATAGGAGGTGCCCAGGTCACCATGCACCGCATTGACGATGAATCGCCCGTACTGGATGTGAAGCGGGAGATCGAGACCGAGCCGCGCCCGCGTCGCATCGTACTGCGCCTGCGTGTGGTTGCGCGGGAGCATCTGCAGGACGGGGTCGCCCGCGAAACGGAGCACGACGAAGACGATCAGGCTGACCGCGAAGAGAACAATCACCGTCTGCGCGAGGCGAAGGCAGAGAACGCGGCTCACGGCAACCTCATCGCCACCGCATCTCCATGACGCGCAGGCGACAGTCCTGGCGCGGGGTCCAGTCGAGCTCCGAGACAGCGGCGTAGAGGTCGACCTGGAAGTGCAGCGGGATCTGCGGCAGATCCTCCATCACCAGCGCCATCGCGCGGTGAAGGACCTCCAGGCGCTGCCCCTCATCGACCGTCCGGGCGGCCTCCTCGATCAGCGCGTCGAGCTCGGGGTTGGAGTAGTTGTTCGAGCTGTTGGCCGAGCCCAGGCCACGCGCCTCATCCGGTGTGTGGAGCAGGAACTCGAACGTCCCCGCCACGTCGCCGTTCGAGTTGGACCAACCGATCAGGAACATCGAGCACTCGCCGAGCTCCTCGTCCTCGAAGAAGATCGCCTTCGGGCGCGCGCTGACCTCCACCGTGATGCCGACGCGCGCCAGCTGACTGGCGATCGCCTGCGCGATGCGGTGGTCGTTGACGTAACGGTTGTTCGGCGCATCGAGCCGGATGCGAAATCCGTCGGGGAAACCCGCCTCGGCCAGGAGCTCCATCGCGCGCTCGGGATTGTGGGCGGGGCGAGTGATCGCGGGATTGTATCCGAACACGGTCGGCGGAACCAGCTGGCCCGCGGGCTCGGCGAAGCCGTTCATCGTGTTCGCGACGATGGCCTCCTCGTCGATGGCCAGGTGGATCGCCTCGCGCACGCGGTGGTCGCGCAGCGGATTGGGGGGCGAGTCGGGGAGACCCGGCGACTCGTCGCGGCCGCAGTCGAGCCCCAGGTAGATCAGCCGCAGACTCGGGCGGCGATGCAGCCGCAGGTTGGGCTGCCCCTCGATGCGGTCGGTGTCGCGCACGGGCACATCCGTGATCAGGTGCACATCGCCCGCCAGAAGCGCGGCGAGCCGCGTCGGGTCGTTTGAGATCGGCCGGAAGATCACGCGCTCGATCGTCGGCGTCCCGCGCCAACCCCCGAACGCCTCGAGCGTCAGGTGATCCTCACGGATCCACTCGACAAAGCGGTACGGGCCCGTCCCGTTCGGATGCTCGACGAGCCATGTCACACCGTGCTCCTCGATGGCCTGCTCGGTCGACTCTTTGTCCATGATCAGGATCTGCGCGACACGCCGCAGCAGAATCGGATCGGGCTGATGCGTGTGGAATCTCACCGTGTGCTCATCGATCGCCTCGACCGATGCGATCGTGAGGATGTCGCCGACCGCCTCCGACTCCTCCCAGTGCTGCGCACGGTCGAAGCTGAAGACGACGTCATCGGCGGTGAAGGCGTCGCCGCTGTGGAAGGCCACACCCTCGCGCAGTTGGAAATCCCACGTGAGATCGTCCACGCGCTCCCACGAGGTCGCCAGCCCCGGGGCGATCTGGAGATCCGGGTCGAAGTCCACGATCGCGTCGAAGATGTTGCTCAGGATCGAGAACGTCGGCGTCTCGTTCTCATCGTACGGGTCGAGCGTCAGCGCATCGCCCCGCTGACTCAGGATCAGCGCCAGGGGCGCCGCGGAGGGGGGCGCGACCGCCTCCTCCCCACCCTCCGGCGCAGGGCTCGGCGCGGGCGCGGGGGATTCCCCTCCTCCACAGGCGACGAGAGTCGCGAGGGCGAGCATTGCGAGAGTCAGCGATCGCAGTGCGTGCATTTCCAACCCCTCCTGGAGGCAGACTTCTCTGTTCACCCGCGCGCGGGCGTCAGACCCCACAACAGGCCACGGAGCCGCAACTGTCAAAGGGGAAGTGGGCTCTCCTGTTTGGAGTCCTGCGGCTTGCCGCAGATCCGTGGAACATGAGCAAGCTCATGGACTCCACATATTGGGAGCACTGCGGCGCGTCGGTGACTCGCTCATGATCCATTTTCAGGACAGCCGAATGCGTGTTGACAGTGCCCCTTTCGGTTGGAGAGAATTCCCTCGGCGCAGGGGAACGCGTCTCGTCGCGTGAAGGGGATCATCATGGGATGCGTCGGTCGATTCTCAGGTGCGAGCACCTCGCTTCGCACGTCGCTGATCCTCACTCTGATCTCGCTCGCGACGCTGAGTGCCACCGCTCAGTGGGAGCCCGCTTTCGCGCTCCAGTCCCCGGAGCCTCAAACCTATGGTTATTTCGGATACTCTGTCGCGGGGGTGCCCGATCTCGATGGATCTGGGATCTTGTTGTCGGTGCCGATGAGGAGCAAGATTCTGGGCGTGTTCACCTCTTCTCAGGGGCCACAGGCCAGTGGCTCAGATCTGTCCACTCTTCCCCAGAGGAAGAGATAGGCTATTTTGGGTATTCGATCATCGGATCCGAGGATCTCGACGGAGACGGATTCGGCGATGTCATCGTTGGTGCGCTGTTGGAAGATCCAGGTGACAGCCCCTCAAACGCCGGGCGTGTGCACATCTTCTCTGGAGCCACGGGTGCGCTGATCCGAGCGATCCCGTCTCCAAATGAGACGACAGATGGGCAATTCGGCAGATGCGTCCTCAGCACTCCAGATTTCAATGGGGATGAAATCGCTGACGTTCTTGTCTCATCCCGAAATGCGTATGTGGAGGGGGTGATTCACCGAGGGGGCTGGGTGCACCTGCTGTCGGGGGCAACGG
>JAFGKF010000330.1 GCA_016928695.1 Candidatus Sumerlaeota bacterium | reverse complement strand
GTTGGACTCCAGGATCTCAGAGACCACACGGATCGTCTGCGGGAAGGTCTCCTCGTCGGGGATCGCGGGGAGAATGGCGCGCTCTGCGAGGGCGCCGTGGCCGATCTCGCGACGCCCCGGCCCCATGATCCGGCGCGTCTCGCCGACGCAGTAGGACGGGAAGTTGTAGTGGAGCATGAAGCGCTTGAACGACTGCCCCTGGATGTTGTCGACCTTTTGGCGGTCCTCGACCGTCCCGAGCGTGACGACACCCAGCGACTGTGTCTGACCGCGTGTGAAGATGGCGGAGCCGTGGGCGGTGGGGAGCACAGCGACCTCACCCCAGATGGGGCGGATCTCGTCGGCCCTGCGGCCGTCCGCCCGGATGCCCGAGCTCAGCATCTGGGCGCGGAGGGAGCTCTTGTAGGCCCCCTTGAACATCTCTTTGATATTCGCCTCGCGCTCCGCGTCCTCCTCCTCGCCGAGGATCTCGGCGATCACCTCCCCGCCCGCGGTCTCGAGGGCAGTTTCGCGCTCGGCTTTCTCGGTGATGGCGTGGATGCTCTCGAGCTTCGCCTCGGCGAGCTCGGTGACCCTCGCCCTCAGGGTCTCGTCGACCTCGGGCGGCGTGATGGTGAATTTCTCTTTGCCCACTCTCTTGGCGAGATCCTCGATCCTCTCGATGATCTTGCGGATCTCGGCGTGGGCGAGCTCGAGGGCCTCGAGCATCACCTCTTCGCTGACCATCTTGGCCCCGGCCTCGACCATGGTGATCGCCGCGGATGTCCCGGCCACGATCAGGTCAAGGGAGGACTCCTCCATCTGCTCCCAGAGGGGGTTGACGATCAGCTCGTCGTCGACACGTCCGATGCGCACGGCTGCCACGGGGGTGGTGAATGGGATGTCGGAGATGTAGAGAGCGGTGGCAGCGGCGGTCAGGGCGACGACGTCGGCCTGATGCTCGTTGTCCGTGGAGAGATGAACCAGAAAGACCTGGGTCTCATGGAAGTAGCCCTCGGGAAAGAGTGGCCGGAGGGGGCGATCGATCAGACGTGCCCTGATTGTCTCTGGGTCACCGGGCCGGGCCTCACGTTTGAAAAAACCGCCGGGGAATCGCCCGGCGGCATAGAACTTCTCGCGGTAATCGACCTGCAGGGGCAGGAAGTCGACGCCCGGCCGGGGCTTCTTGTCCGCCACGCAGGCGGCCAGAATCACATTGCCCCCGAAGCGGGCGATCACCGAGCCGCTGGCCTGCTTGGCGAGCCGCCCGGTCTCGAAGATGATCTCTTTTCCACCGACGTCGATGGAGATGCTCTCCCCTTGGGGAGCCTGACAGATTTCAGCTGTGTCTGTGCTCACGACTGCACTCCAGTGCTGCGAATGTGTCTGATGATCCTCGCCCCTTGGGGGGGGCAGGCGATCACCAGGGGCTCTGGACCGGCGTCAGCGGCGCAGGCCCAGGCGCTGGACGATGGAGCGGTAGCGAGCGATGTCGTTCTTCTTGAGGTAATCGAGAAGACTGCGGCGGCGACCGACGAGCTGGAGAAGACCGCGGCGGGAGTGATGATCCTTGCCGTGCTCCTTGAAGTGCTCGGTCAAGTTCTTGATCCGCTCGGTCAGGACCGCGATCTGGACCTCGGGTGAACCCGTGTCCGAGTCGTGAACCTTGTACTCTTCGATGATCTCGTGCTTGCGCACTGCAGAGATGGACATTTCGAACGTTCCTCCTGGTTGCGACAGGCCTGAGACCGAGCAGGGCGCCGGAGGAGGTCGCCAAGCCAAGTGTCAGGTGAACGGGTCCTCTCGACCCGCTTGCTCTCGCTTCCTTCGTTTCAGCGGCGCAGACTCTGGAGATCCGAGAATCGCGCGTCAACCCCGAAATCGTGGGCCACGGAGTTCGATCGAAATGCGACAGAACTCCTCACAGGGCGTCCACCTCCGAGGGTGTGTGATGGCCCGGATCGGACTCCTCTTCGCCCTCGTCCGAGATGCGCAGGGCCAGAAGCAGAGGCTTCATGGTCAGGCCCTGAACGATCAGCGAGAAGCAGATCACCCCGAAGCCCACGACCAGCAGATCGATTCGGTGGCTCCCCAGAGCCTCGGTGTGGGGGAGGCCCAGGAGGAGAGCGATGGGGATGGAGCCCCTGAGCCCTCCCCAGAAGAGGACATGGGACCAGGAGGCCGGGCGCTCGCCGCCGATGCGGCGCATGGCGAAGAAGAGGGGGTAGACCACGGCGGCTCGCCCGGCGAGCACAGCCCCAATGGCGATGCCGATCGCTGGGAGGTGGCTGGCGATCTGAGGGAGAGGGATGGCGCGGAGCTCGAGCCCGATCAGGATGAAGAGCAGCGAGTTGATGAGGAAGTCGATGGACTCGAAGAAGGTCTCCACGGTCTCGGTCGTGCGCGGATTCATGGCCATCTCACGGCCGTGGTTGCCGATCAGGAGACCGCTGGTGACGACGGCGATCACCCCTGAGAGGTGCCAGTGCTCCGCTGTCCAGAAGACACCGTAGCAGAGCAGGAGGCAGATCATGTTTTCGAGGAGGTGGTCGTTGAGGCGGCGGAGCACGCTGAAGGCCACTCCGCCCAGGAGCAGGCCCACAAGCGCGCCCCCGAGGCTCACGCGGAGGAACTCGAGTGCCGCGGCCCCCGCGTCAAAGGCCTCCCCGTGGAGCACCATCTCCAGGAGGATGGTGAAGACCACAACGCCCGTCCCATCGTTGAAGAGAGACTCCCCCTCGACCAGGTACTTGAGGTCCGCGGGGGCCCTGCTCCGCCGGAAGATCGCCAGAACGGAGACGGGGTCAGTGGTGCAGATCAGAGCGCCGAAGAGCATCGCGATCATCGTCGTCTGAAAAGCCCCGAGCCCGGCGGTGATTCCGCCGATGATCACAGTGGTGAGAATCACGCCGACGGTGGCGAAGACGCCCACGGGGATCGCATGGCGCCTCAGCCGCCACAGCTGCATGTGGAGTGCGCCCTGGAAGAGAAGAGGGGGGAGAAGGACAAAGAAGACGAGGTCTCTGCTGAAGCCGGTCTCCTCGACGCTGGGCCCGACCTTGAAGATCGCCAGGGCCAGGCCGACGAGGGTCAGGGCGATCGTGTAGGGGAGATGGGCCAGCCACTTCGTGAGAATCCCCACAAGGCAGGCGATGCCCACCAGGGCGATGTAGACGCCGACCGCGTGCTCGATGGCGTGTTCCAAGGGCCGAGCCCTCCCCGGTGCATGGTCGGACGAGACTCTCAGAGAGCCTGAGGCATTTCAAGGAAGAGAGGCGAGAGGGGCGGCGGGCACCGGGGGGTGCCCGCCGCACGGTGATTCAGATGCCCTTGAAGCAGTGATCGAGGTGGTCTTTGCTGTACCTCTTGGTCATCATCGAGACGACGATGGTCACGATGATCGCCAGGGGGAAGGCGACAAAGAGGGGATCGACCTCCTGCCAGAGGATGAACCCCTGCCGGACCCCTGACCACTTGCCGTTGTCGAGGAGCTCACCGGCCACCAGCGAGGGTTTTCCAAAGAGGGCGTTGCAGACACCCAGGACACTCGACTCCGTCTGGTGCATGAACAGCAGCCAGAAGGCGCTGACGATGAATCCTGTGCAGGCGCCCCAGATGGCCCCCGCCTTCGTGATGGCGCGGCTGTAGAGGGCGCCGACGTACATCGGCAGGAATGCCGAGGCGCAGAGCCCGAAGAAAATCGCCGTCCCGCGGGCGATGATCGCCGTCCCTGTCTCCCCATAGATCACGACGAGCACATAGGCCAGTGTGACGCTGAGGATGAAGGTGAGCAGAATTCCGAGGCGCGTGGGGAGAATGGAGCTCTCCCCCTTCCTTCGTGTGATGGTCTCGTAGACGTCGCGTCCGACGGCCGTTCCCATGGCGTGGAACTGGCTGCTCACCGTCGACATGGCCGCCGCGAGCAGGGCGATGAAGAAGAAGTCGACCAGCATGGGGGGCATGTACCGGCTCATGAAGAGGGGGATGATCTGTCCCACCTTGGTGTCGGCCGCCAGGAAGGCGATTTTCGACTCCACCCCCTCGACTGGCATGGTGTAGAAGAAGACGTTGGAGAGGGCTCCAACGACGAACGCAACACCGGTCATCATCAGGATGAAGATGCCGCCGATGAGGACCGCGCGGTTGAGCTCTCGGTCGCTCTTGACGGTCATGTAGCGCACGGCGAGCTGTGGCTGGGCGAGCACGCCGATGCCAACACCCATGACAATCGTCGAGATCACCACCCACCAGAAGGTGCTTCCGAAGGTGGGCATCGCCGTCCATCCCCGGTGCCCCGCGCCCCCGAAGATCTCCTGCGCGATGGGCGCCATGTCGGTCAGAGACTGGTGGGCCTGGGTGACTCCACCGAGCTTCACATAGGTGAGAATCAGCAGGAGGAACATCCCGACGAACATGATCGTGCCCTGGAGGGCGTCGGTGTACATCACGCCCTTGAGGCCACCCATGATGACGTAGATCGCGACGATCACGGCGAAGAAGAAGAGAGCCGCGTCATAGCTGACCCCAATGCGAACCTCGATGAATCGGGCGGCGCCCATGAGCACGACACCGGCGTAGAGGGGCATGAAGACGATGATGATGAGGCCCGTGAAGATCTGGACGAATTTGGAGTCGAGGCGCTTGCCCAGGAGCTCGGGGAAGGTGTGGGCATCGAGGTGATGACCCATCTTCCTCGTCCTCGCGCCCAGGAAGACGAAGGCGATGAAGATCCCGACGAAGATGTTCAGGAACGTCAGCCACAGAATGCTCATGCCGAAGAGGGCGGCGGCACCTCCGAAGCCGACGATGGCCGACGTGCTGATGAACGTCGCGCCATAGGACATGGCCATGACAAAGGGGTGGATCTTGCGCCCCGCCACCATGTAGTCGGTCGCGGACTTTGTCCCTTTCCAGCCCCTGTAGCCGAGATAGCCGATCAGAAACAGATAGATGACGACCAGGATGGTCAGAAAAAGCATGCCTTCCATTGAAAGTCTCTCCTCCCTCCCCGATGTGCGGGTCTGTCAGAGGGGCGATCTCGCCCCGGTGGAAACTCAGAGCTCCTGCTCGATTTTTTTCTCTTCCTCCGCCCAGTGACGGTCTACCTCGTCTGTCTCTTCAGCCCCTGAGTTCCACTTCAGGGCGCCATAGATGATGCAGAGAGCGCTGCTCGCAAGGCAGAGCCAGTAGGCGGCTGCAACCATGCCATCACCCAGTCCCAACATGGGTGGTTCCTCCCTGGATGTGATGTTCGAGGAGGGAGTGTTTTGCCCCTGCCACCTCCCCGTTTTCTCCCCGCAGAGGGGAAGCGATTCCCGAGTGCCCGACTTTTTTCAGGTCCTGGAATCAAGCCAGAGCGTGGAGGACGGTTTTGAAATCGTCAAGACCCAAGCTGTGAAAGGCGCCACGGGAGAGTGAAGGAATCAGCTGTTCAGCCCGAGGAGCCGGGAGGGATTCGATTCGAGAACCTGCGCCGTGATCCCCTCGTCACCGAGCCGGCGCCGCACCTGCTCGAGGGTTTTGACCTGGTCTGTCCAGGGACTGTCGGACCCGAAAACGTATCGCCCGGGGCTGTGGCGCTCCCAGATGGTGGCCCAGGCCTCGTCGGGGACATCCCCCGCGAAGGAGAGCTCGAGCCAGAGGTCCTCACCGGCGAGGTGCTCGGCGACCTCGTCCCACATCCTCCACGCCCCGGTGTGCGCCGCGACCATGCGGAGCTGGGGGAAGCGGCGGTGGATGCGCAGAAGACGCGCGGGCGAGGCGTCCTCGGAGGTCGGCCAGACGGGATCGCGGCCCGCGTGGAAGAGGATGACGAGGTCGCGCGCGGCGATCCGCTCGTACATGCGGAGTGCCCTGTCCTCGTCGACCACGAAGTCCTGGTAGAGGCAGTGGAACTTCACGCCTCGGATGCCGGCCTCGACCGCCTCGTCGAGCAGGGCATCGTGTCCCTCTCCATCGGGGTGGAGCGAGATGAAGGGGATGATCCTCTCCGCCTGGATGGACTTGGACCAGTCGAGGATCGGCCGCTCCTGCGAGGGCTTGGTGGCGATGTTGGCGATGACGGCCGCATGGATCCCGGCGATGTCCATCGAGCGGAGAAGGCCCGCGATCGTCCCGTCGTGATACGCTGGCCAGTCGGGCACGCCCGCGGTCAGGCTCTCCATTGCCCGTGGGGCGAGGCTGTCGGGAAAGGCGTGCGTGTGAAAATCGATGATGCGCATCTCTCTCCTCCTCGATCAGCGGATCGTGGGGTCATCCGCTGAACATCCACAGTCCCCGCGTCCAGGCGTAGAGCGCCATCGTCGGGGCGCAGAAGAGCAGGCTGTCGAAGACGTCGAGGACGCCCCCGTGCGCGGTGCCTGTCCATCCCGAGTCCTTGACCCCGGCCTCGCGCTTGAGCAGGGACTCACTCAGGTCACCGAGCTGTCCCACGCCGCCGAAGAGCAGGCCGAGCAGCAGGGCGTCCCACCAGGTGAAGAACTCGCACAGTGGCACACCGCGCGTGTCGTCCTTGAAAAATGAGTAGATGAACCACAGCACCAGGCCCATCAGCCCCGACCCCAGCAGGCCGCCGATCGCCCCCTCGACCGTCTTGTGGGGTGAGAGGACGGGTGCCAGCTTTCGCCTGCCCAGCAGCGAGCCCGTCCACATCGCCGCGATGTCCTGGAACATGGCGACGGGCATCAGGAAGACGATCAGGTAGCGCCCCTCGCGCGAGATCCCCTGCGGGCCATCCCAGCTCCACAGCGTCAGGATCGAGCCGAAGCCGACTCCGATCCAGACCGAGCACATCAGCGCGGTGCCGACCGATCCGATGCCGCCTCGGATCGGCTGGGTCATCGCCTGGACGAAGAGGAGCATCAGGCCGACGATGACGATCACATGGAGATGCTGCATCTCGCCCAGCCAACCGTCGAAGACAAACATCATCACCAGTGCCCAGCAGCCCAGCCGCCACGGGCGCATCTCGGCCCCCGTCTTCCTCACCAGGGCAGTGGCCTCGAGGATCGCGAGGGACGAGACGAGGAACACGAGGATGGGGAAGACGTGGAACCTGGTGAAGACATCCCAGAGCACACACCCCACCATCACGGCGAAGAAGAGGGCGCTCGAGACATTGCGACCGACAAGCATCAGGCGGGGTCCACCCCTCCGAAGCGCCGCTCCCGGCCCTGGTACTCGATCAGGGCTCTGTGGAGATGCTCGCGGCGGAAGTCGGGCCAGAGGACATCCATCACGACGAACTCCGCATAGGCGAGCTGCCAGAGGAGGAAGTTCGAGATCCTCATCTCGCCGGACGTGCGGATCATCAGATCAGGGGGGGGGAGCTCGGGGTGATAGAGGCACTGGGCGAAGAGCGCCTCGTCGATCTCGCCGGGGCTGATCTCACCCGCGGAGGTGCGCTCGGCGAGGCGGCGGGCCGCCCGGATGATCTCCTGCTGTCCACCATAGCTGAGGGCGAGGTTGAGGACGAGCCCCCTGTTGCCCGAGGTCAGCTCCATCGTCTCATCCAATTTCGCTCGGGCGTTCGAGGGGAGGTCATCGATCTCCCCGGAGGCGACCAGGCGGACGTCGTTGTTCATCATGGTGGGGCGTTCATCGACGAGGAAGCGTGCCAGCAGTCGCATCAGAGCCTGGATCTCGGCCCTGGGACGGCGCCAGTTCTCCTTGCTGAACGAGTAGAGAGTCAGGGCGGTCAGTCTGAGCTCGGCGCAGGCGGTGACGGTGTCGCGGACCGCCTCGATGGCGTTCTCATGCCCCCGGATGCGGTCGCGGAAACCCTGGCGCTTGGCCCAGCGGCCGTTGCCATCCATGATGATGGCGACATGCCCTGGCAGGCGATGTCGGGCGACCTGGGCCAGCAGTTCCTCGGCTGTGTCGTTGGTCTCTGGCATGGGGGTCCGTCTCAGACCTCCATGATCTCTTTCTCTTTGGCCGCGAGGAGCTCGTCGGCCATTTTGATCTGCTCGTCGGTCATCTCCTGGACCCTCTTCAGGGCCTTGTCGCGCTCATCCTCGCTGATGTCATGGTCCTTCTCGAGCTTTTTGATCTCGTCATTGACGTGTCGGCGGACGTTGCGGATGGCGACACGCCCCTCCTCGGCGACCTGGTGCGCCTGCTTGACGTACTCGCGGCGGCGCTCCTCGGTCAGGGGGGGGACGACGATGCGGATCAGCTTGCCGTCGTTGTTGGGGGTGAATCCCAGATTGGCGGCCAGGATGGCCTTCTCGATGGCGCCCAGCTGACTCTTGTCCCACGGCTGAATCGTCACGGTCTTCGCGTCGGGTGACGCGATCGTGGCCATCTGCTTGAGTGGCTGCGTGACACCGTATGCCTCCACATCGAGGTCCTCGAAGAGCCTCGTTGAGGCGCGGCCCGTGCGTATCGACGCCAGATGCTCCTCCAGAGCGTGGATCGACTTGGTCATCTTTTCCGCACACTGCGCGAGAGTGTCTTTCAGCATCGCGTGTTCCTCTCCTGTGAGGTCAGAGATGTCAGTCGCCGTGGGTCACGAGAGTGCCCACCCGCTCACCTCGGACAATGCGTGCCACGTTGCCACGCACCGTGAGGTTGAAAACCCCGATCGGAATGCCCTGGTCGCGGCACAGGGAGACGGCCGAGGTGTCCATCACCCGGAGATCTCTCTGGATCACCTCGTCGAAGGTCAGGTCCGTGAGCATCTCCGCGGAGGGGTCCTCCTCGGGGTCCGCCGTGTAGACACCGTCGACCCTCGTGGCCTTGAGGATGATGTCGGCCTCGATCTCCATGCCCCGCAGCGCCGCGGCGGTGTCTGTGGTGAAGTAGGGATTGCCCGTGCCGCCGCCGAAGATCACGACCCGCCCCCTCTCCAGGTGGCGGATGGCGCGCCGGCGGATGAAGGGCTCGCAGATCGCGGGCATGTCGATCGCGCTGAGAACCCGTGTCTCCACCCCCCTCTGCTCCAGAGCCCCCTGGAAGGTGAGGGCGTTGATCACCGTCGCCAGCATTCCGATGTGGTCGGCCGCGGCGCGGTTCATCCCCTCGGCGGCGCGTGAGTTGCCACGGAAGATGTTTCCGCCACCGATCACGAGCGCAACCTGAACCCCGAGTCGACGCGCCTCGATGACCTCGTCGGCAAAGGCGTCGACCTGGGTGCGATCAATTCCCCATTTCAGGGATCCCTTCATGGCCTCGCCGCTGAGCTTGAGCAGGATGCGGCGATACACCACTCCCGGGGAAGGTTCATCTGTTGAGGACTGAGGCTCGGCCATTTACACACCGCTCATGACATTCGATGGGAGGCGAGTATCCACTGTCATCTCGGGGCGGCAAGGAAAAATCTTGGATTTCGGGATGGGCTGTCTCTGCGATGCGAGATCCCAAGGGCAACATTTTCCAAACGTTCCAGCAAACATGGGACTCTGATCTCAGAGGCGTCACCCGTCGGAGTGGGGGAGCAGGGCCCCCGCAGGTGGATGTCTCACCCCCATGAATTGATTGCTGACAATGACCCCTGGGCCTGAGACAAGGTGCTGCAATCTGTCAGGGAACAGATCGATTCATGATCAGCGCTGCGCCCTCAATGCTCACCGGTTTCCTCAACATCGACAAGCCCGCCGGGATGACCAGCCATGACGTGGTCGACGCCGTGCGCCGCGTCGTGGGTCAGCGGAGCGTGGGGCACACCGGCACACTCGACCCCTTCGCCACCGGTGTCCTCGTCATCGCCCTGGGGCGGGCGACGAAGCTGGCGCGCTTTCTCGCGGGGGCTGACAAGGCCTATCGCGGTCAGATCACACTCGGACAGGCGACCAACACCTATGACTGCGAGGGTGAGGTCACCCAGACCGGCCCCATCGATCATCTCGACCAGGAGGGGATCGACGCGGCCATGGGCCGACAGAGGGGGGCGATCGAGCAGGTTCCCCCTCCGTTCTCCGCGAAGAAGGTGGGGGGCAAAAGGCTCTACGAGCTCGCCCGGAAGGGGGAGATCGTTGAGGTCGAGCCCAAGCCCGTCATCGTTCACGAATTCGTCTTCGAGGGCTGGGAACCACCTCTGGTCCACTTCCGGGCAGTTGTCTCCTCGGGCACCTATGTGCGGAGCCTGGCCCACGACCTGGGGCAGGCGCTTGGATGCGGAGCCCACCTGAGTCAGCTGACTCGAACCCAGGTCGGGCGTCACTCGCTCGATGACAGCATTTCCCTGGCCGAGCTCGAGGCGAATCCCGATCGGATTGAGGAGTGCCTCATCCCCATCCCCGAGGCGTTGCCCGAGATCCCGACCGTCACGGTGAATCCCGAGGCGGAGCGGAGGCTGCTCAATGGCTCCCCCGCGGCCCTGGTGGCCCGGGGCATCGGTGTCGCGGCGGCCGAGGCCAAGCGGCTGTTTGCCCTGAGTGAGGATGGACGACTTCTGGCGCTGGTCGAGAAGATGCCCACGAGCCCCGGGGCGATCCGCATTCAGCCGAAGGTTCAGCTCACAAATCGTTGACGGGATCGCGGATTGGCTGGTTGATTCGTCCAATGCGCGCCCCAGGTCAGCGTTCACCCTGCCCATGATCAACATCGCCATCCTCGGATCCACCGGCTCCATCGGTCGCCGGGCACTCGATGTGCTCCGCGACCTGGGACCCGATCACGCCCGTGTGCGGGCGCTTGTGGCCAACCGAAGCGCCGAGCGCCTGGCGGACCAAGTGCGTGAGTTCCGACCTGACTTCGTGGGGCTGGTCAGCGAGGAGAGCGCCACCGACTGGGCCGACCAGTGGCCGGGTGGGGGAGCACCCGACGTTTCCTTCGGCCCCGCATGCCTCGAGGCCGCCGCCGAGCTGGACAGTGTCGATGTCGTTGTCGTCGCGACTGTCGGCTCGATCGGTCTGCGCGCCACGCTCGCGGCCATCGCACGCGGGCGCTCCATCGCCCTGGCCAACAAAGAGGTGCTCGTCTGCGCGGGGGACATCGTGATGGCCGAGGCGAGGCGGCACGGCTCGCGCATCATGCCCATCGACTCCGAGCACTCCGCGATCTTCCAGTGCCTCTGGGGGAACGATCCACGCGCCGTGCGCCGCCTGATTCTCACCGCCTCTGGGGGGCCCTTCCGCGGTGCGACGCTGGAGAAGATCCGCGGCGCCACGCGCGAGGACGCCCTGGCGCACCCCACGTGGAGCATGGGCGACAAGATCACGATCGACTCGGCCACGATGATGAACAAGGGGCTCGAGCTGATCGAGGCTCACCATCTCTTCGACATCCCCCATGAGCGGATCGACATCGTCGTCCACCCCGAGTCGATCCTCCACTCCATGGTCGAGTTCCTCGACGGGTCGGTTCTCGCCCAGCTCAGCACGACGGACATGTATCTGCCGATCCTCAATGCCCTGACGTGGCCCGAGCGGATCCCCAACCCTGTGCCACCGCTCGACTTCGCCGCGATCCGGTCGCTCACCTTCGAGCCACCCGATCCGCAGCGTTTCCCCTGCCTCGGGCTGGCCCACCGCTCGATCGCCGAGGGGGGCACGATGCCCGCGGTTCTCAACGCGGCCAACGAGGTGGCCGTCGCCGGCTTTCTCGCGGGGGAGATCGGCCTGCTCGACATTCCCGATCTGATCGGCCGCGCGATGAAGGCGCACAGCCTCGTCGCCGAGCCGTCACTCGAAGAGATCTTCGCCGCCGATGCCTGGGCGCGGCGAGAGGTGGAGGTGCTGTGCTCCTCGCGGACCTGATCCCCCTGATCAATCTCCCCACCAATCCCATCGGCTGGCTGGGGCTGATCGTGATGTTCACCGTGGCCGTCGCGGTGCATGAGCTCGGGCATCTTCTCTGGGCCAAGCGCTTCGGTGTCGGCGCGGAGGAGTTCGCCATCGGTTTCGGCAAGCGCCTCTGGTGGCGCGAGTGGGGGGGGACGATCTACTCGATCCGCGCTCTCCCTCTGGGCGGCTTTGTCAAAATCAAGGGGATGATCGCCGCCCTCGAGGAGGAGGAGGAAGAGCGCCGCCGTGAGGAGGAGGCCAAGAGCGGGGGGCTCGCCAGGGCGATGGTCCGGAGCGCGGTCTACGAGAGCTCGCTCGCGGTCAAGGATCTCGCGCTGTGGAAGAGGCTTCTGATCTTCGGTGGCGGGGTGATCAACAACGTCATTCTCGGCTTTGTGCTCTTCTGGGTCGTCGCCTCCCTTGTCGGTCTCGAGAAGGGCCCAGAGCGCCAGGCCATCGTCGGCTGGATCGACGCGGGCTCCCCGGCGGCGCAGGCGGGTCTCGAGCGCGGTGATCACATTCTCTCGGTCAACGCCACTCCGGTGCCGCTGTTCTCAGACCTTGTGGAGCAGGTGATTGAGTCTGAGGGGCCCGCCGCGCTCAGCGTTCAGAGAGGTGAGGAGCTTCTCAGCCTTGTGTGGCCTGAGCCTCCCCAGGACGTGGACTCTTTCCTCGACCAGCTCATGGATCCCCAGCCCGCCCATGTTCTCCAGGTCATTCCCAATGCCCCAGCGGAGAGATCGGGGCTGCGAAATGGGGACACCGTCCTGGCAGTGAATGGCATCGAGGTGGGGCACTGGATGGACATGCAGCCGCTCTTCGAGGCCTCCGGCGGGGAACCGGTGGAGCTCCTGGTTCAGCGGGGTGAGGAGTCTCTGACGATCACTGTGACGCCGGAGTTCAAGGAGGACATCGGGCGCTGGACCATCGGATTTCTGCCGGGTCACCCCGCGGTGGGTGTTGAGCGCCTCAGTGCCCTCGAGGGGCTGGGCTATGCATGGGGCTACACAGAGCTCATCTTCGTGGAGACCTCATTGTTCCTCTGGAAGACAATCACGCTGCAGCTCTCCGGTGAGCAGATCGCCGAGAATGTGGGAGGGCCAGTTCAGATCTTCGTGATGGCCTACCAGGCCTCCAACCGGGGATTTGCCGACTTCCTGCTCTTCGCCGCCCTGCTGAACATGATTCTGGCGTACTTCAACATTCTTCCGATCCCCATCCTTGACGGGGGACACTGCCTGATCAACATCATCGAGAGTGTGCGGCGCCGACCGATTCCGCTGCGCGTCCTCGAGCGCATCTACTTCGTCTTCTTTGCGCTCCTCATCGGGCTCTTCGTCACGCTGCTGGCCAAGGACATCCTCGCGAATCTCTGGCGCTTCACGGGGTGAGGGCGACCGATGGGTGAGATCAGGCGGCACAGCACCATCGGCGTTCGGGTCGGCCCGCTCCAGGTGGGTGGGGGAGCCCCCATCGCCGTGCAGTCGATGACCAACACCGACACCGCCGATGTGGACTCGACCTCGCGGCAGATCATCGAGCTCGCCGAGGCGGGGTCGGAGATGGTGCGCATCACGGTCAACACGGGTGAGGCGGCCAAGGCGGTGCCCGAGATCGTCGCGCGCGTCCGCGATGCGGGCGTGGAGTCTCCGATCATCGGCGACTTCCACTACAACGGCCACACGCTCTTGACCAAGCATCCCCGGTGCGCCGAGTCGCTCGACAAGTACCGCATCAACCCCGGCAACGTCGGCGGCAAGGTCACGCGCGACGACAACTTCGCGACCATCTGCCGTGTGGCCATCGACCAGGGGAAGCCTGTCCGCATCGGGATCAATGCGGGGTCTCTCAATCAGGACCTCGTGATGGACAAAATGCGCGAGAACTCCGAGCGCGGTCTGGGAAAGGACTCCGAGGAGATCCTCAGGGAGTGCATGCTCATCTCGGCGCTGGAGTCGACGGGGATGGCCCTCGGCTGCGGACTGCGGCGGGACCAGATCATCATCTCCTGCAAAGTGTCGCGCCCCGGCGATCTCATCGCGCTCCACCGCGAGCTCGCCGCCAAGACCGAGCAGCCGCTTCACCTCGGGCTCACCGAGGCGGGGATGGGGGTGAAGGGCCTCGTCTGGTCGACGGCGCCCATGGCGATTCTGCTGAGCGAGGGCATCGGCGACACGATCCGCATCTCGCTCACCCCTCGCCCCGGGGGCGACCGCCGCGAGGAGGTCCACGCCTGCTGGGAGCTCCTGTCGGCCCTCGGCATCCGATCGTATGCCCCGTGCCTGACGGCCTGCCCGGGCTGCGGCCGAACGACGAGCACGACCTTCCAGGAGCTGGCTGAGCGGGTCGAGGCGCACGTCCGCGAGCGCATGCCCGTTTGGCGGAAACACCACGAGGGTGTCGAGACACTCACGCTCGCCGTCATGGGCTGCGTGGTCAACGGGCCGGGGGAGTCGAAGGCCGCCAACATCGGCATCAGTCTCCCCGGGACGGGAGAGGCACCGACCTGCCCCGTGTTCATCGATGGAGAGCGGGCCACCTCCCTCTCGGGCACGTTCGAGGAGCTGGCCGAGGCGTTCTGCAGCATTGTGGACGAGTACGTGACCAAGAAATTCCCCATGCGCCCCTGATGGCTTGACGGGGCCCATCTGATCGACTCCACTGCATTGAAAAACATGGGGGTGCAACGCCATGCCTGAGCCACTGCTTGAAGCCCTGAAAACCCGTGTTCTCCTGTGCGACGGGGGGATGGGCACTCAGCTGCAGGCCGCGGGGCTCGAGGTCGGGGGTTGTGGCGAGCTCTGGAACGTGGAGCACCCTGAGCGGGTGAAGGTGATCCAGAGCCGCTACGCCGACGCGGGCAGCGACCTGATCATCACCAACACCTTCTGTGGCTCACGCATCTCGCTGGCCAACCACGGCTTGGCCGAGCGCGCGGCGGAGCTCAACGAGGCGGCGGCGAGACTCCTTCGGGAGGTGGCGGGGCCCGACCGCTGGGTGATCGGGGACATCGGCCCCTTCGGGGGATTGCTCGCCCCCATGGGGGAGGCGGAGCCCGAGGCCGTGAGCGAGGCCTTTCTCGAGCAGGCACGCGCGCTGCTCGCCGGTGGCGCCGATGCCCTGATCGTGGAGACCCAGACGGCCCTCGAGGAGCTCGAGCTCGGAGTGAGAGCCGCGAGGCAGGCGATCGAGGAGCATGGCACGGGAAAGAAGATCCCCGTCATCGCCTCGATGGCCTACGACAAGATGAAATCCGGTCCCCCACGCACGATGATGGGGGTCGATCCCCGAACCGCGGCCACCAGGATGCTCGAGCTCGGTGTCGACATCGTGGCGTGCAACTGCGGGACCCATCTCGACATCTTCGATCACGCGGAGATCGTGGCGATCTACCGCGGGGCCGCCCCTGATCACCCGATCATGGCGCAGCCCAATGCGGGTGCGCCCGAGCGGACAGGCACCGGTATCGTCTACCACGAGACGCCCGAGGCGATGGCGAAGGGGGTCGCCGCGCTCGTCGACGCGGGGGCGAGGATCGTCGGCGGCTGCTGCGGCACGACGCCCGAGCACATCCGCCTGTTCCGCGCGGAGATCGACAAGATCAACGCGGCGCGCTGACCTGCGAAGGGGCTGATGCGATGACACGGGGCGGACGATCCTCCTCACCTCCGATCTCCGTGGCCGGATTTCGGCGCCGGCTGCTCCGGTGGTCTGCGGAGAATCACCGCCACTTTCTCTGGCGGCGGAGGCGCGTGACCGCCTGGCAGGTGCTCGTCAGCGAGTTCTTTCTGCGCAAGACGTCCGCCCCCCAGGCCGACCCCGTCATCCGCGAGGTGCTGCGTCTCGCGCCCAATCCCGCCGCTCTTCTGCGGGTGCGACGCGAACGCCTCGCACGGATCGTCCGGCCGCTGGGGCTTCAGAACGTGAGGGCGAAGGCGATCCGGGAGATCGCGCAGACCCTGGTGCGCGATCACGGGGGGCGTGTGCCCCGGGACCCCGAGGCTCTCCTCGGTCTCCCGCATGTCGGCCGCTACATGGTCAACTCCGTGCGGACGGTGGCCTTCGGAGATCCACAGCCGATCGTGGATGCCAACATCATGAGAATTCTCCACCGGGTCTTCGGCCAGGAGGAGGCCATCGAGGTCCACAGGGCGGATCGCCTCTGGGACTTCGCTGCGCGTCTTCTGCCCCGCCGCGATCCGGAGCAGGCGAAGAGGATCAACTGGGCCCTTGTGGACTTCGGGGCGCTGGTGTGCCGTGCCCGATCCCCGCTGTGCGCAGAATGTCCGATGCGACGAGACTGCCCCTGGCCCTGAGATCAGCCGCTGAGCGCGGCTCTCAGCTGAGACGCCAGTGTCTCCAAGCGAAAGGGCTTGCTGATGAAGCCGCAGGCGCCCTCGTCGAGCAGGGCCTGCGCGGAGTCGTCGAGCTCGTATCCGCTGCAGATCAGCACACGCGTCTTGGGCCGCAGCAGACGGAGGGCTGGGAAGACCTCCGTCCCGCCGAGATCCGGCATCCACATGTCGAGGATGGCCAGGTGGATCTCCCCCTCATGGGAGTGCGCGAGCTCGATGGCCTCCCTCGCACTCTCGGCCAGCAGCACGGTGTAGCCCAGGCGCTCGAGCATGGCCTTGCTGACCATGAGCACAGTCTCCTCGTCGTCGACCACCAAGATCGTCTCCCCCTTCCCCGCGGGGCTCTGATCAGGCTCTCTGGTGGCCTGAGCCTCCGGGAGACGCGCCGGGAGAAGCACGCGCAGTCGGCTGCCCTTGCCCAGCTCACTCTCGATCTCGATCTGGCCTCCATGGTTGGTGACAATTCCGTGAACAGCGGCCATTCCCAGTCCCCGCCCCTGAAACTTGGTGCTGAAGAAGGGCTCGAAGAGCCTCGCCTGCGTTTCACGGCTCATCCCCACGCCTGTGTCAGCCACGGTGAGAGCGACGTGGGGCCCCGGCCGCAGGGCGCCCCTCGACTTGGGGATCTCGATGTTCTCGGTCCGCAGTGTGACTGTGCCCGGTCCGGTGATCGACTCGATCGCGTTGATCCACAGATTCATGATCACCTGGTTCATCTGGGACGGATCGGCGAGGATATCCCAGAGATTGTCGATGAGCTCGGTCTTCACACTGATGCGAGGGGGGATGGCGCGTGACTGGAGACGCAGCGCCTCTCGGATGCTTTCATTGAGGTTCACGAGTCGCGTCTGGTACTTGCCCCCCCTCGCGAAGGCGAGCATCTGCTGCGCGAGGTGGCCCGCCTGCTCCGCGGCGTTCTCGATCTGCCGGAGCATCGAGGCCAGCGGATGGTCCTCGCCGAGCTCACGCAGTGCGAGCGAGGCGTTGCCGAGCACTGCCACCATCAGGTTGTTGAAGTCGTGTGCGATGCCCCCCGCCAGGGTGGAGGTCGCCTCCATCCGTGAGGTGGCACGCAGGGCCTCCTCCGTCCGCTTGCGCTGTGTGATGTCCTGGAGAATGCCAATGGAGGCGGTGATCTCGCCCGTGATCTCATCGCGGAGGGGGAGCGAGCAGTCGCTCAGCCACTTCTCCTCCCCCGAGGCGAGCTCCACGCGCAGGTCCACGAGATGGCGACTGATGCGTCCCTCTTTGAATGCCTCCCCGTACTTCCTGGGGTCGCGATCCCCCTCGGGGTCCACGACGATGACCTCTCGGACCATCTCTCGAATGCGATCGCGGGCCAGACCCTCGGGCTCGAGACCCAGCAGCTCTCTGATCCCCTCGCTCATGAAGACATAGGTGTCGGATACCAGGTCCAGCTGATAGGGGACGCCCGCGGCGTTCTCGATCGCCGCGCGATAGGTCTCATGCGAATGCTCCAGAGCCCTCTCCGCCCTGCGGCGCTCGGTGATGTCACGCCCGATGCCGATCAGCGCGATCGGCTCCCCTGCACTGTTGCGGATGATGGAGGTGGTCAGCCAGCTCGTGGACTCATGCCCGTCGCTGTGGCGATTCAGGATTTCCCCTTGCCAAGAGCCGTGCTCCAGCGTGGCCTGGTGGATGACATCCACCAGATTTTTCTCCTCATGAGGGGAGTGGATCAGACTCGGCGACAAGCCGATCAGCTCCCCCGCGGGCCGACCGAAGAGCCGAGCCGCCGCCTGATTCACAAAGAGGATTCGGTTGTCCAGGGCTGAGATGACCACCGACTCCGTGATGCCCTCGATGGCATGACGGAGGATGTCGTTCCGAGTCTCCTCGGAGATCAGCGATCCCTTCTCAGATCTCTGCATGCAGCCGCTTGTTCCTCGCCTGGTGGACTCTGTATCGGCACGCCCCCCCCTCTCTCTGAAGCGACTGCTTAGCCCTCTGATTGGCGGGAGGGCTCATCCCGGGGCGCGATGGACGGAGTTCGGTGCTCAGAGGGGATACGTCATTTCCGAGGTGTTCACTCTCCCCTCCCTCCGGACGATAAGAGAAATGGAGCACTGCGCCCCGGTGCGCTCTGCTGCACGCCGCGTTTGCAGGTTGGAGCCCCGGGCCGTGAGAATCATGAGAAGCCAAGTGTCCACCCAAATACCTCCCGAGGATAGCGCGCCGGCCCCGGAGCGCAATGGTCCCCTGCATCAGGGGAAGGCCGAGGATCCGCTGGAGGCTCAGGGGCGTTCCTTCTGGGCGTCTCAGCGCTTCGACGCCTCCGCCCGCGCGGTTTACACCCACTTGGCTCAGGGGATGAATGATCGGCCGACGACCGTGGGTTTGCCCTGGAAGCGGGCTCTCGAGGTGGCGCAGCGCCAGGCTGAGTTGCTTCGTCTGATCGGTGAGGGGCGCCTGAACTTGGCCCGGGCCCGTGAGACGCTTCCCCCGCACCACCAGGCCGCTGAGGAGCTCTGTCAGCGATTTCCCTCCTCCGCGGATCTGCATCTGACCGCGGGGAGTTTGGCCCTGCTGTTGGGCAAGGAGCGGGCGGCCATGATCCATCTGGACGCCTCGCTGCGCCTGGGGTGGCGCGACTGGATGGATCTGGTCACCCTTGTGGTGGGTGTCTGGGAGCAGCCGGGGACCCTGCCCGGGGTGGACATCTCCCTCTGGTGGCTGGATCGGTGTGAGATCGCCCAGGACTGGGAGAACTATGAGCGCTCCCTGCGGCTGATCCTGAGCCGCCGTGAGCGCCCGGTGCGTGACGCCCTTCTCCTGCGTGAGGGGCTGGACAATCGCCCGCAGGCCGAGGATGCCCCCAGTCATGTGCGTCAGGTGGTCCTGATCGAGCGGGCACGCCTCGCGGTGTGGGCAGGCATTGCAACCGAGGCGCTGACTCTTCTGGAGGAGCTCCAGCCCGGTGAGCTGCGGGATCCCGAGCTCTGCATCGCGCTCGCGCGCACTCTGATCGCGCACGACGATATCCGGCGCGCCTTCGACTACCTGGCGCACATCCCCCTCGACAAAACCACCAAGGTTCTCCTGAACGAGATCGCCACGATGCTCGAGCGCGAGGGCGACGTCGATGGGGCCGTCTATGTGCTCCGCCACATCAACGAGCATGATGAGCTGGTGCAATCCGTCTCGGCGCCGCGTGACAAGCAGATCGAGGCGGAGACGGCCCTGGCGATGGCCCAGTGGCATCTCCGTCAGAGAAGGGCCTCGAGTGCCCTTGGCCAGTTCTTCCGCGCCCTGAGCCTCGGCATCCAGGACGAGGAGTCGATCATCGAGATCATCGAGAGCCTCCTCGAGGGGGAGACTCACCCTGAGCCCTACCGTCAGCGGTTGGCCGAGCACTGCGTCCGACGCGGAGATCTCTACCGTGCCCTCAGCCATTGCCGACGACTTCAGGATCACATCACCTATGGTCCCCGGGTGCGGGCGACCATGCGGCAGATCCTCGACAAGCTGATCGAGCGCTCCCCGGAGGCGCCTCAGCTGAGGCTGGAGTCGGGTCTTCTCCACATGCGCAGTCAGGACTACGATCGGGCGATCGAGGAGCTCCGCTTCGCGGCGATGACCCCCGAGGTGGAGATGCAGGCGCAGCAGCGGCTGGCACTCTGCTACTACCACACCGGCCAGTTCGCCCTGGCGCTGGATCTCTTCCACGCCGTCCCTCTGGACGAGGAGATGCTCGAGGCTCTGACCGCGATGAGCCACCACCTCGAGCAGGGGGGACTCCACCGCGAGGCCCTCGAGGCGGCCCGGATCATCCACACCCACGACCCCGCCTCCCCGGGCATCGAGGATCGCATTGTCTATCTGACACAGCGGGTGAACAGCGCGGGGGACAGCCCGATTCAGGGTGACGATCGGATCCGTGAGATCATCGGCGAGCACGCCTCCACCCGGTACCGCTTCATCGCGAAGATCGGCTCGGGGGGCATGGGGATCGTCTACAAGGTGTTCGACAACCAGCTGGGGACCCATGTGGCTCTCAAGGTGCTGCGCGACTCTCTCTCCTCCAGTGCGAAGGCGGTGGAGCGGTTCTTCCGCGAGGCGCGGATCGCCGCCAGTCTCCATCACCCGAACATCGTGAACATCTTCGACTACAGTGTGGTCGGAGATGGGGGGCCGAGCTACATCTCGATGGAGTATGTCGATGGCCCCAGCATGCGTGAGATCATCGAGTCGAAGTTCTCGTCGACCTTCGATCTCTCCATCGACGATGTCCTCGACGCGCTCAACCACATGGTCCAGCTCTGCGATGCGCTCAATGCGACGCATCGCCAGGGCATCATTCACCGCGACATCAAGCCCGACAACCTGATGCTCAGCTCGGGGGGGATCATCAAGATCACGGATTTCGGCATCGTCCACGTCGAGGAGGCGACCTTCACACCCACCGGCGCCCTGATCGGCACCCCGCGCTACATGAGCCCGGAGCAGGTTCAGGGTCACCGGGTCGATGGGCGCAGCGACCTCTACTCCGCCGGCGTGATTCTCTACGAGGTGCTCGTCGGCACGCCGCCTTTCATCTCAGGGGACATCGCCTATCAGCAGGTCAACATCGTTCCCACTCGCCCCAGGGAGATCTGCCCGGCGATTCCCCCCGAGGTGGACCGCGTGATCATGAAGTGCCTGGCGAAGGAGCCCGACGACCGGCATCAGGACGCGCGCGCCCTGCGGCGCGAGC
Organism: Candidatus Sumerlaeota bacterium; assembly: GCA_016928695.1. GTDB lineage: Bacteria > Sumerlaeota > Sumerlaeia > JABWBI01 > JABWBI01 > JAFGKF01. The sequence continues at coordinate 10,921 of JAFGKF010000330.1, read as the reverse complement.
TCGCCGACATCTATCACGCCCTTCTCCCGCAGGGGCTGACCCCCCGCTCTGTTCTCCGCGAGGATCCCGGTCTCAAGGTCTGAGCCGCCCCCCCCTCACTTGGGAGACAGCGCCTCCAGGTTGAGGCGCGCAGGTTCGCATTCGGGATCGATCTCGAGAGCGCGTTGCCACAGGCGAATCGCCGCGTCCTGATCCCCGAGGCTGTGTCGGGCGATCCCCAGGTCGACGAGCGCGTTCACATTGTCGGGGTCGAACTCGAGCAGAGACTCGAGCAACTCGCCGGCCCGCGGCCAGTCTCCGCGCTCGACAGCGAGCGCCGCCTGGAGAGCGAGACTCTCCTCCGAGGGGCTGATCCACACCCCGGCTCCCTCGAGGAGCTCCCACGCCCGGTCGGTCTCTCCCCGCTCGCGCCACACACTGGCCAGGGTCACCAGGGCTCTTCTGTTGTGGGGGCGGAACCGGCGGGCCTCATTCGCCGACCGCTCTGCGGCGTCGAGGTCACCGCGGTGCAGGTGCCATCCGGCCAGGATCGCGTGGGCCTCGGCGTGGTCGGGGAATCGCTCGATCAGTCGGTGAAGAAGGGCGAGGCCCTCCTCGGTGCGTCCCATGTTGATGAGAGCGACCACCTCGGTCTCGAGGCCGATGGAGGTCTCTGGGCGATCGGTCCACCGGATCACCTCGAGGGCTTCCGCGGGGCGATCGAGGCCCACGAGGATGTGGGCATAGTTGTTTGCCTTGTGATGATTTTCAGGATCCTGCCGCCAGGTGTGCTCGAACAGAGTGACATTGTCATGCCAGATCAGGCACCGGGACGTGCTCACCGCGCAGAGGATCAGCAGGGCGGCGAGACCTCCGCTCAGAGCCCAGCGGCCCCTCACATGCGGTCTCACGGATTGCCACCCAAGACCGACAAGCACAGCGATGCACAGGGCTGGCAGGTAGAGATAGTGCTCCGCGGCCATCACGACCAATGGGCGGATCTGGCTCACAGGGGCGATGGTGATGGCAAACCATGCCAACGCGGCGCCGGCTGGACGCCTTCGCCAGATCAGCCACAGACCGAGGAGAGTCAGCGCGACGATCACTGACAGGGCAGCCCAGAGACGGGGGTCGGCAAAGGATTCCACGGGGGGAAAGTTCGTCCTCGTGTAGTCCAGGACGTAGGGGTGGGGCCAGACCAGAAGCCTCAGATAGAGGAGCAGGATCGAGGGCATGGAGAGCCGTGTGGTCCAGGGATCACCGGTGGGCCAAGTCACCTCGGTCTCCCAGCGGGCGAGCGCCAGCGATCGGATCGCAAGGAACGCGAGGCCGAGGAGTGTGAGCAATCCAAAGACGATGGCACAGCGCCTCCCGGCTCCCGGCCAGCGGCGGAGAAGCCGCCACCGCGTCCACACCAGCACGGCGAAGAGCGCTGGTGTCACGATGGCGAGCTCTTTCGAGAGGAGTCCGATCGAGAGGACTGCGCCCAGCGCCAGCAGCGCGCCGGTGGTGGGGCGATGAATCCATCGCCATGCGAGCAGAAGTGCGCCGAGAACACCCGCTGTGCACAGCAGATCGGTCCGGCCCGAGATCCAGGCCACCGTCTCGGTCTGTATCGGGTGAACGAGGAAGACCGCAGCGGCCACCAGGGCGGGACCTCTTCCCAGTGAAAACCAGAGCCTCGCCATGCCCCAGATCATCATCCCATTGACGAGATGGATCAGGAGATTGGTCAGGTGAAATGGCCACGCCGTCAATCCGACGGCCTGGAAGGTCAGAAAATAGGTGGTCATGACGAGGGGGCGGAAAAACATCAGATTTCCCTCGTTGACCGTGTTGACGAAGAACGAGTCGAAGACCGATGTGGCGAACACCGAGGCATCTTTGACGGTGGGATTGTCGCGGATGAGGATGTCGTCGTCGTAGACGAACTCTCCCCCCAGCGTCACCCCCATGGCGAGCACCACGATCGCTGTGAGTGCGAGGGTTCGGAGCCCCCAGCCTGTCCAGGCGGATGATGCACTCTCTGGCATAAGGTAATCCAGCCCACTGCCGATACGTTGGGTGTGACCTGCCCCCGCGGTGGTGGATGACTGACTGTGCCCTCTATCGCCCACAGCCCGCCCATTCTTGAGACCGGGAGTCAAGAGCGGCTCCACGCCATCCCCCACGTGGTGAATGGAAATGAGTCCACGCAGGGGCGCTATCGCCGCGCCCGGCTGCGCCTGATGGTCGCGATCCCTGTCGCCGCGGCCGTCTGGGTGCTCGCCACCGGCGTCCTGGGACACCAGATTCTCCTGAGCCTGGAGAGCCACCTCCCGGCCGCGACATTCGACATCTCGCTCACCATCCTGGTGTCGGGCCTCCTGCTCTTCGTCGGCCTGGCCGTGATCACGGGGATGCTCCTGGCCCGGTCCGTCCTGAGGCCCATCGCTCAGATTGTGGATCAGCTCTCCGCTCTCTCGCGCAGCGACTCCTTCCTGCCACTGCCCGTGACCGAGCCCCATGAGATCGGTCTGCTCAGCGAGAGGCTCAACACCATGCTCGGCGCTCTGCAGGCGCGCAGCATGACCCGCTCACGTGGAATCATGGAGCAGTTCGCAGGGGCTCTCATCACCACCGACCCCGAGGGGCGGGTGACCGCGATGAACTCGGCCGCCGAGCAGATGCTCGGCCTGGATGAGAGCGAGGCACAGGGCGGTGAGATCATCTCCCTTCTCATGCATGGGGGGCGAGGGGAGGCGATCGCGAGGGAGATCGCCTGGATGCTCCGAACCGGCGAGCCCCTTGAACGGGTGGACACCGAGCTTCGGAGGCAGGATGGCCAGCACCTGCCCCTGGTTCTCTCCGGATCGGTTCAGCGGGATACGGAGGGCTCCCTGGTCGGCGCTGTGATCAATCTGCGCGACGTCGCCATGGCGGAGGCCTTCCATGAGCAGATCCGCGAGTCGGAGCAGCTGGAGGCTCTCTCGACCTTCGCAGCGGGAGTCGCCCATGAGATCCGAAATCCGCTCACCTCGATCAAGGTCATGGCTCAGCTCCTGGGGGAGGATGGGGGGGAGGGCGGACGGCTCAGGCGGTATGCGAAGGTGGTGGAGACCGAGGTCAACCGCCTCGATCAGATCGTGGCCGAGCTCCAGGCCTTCACGCTCGTGGATGTGGGAAAACCGGAGCGCTGCCTCCTCAGCCCACTGATCGAGCAGGCGCTCGAGCTGGCGCGGCTTCGCCTCAGACAGCGGGTCGGTGGTCCACTGCCCATGGTCTGCCTGGACCTCGGCGCGATCCATCCCCTCTCCGGGCGTCCCGAGCGGCTCCTCCAGGCGCTGTTTCATGTGATCTTCAATGCCCTCGAGAACTCGAGGGATCGCGGAGAGGTCACCATCCGCTCCTCCGACATGGCTGAGACCCGCACCGTCGTCATCGAGGTGGAGAACACCGGGTCGGTCATCGCCCCGGAGAACCGCGAGCGCATCTTCATGCCCTTCTTCACCACGAAGGCGGTCGGGCCTGGGCTGGGGCTCGCGGTGGGGCGACAGATCCTTCAGCGCCACCGAGGCGACATCACACTGACCGCGGGCGACGACCCTGTGGTCTTCCGCATCACTCTTCCACGGGGGGAGGACTGGTGATGCGGGGAACACGCATCGCCCCGCTGATCGTGGCCTGTGTGGCAGTGGTCGCCTATGGCAACTCGGTCTTCCACGGCTTCGTGTACGACGATGATCTCACCGTGGCCGAGTGCTCTCTGATCACCTCCTGGTCCCACATCGGTGGTCTGTTCACCCAGGCGTACTTCCGAGAGACGATTGAGATGAGCTGGCGGCCCCTGGTCACCCTGTCGCACTTCCTGGACCACTCGCTCTTCGGCACGGCCCCCTGGGGATATCATCTGATGAATGTTCTCTGGCACGCCGCCGCCTGCATCGCGCTCTATGCCCTGCTGCGCTCACTGGTCGGCGGCGTGGTGGGAGCCGCCGTGGGTGCCTGTCTCTTCGCGGTTCATCCCCTGGTCTCCGAGCCTGTCAATGCGGTCTCGTTCCGCGAGGATCTGATCGCCGCGCTGTTTGTCGCCGCAGCGGTGGCGCTCGCCGTCCGCGCCCTGCGCGGCGAGGGCCTCGGGATCCCCATGGTGCTGGGCTCGGGGCTCGCCTCGCTTCTCGCCTGCCTGGCGAAGGAGACGGGACTCGTGGCGCCGCTGATCATCGCGCTGTGGTGGGTGCTGGGGGGGCGGCGTGACGTGAGATGCGGGGCGGGGCGCATGCTCGCACTGGCGATGGTCCAGTTCGGAGTCATGCTTCTGTATTGGTTCCTCCGCTTCCGCCTCATGGTCCCCGAGCAGTCGGTCACCGTTCCGCCCTGGGGGGACTCCGCAGCCGCGGCGGTTTGGAATTTCCCCCGCATATTCTTTCACGGGCTGTGGCTGACCCTCTGGCCCCAGGGGCTCTCGGCCGACCGGGAGTGGGAGGCCCTCGCGCTCTTGTCGTCGATCCGCCTGTGGCTGGGATGGTGTGGCATTTTGCTCTGGCTGTGGGCGATCTGGCGCTGCCGGGGTTCTCGTGCGCCTCTGGGCTTGGGAATGGGGTGGTGGCTCCTGAGTCTTCTGCCGGTCTCCAATCTCATCCCCTTGGCCAACCCCGTGGCCGATCGCTACTTCTACCTCCCCCTGATGGGGATTGCCGTGATCATGGCCTGGTGTGTGGAGCGGGCGACGGTGGAGGACCCCGTGCCGCTGATCCCGGCGCGCCAGATGATCTGGGCCATGAGTTTCGTCGGCATCGCTCTCCTGGCGGTGACGGTCAACCGCAACCTGGTCTGGGGTGATGCCGGGCGCCTGTGGGAGGCCACGCTCGATGTCGAGCCCAACTCCACGACCGCCCTGAACAACCTCGGATGCATTCGCCTCCAGCAGGGGCGGCCAGCCGAGGCCGCGGCGCTTCTGGAGAGGGGCATCGATCTCGCCCCCGGAGACACGGATCTGGTCAACAACTGGGGCATCGCCATGGTTCAGCTGCAGCGCTGGGATGAGGCGCGGCGCGCATTCGAGTGGAGTGTCCTGCGCGTCCCCGGCGATCCCGTGGCCCACTGGCGTCTGGCCCTCTGCCTCGCCAACTCGACCTCGCCCGACCACGGCCGCGCCTGGGATGAGATGCTCATCGCGGAGCGCATGGGTTACGAGATCCCGGAGTCGTTCCGGGCGGACCTGTCCTCACATCTTCTGCAGGAGAACTCCTCATGAGCGCCGCCGCCAACGGCCGACAGGCCCGGATCCTCGTGGTCGACAACGAGGCGTCGATGCGCTTTGTCCTGCGCGAGGTGATGGAGCGCGAGGGGTATCATGTCTCTGAGGCCGACGATGGCGACACCGCTGTCGACATGGTCCGGCAGAGCGAGTTCCATCTTGTCATCATGGACATCCGCATGCCGCGGATGGATGGGATCGAGGCGCTCCGGCAGATCAAGCGCCTGCGCCCTCATCTCGTGGTGGTGATGATCACGGCCCACGGCTCAGAGGTGGTCGCCCTCGAGGCGATGAGGGCGGGGGCCTACGACTACTTTCACAAGCCGTTTGAGATCGATGAGCTCCGCGTCGTGATCCGCCGTGCCCTCGAGCGCTCACGGCTGATGCGCCAGCTCTCCGTGCTGCGTGAGGAGCTCGCCTCGCATCGCCCATTCGATCGCCTGGTGGGAACGGGGCCCGCGATGTCGGATGTGATTCGACTCGTCGAGCAGGTCGGCCCCACCGACGCCACGGTGCTCATCCTCGGCGAGAGCGGGACCGGCAAGGAGCTGATCGCCCAGGCGATCCACCGCACGAGCGAGCGTCGCGACGAGCCACTGGTCAAGGTCAACTGCGCGGCGATCCCCGAGGCGCTGCTCGAGAGCGAGCTCTTCGGCCATGAGAAGGGCGCCTTCACCGGGGCAGTGGCGCAGCGCATGGGGAAGTTCGAGCTGGCCGACGGGGGGACGATCTTTCTCGACGAGATCGGTGAGATGCCTCTGAGCCTTCAGTCCAAGCTCCTGCGTGTCCTTCAGGAGCGGGAGATCGAGCGCGTCGGAGGGACGAAGACCATCGGCGTGGATGTGCGTCTGCTCGCCGCCTCCAATCGCGACCTCGAGGCGGCGGTGCGCGATGGGCGATTCCGCGAGGATCTCTTCTTCCGGCTCAACGTGGTCCCGGTGACCCTTCCACCGCTGAGGAAACGGCCGGAGGATATCCCGCTTCTCGTCGAGCACTTCCTCGAGTTCTACAGCCAGAAGCATCGCAAGCAGGTGGTTGAGATCTCTCCGCGCGCGCTGGCCTGGTGCAAGAGCTACCCGTGGCCGGGCAACGTGCGTGAGCTGGAAAATGTGATACAGCGGGCGGTGCTGCTGGCGACGGGGCCGACGCTCGACATCGAGAATCTCCCCCAGAGCCCCGGGGTCGGCCAGGGTGCGGGCATGGACCTGATCGATCCCCATCTCATCAGCGACTTCTCCGCCCCTCTGAACCAGAAGCTCGAGGCGGTCACCGAGGTCGTCGAGGCCGCCGTCATCCGAGCCGCATTGGCTGAAGTGGGGGGCAAAAGGCAGCGCGCAGCTGAGCTTTTGGGCATCAGCCGCAAATCTCTTTTCAACAAAATGATGAAGTACGGCCTGTTTGAGTAACTCTCTTCCCAGAGTCTGGGTAAGGGGTTACCCGGGTTCAGGGGTCATGTGTCAGGTTCTGTGAACAGTTGGTCCCTCCGATGGGGTGGGTCACGTTCAAATCCAGTGATCCCAGTCATTCGAAAAAGTTCAAGTCGGACACCTGCACGCCGATAAGACTCACAGTGATTGGCACTCACGTTGCCAAACTCTGAGCGAAGGATCGAGGGCAAGCATCCTCAAAGACACAGCAAAAATGGAGGTGTCGAAATGAAGGCTTTCCGAATCAACCGGGTGAAGGGTTTCACCCTCGTTGAGATCATGATCGTCGTGGCGATCATTGGTATCATCGTCAGCATCGCGGTCCCCGCGTTCCTGCGGGCCCGTGAGAACTCCCGTGGCCGTGCGTGCCAGGAGAACCTGATGAAGATCGACGGCGCCGTCGAGCAGTGGGCGCTGGATTTCCGTGAGAGCAACGGCGCGAGCGTGGGCATGGCCGGGATCGTGGGATCCGACATGTACCTCAAGCGCACGCCTCTCTGCCCCTCCGGTGGCGACTACGTGGGCTCGGCCGTCGACACGTTCACGGTCGGTGCGGACCCGAGCTGCACGATCGGCTCGAGCAGCGATCCGTTCGTCCATCACGTCATCCCGGATGAGAACTCGGCGTTCAACTGATCGCACTGAATGAAGACGTCTCCCGGTGGTTCGGCACCTCCGGGGAGAACGGGGCGGCTGCGGCCAATCGCAGCCGCCTCTTTTTTTTTGCGGGCAGGTCTCGCACCCCCTAGGATCACCCTGTGACTGAAACCGCCCCGTCCTCTCCCACCTCTGCCTCTCAGGCGTGGCAGCGTCTCGGAGGGCTCACTGTGATCCTCGTCGCTGTGGCCACACGGGCTCTCGTGCTCACCCAGGCGGCGGACTCGGTCTATTTCGCCAACCCCGTGCTCGATGAGCAGACCAATCTCGCGACCGCCCAGATGTGGGCCTCTGGCGAGGGACCCGAGCGTCCCCTGTTCAAGGCACCGCTCTATCCATGGATCGTCGGGCAGACTCTGCGCGTCGCACCGGATGAGGGGGCTGCGATCACGTCGGTGATCGTGCTCCAGCACATCGCAGGGATCATCGGGGCGTGGATCGTATGGCGCATCGGATGGACCCTGGGGGGAGTGTTCGCCGGTCTGTTTGCCGGCATCGCCTTTGCCGGTGCCGGTGCCCTGATCTTTTTCGAGCAGTCGCTGCTTGACGCCTCGCTGTCGATGACGCTCCTGCTCGGGGCCATCGGGCTTCTCGTCACTGGTCAGGGACCGATCGCCCCATGGCGCGTTCTTCTCACGGGGCTTCTTCTCGGAGCCGCGATCATCATGCGCCCCACATGTGCGCTGCCGGCGCTGGTGATCATGATCTGGTGCCTGTGGCCGGATGGTCCAAAGTGGAGAGGACTCTTTGCCTCGGCCATTCGCACCTCACTCATCGCAGTGCCCATCGCCGCGCTGATCGCAATCGTGGCCTGGGGCAATGGTTGGCAGACGCCCATCGCGACCTATGGCGGCCCCAATCTCTGGTTGGCCAACAATCCCTCGGCCGATGGCCACTCGACCCGCGTTCCCCAGATCCACGGCGTGCCGAGAATGGGGGAGGACTACATCGAGCGCTACGCCCTGCGGGAGGCGGCGGCGCGCCTGGGCCGCGATGAGGTCAGCCGCGTCGAGGCCGATCGCTTCTGGCGAGGCGAGGCCCTGCGATTCTGGCAGGAGACGCCGGGAAAGGCGCTGCTCGCACTCGGCAAGCGCGCCGTTCTCTTCTGGCAGGGGCCTGAGATCAAAAACAACCGGAGCCTTCCGTTCGTGGGGCAGCAGATCCCCGTGCTGGGTTGGATGATGCGCCTGGTGAGCTGGCTCTGGCTGGCACCACTCGGTGTCGTGGGACTTCTTCTCGCCCTCCATTTCCACCGGCCGGATCGAGGGCGAGGCGTGGCGCTGGTGCTGATCACCCTCATCGCGATCTTCGCGGCGGGTGTGCCCTTTCCTGTCAACTCGCGGTATCGGCTTCTCGCACTGCCCTGCCTGTGTCTGGGATCGGGTCTGGGCGTGTCAGCGCTCCTGAGCATGGCACGGGAGAAGAGCTGGTCGGGTTTCACCGTGGCCATCGGGTGGTTTATCGGTCTCGTCTTCGTGCTCCACTTCGACTGGTCGGGGCAGGAGCCGCCGGGGTCTTGGCGCGACTGGTGGCAGCTGGGAAATCTCGCCGCCGAGAGAGGGGATTGGGATCTCGCCGAGTCCTCCTTTGAGGAGGCGCTGGCGCAGAATCCGGGGCATCTGGAATCCCATGTGAACCTCGCCCGGATCTGGATTGGACAGGGGAAGACCACCCAGGCGCTCGAGAGGCTCGGTGTTGTCCTCGGCCTTGCCCCCGATTACCCCGTGGCCTGGTATCTGCGCGGCGAGGCGCTCAAGATCAGCGGTGATCTGCCCGCGGCCGAGGAGGCGCTGCGCCATGCCCTCTCCCTCGATCCCGGGCACACGTCCTCCGCCAGGGCGCTCATGTCCCTTCTTTTCAACGCTGGACGCCTGTCTGAAGCCCGAGAGATCGCCGAGCGTCTCGCGGCCCAGGGCAGTCGCGACTGGGAGGTTTGGCTCGCCCTGGCCTGGACCCGGGAGGATGCCGAGGGTGCGCGGGAAGCGCTGGATCGAGCCGAGGAGCTCCACCCGACGCTGACGGCAGAGCAGATTCCACCCCCTCTGCGGTCTCGTGATTGAGAAATTCCACTTTTTCCGGCAGAATTTCACCCCTCCGGCTCAGCCCCTCCGAGAAAAGGTCTTACCCCTCTGATCTTTTTCTTTGAGACGGAAGTCTGTTTTGCCGATAAAACGGTTGACATAGCTAACACAGGGTGCCCAGATCAACCTTGACTTGCCCAGGACAGGCGACCGATGGACGTTTGGAAACAGTTTGAAGAGAATGAGGTCACCCACAGTGGGGCTCATTATCTGATGGCTGTGGAGACCCTGCTCCGCCAGCAGGGCTATGCGCGCGTGTCGGACGTGGCGCGGTTTCTCGAGGTCACGACCGGCAGTGCATCGGTGAGTCTCAAGGCGCTCAAGCAGCGCGATCTGGTGATCGAGGACAGGAATCGCTTCCTCCAGCTCTCCGAGGAGGGGGCGGCCCTCGCGCACAAGATCGAGGTCAACAAGCAGATGCTGGTGACGATGCTGCACCAGCTGCTGGGCGTGCCGCGCGAGATCGCGGAGATCGACGCCTGCAAGATCGAGCATCTGCTGAGCGATGAGACCCGTCAGTGCATGCGCATCTTCATCTCGTTCATGAAGTCCCCGATCGGTGAGTCGCTCGGGCTCATCGAGGCGCTTCGGAGGTTCAACTTCGAGTGCCCCGGTCCCGAGGCGTGTGAGCTGTGTGAAGACGAGTGCGCATTTCAGTGCTTCGACAAGAGGAAGATCGAGAGATGACCGAGCTGATCGCTGGATTCGGAGCCCGTGTGAGTGAGATGCGGCCTCTGCGCCGCATTCGGCGCTGGAGAGATCAGCGAAGGGCTGTTCTCCAGGGGGAGGTGCATCCGCTGGCGAAGGCGCGCCCCGGCGAGACGCTGCGCGTCGTGGGCTTTGCGGGCGCCCAGGAGATCGAGCTGTGCGACTGCTTCGACTGCCCGGCGAGCATGGACGCCGAGACGCTGCGCCGGGTGCTCGAGATGGGCATCGTCCCCGGGACACACCTGACCCTGATGAGCAGCGGCGACCCGGTCATCATCGGCCTCTGGGGTGGACGCGTCGCGCTGAGCCGCGCGCTGGCCTGCGCGATCTTCGTCGTCCCGGAGACCGGAGAGGCCCCCTGCACCTGTGACCAGGAGCGGGCGGCCTGAGATCTCATCTCCCCATGGGGGAAAACACCGAGCGGAGTGACAGAGCGGACACTGAGGCACCTCCGGCGAGAGGTGTCGGGGATCGATCATGGAGTGCCATGACAGAGACCAGAGACGCGCTCCGAGCACGGCGGCCACGCTGACCGTCGCCCTGGCGGGCAATCCCAACGCGGGCAAGACCACGCTCTTCAATCGCCTGACGCAGATGCGCGAGAGGGTGGGAAACTACCCCGGTGTGACGGTCGAGCGGGTCGCGGGCCGGATGCGCACGCCGTCCGGGCGCGAGGTCGAGATCATCGACCTCCCCGGATCGTACAGTCTGACCGCCCGCTCGCCCGAGGAGAAGATCGCGCTCGACGTGATCCGTGGTCAGGTCAGGGGCACACCGCCGCCCGACCTGCTCGTGGTGCTGGTCGACGCCTCGAACCTGGAGCGGAATCT
>JAFGKF010000329.1 GCA_016928695.1 Candidatus Sumerlaeota bacterium | reverse complement strand
CACCGCGCCTGAGGCCGCAGCCCCCCGCCGCCCAGAGCGGACATTTCTATGCGGCGAGAAAGCGGACATTTCTACTCGGCGTTGACAGACAGCTCGAAAAGCGTTGACAGAAGGACCGAAGATCTCAAGCTGCCTTTTCTTTAAAGGCGATGAGAGTCGAGTGAGGCGCTGGACTTCTCTAGCAAAAGAGAAAGAAGCGGGACGGTGAGACCGCTTTGAGAAGAGACTTTCCCCATTTCGCGGAGTTTGGGCTCCCGAGCCACACAGGAGGCATGAAATGACTGTCAAGATCGGCATCAACGGATTCGGGCGCATCGGTCGCCAAGTCCTCAAGGCGCTGAAAACCACGGACGCGGGCAAGGGCATCGACGTCGTTCAGATCAACGACATCACCGACGCCAAGACACTCGCCCACCTGCTCAAGTACGACTCGATCCACGGCCGCTTCCCTGGCAAGGTCGAGGTCAAGGGCGACAAGCTGATCGTTGATGGCGACGAGATCCTGATCTCCGCCGAGCGCGACCCCGAGCAGCTGGGCTGGGGTGAGCGTGGCGTCGAGATCGTCCTCGAGTCCACCGGCATCTTCCGCGCGGACACCGGCCCGAAGGGCGCGGACAAGCACCTCAAGGCCGGCGCGAAGAAGGTGATCATCTCCGCCCCCGCGACGAATCCCGATGCGACCTTCGTGCTCGGTGTCAACGACGGCGACTACGATCCGGCGAAGCACCACATCATGTCGAACGCCTCGTGCACGACGAACTGCCTCGCCCCGATGGCCAAGGTGATCCTCGACAACTTCGGCATCGAGAACGGCCTGATGACGACGATCCACTCCTACACCAACGACCAGCGTATCCTCGACCTGCCCCACAGCGACCTGCGCCGGGCGCGCGCCGCCGCGATGAGCATGATCCCGACCACCACGGGCGCGGCGAAGGCGATCGGCCTGGTCCTGCCCGAGCTCAAGGGCAAGCTCGACGGCTATGCCATGCGCGTCCCCACGCCCGACGTCTCCGTCACCGATCTCGTTGTCCGCACCGCGAAGCCGGTGACCAAGGAGGCCGTCGTCGAGGCGTTCAAGGCCGCGAGCGACAAGGGGCCCTTCAAGGGCATCCTGCTCGCCACCGAGGAGCCGCTCGTCTCCGTCGACTACACCGGGTGCACGTTCAGCTCGATCGTCGACCTGCCGATGACCTACGTCTCGGGAGACCGCCTGCTCAAGACGCTGGCCTGGTACGACAACGAGTACGGCTACTCCGTGCGCACGGCCGACCTGATCGCGCTCGTCGCGAGCAAGCTCTGAGCGCGCCATGGCCCGCACACCCGTCATCGTCGGCAACTGGAAGATGAACCTGACGAGGTCCGCCGCCGCGGACCTCGTCAATGCCCTCCGTGCGAAGCTCGACGGCGTCAGGGACGTCGAGATCGGCGTCTGCCCCGTCGCCACGGTGATCCCCTCGATCGCCCCGCTGCTCGCGGGCTCGGCCATCCGGCACGGCGCCCAGAACGTCCACTGGGAGGACTCCGGGGCCTTCACCGGCGAGATCTCGGGCGAGATGCTCCGGGAGCTCGGATGCACCTACGCGATCGTCGGCCACTCCGAACGGAGGCAATATTTCGGCGAGACCGATGCGCGCGTCAATCAGCGCGCGAAGGCCGCGCTGCGCTGGGATCTCACGCCGATCATCTGCGTGGGCGAGACGCTCGAGGAGCGCGAGGCGGGCAAGACGCTCGAGGTCGTCGGCCGCCAGATCCGCGGCTGCCTCGAGGGCTGGTCCGCCGAGGAGCTGAAAAAGGCCGTCCTGGCCTATGAGCCTGTCTGGGCCATCGGCACGGGCAAGACGGCCACGCCCGAGCAGGCGCAGGAGGTCCACGCGATGATCCGCGGCCTCCTCACCGAGCTCTTCGACGCCGACACCGCCCAGGCGATCCGCATCCAGTACGGCGGCTCCGTCAAGCCGGACAACGTCAAGAGCCTGATGGCGCAGCCCGACATCGACGGCGCCCTCGTCGGCGGCGCGAGCCTCAAGGCCGAGCAGTTCGTGCCCCTCGTGCGGTTCAGGGACTGATCGCGCCCGGGACGGCAGGAGAGAGGGATGACTCAATCCCCCCAGAGCCGTCGGCAGACCACCCCCTCATCCCAGGCGATGGCGAGCGGGGACCGCGCCTCCGGCCCCGATCCCCACGCCGAGGCCTGGTTCGCCGAGTTCGCGGCGACCGACCTCCTGAGGCTGAGGGCGAACCAGTTCGGCACCATCCTGGCCGATCCCCCGTGGCGATTCTCCAACCGCACGGGGAAGATGGCCCCCGAGCACCGGCGCCTGCGGCGCTACCCGACCATGAGCCTCACGCAGATCAAGGCGCTGCCCGTCGAGCGCCTCGCCCTGGAGGCGGCGCACCTCTACCTCTGGGTGCCCAACGCCCTGCTGCGCGAGGGCCTGGAGGTGATGGAGCGCTGGGGCTTCACGTACAAGACGAACCTCGTCTGGTACAAGGTGCGCAGAGACGGCGGCCCCGACGGTCGCGGCGTGGGCTTCTACTTCCGCAACGTGACCGAGCTCTGCCTCTTCGGCGTGCGGGGCAGCCTGCGCACCGGCCAGCCGGGCCGGCGGCAGGTCAACCTGCTGGCCACGCGCAAGCGCGAGCACTCGCGCAAGCCCGAGGAGATGCACGGCATCATCGAGGCGTGCAGTCCACCGCCCCGCCTCGAGCTCTTCGCCCGCGAAGAGAGAAAGGGCTGGACCCCCTGGGGCAACGAGGTGATCGACGCCCTCTGACGCCCCCGAGATCTTGGCGGCCCCGCAGGCCGCCCCAACGATGCGACAAGGAACAGACCCCATGGCCAAGAAAACCGTGAAAAAGACCGCAGCCCCAAAGCCGGCGAAGAAAAAGCCCGCGGCGAAGACAAAGCCCGCCGCCAAGCGCAAACTCCGCCTCGGCCTGATGACCGGCGGCGGCGACTGCCCCGGCCTCAACGCCGTGATCCGGGGCGTGGTGACCCGCGCCGAGCAGGACGGCCACGAGGTGATCGGATTCCTCCGCGGCTGGGCGGGACTCCTGCCCCCCGACTTCAAGGACAAGTCGGTCAAGGTGCCGACGGGCCAGACCCTTCGCCTGACGCACGCCGACGTCGAGGAGATCCACGACCAGGGCGGGACGATTCTCTTCTCCTCCCGCACCAACCTGAAGAAGATCCCGGGGGGCTACGAGCTGGCCAAGCAGACGCTGAAAAAGCATGGGATCGACGTCCTGCTCGCCACCGGCGGCGACGACACGCTGAGCGTCGCGCAGGAGCTCCACCGGGAGGGCGTGCACGTCATCGGCATCCCGAAGACGATCGACAACGATTTGCCCGGCACGGATCAGACCTTTGGCTTTGACACCGCGGCGAACATCGCGATGGACGCGATCGACAAGCTCCACTCGACCGCGAAGAGCCACGAGCGCTGCCTGGTCGTCGAGATCATGGGCCGCCACGCGGGCTGGATCACGCTGGCCGCGGGCGTCGCCGCCCACGCGCATGTTGTCCTCATCCCCGAGGTGCCGTTCGATCTCGAGGACATCTACCGCGTCGTCCGCGATCGCAAGCGCGCGGGCAAGCACTACACGATCGTCGCCTGCTCGGAGGGCGCCCGTCCCCTCAAGAGCCAGATCGACGCCATGACCGATCCCGGCGACAAGCTGGAGTACGACGCCTTCGGCAACGTGAAGCTCGGCGGCGTCGGCGGCAAGCTCGCCGACCTGATCGAGCGCAACACCGGCGTCGAGACCCGCGACGTCCTCCTGGGCCACCTCCAGCGCGGCGGGGCCCCCACGATGTTCGACCGCATCTTCGGGATGCGGCTGGGCGTCGCGGCGGTCGAGTGCGCCATCCGCGGCCAGTCCGGCAAGTTCCTCAGCCTCCAGGGCACGGAGATCAGGCCGATCGACATCACCGAGGCGCTGGGCTCCAGCCAGGAGACCCGCAAGACCAAGAATGTCTCCCTCGAGCACTACGAGTCGTTCCGCTCCTTCTTCGGCTGATCCGAGAGACAGGCGGAAAAGAGAGAGGCCCCGGGGCGGAAGCCCCGGGGCCATTTCACAGGGGAGACCCGTGAGCGGGCCGCCCGGTCAGCGGTAGAGCTCGTAGGCGGTGACCGGTGTGATCTCCGGCTCGAAGAGCTTGATCACACCGTCGACATTGTCGTCGGTCAGCGCGATCACGTTGGCCTCGAGCACGACCATGGAGGCGACGTTGGGGGTGAGGGACGTCACATCCACGAAGTCCTCGTCGACGATCGAGCTGTCACCCGTGAGGTCCGCCTCCGAGAAGAAGAGCTCCGCGTCGGCGGCACCGCCCGAGATGTTTGTCAGCCGGACGATGCCATTGGCGGCCTCTCCATCACCGAAGTCGTTCTGAATGTAGACCACATCCGAGGCCCCGGCGGTGTCGATGGCCAGAGCATTCCAACCCATGTCGGTGACACCGGCCAGACCCGCGGCGTTCAGATCCGCGATGATGTCGGCGGGGTCGACCCACACCGAGAGGGCGTCTCCTGTGATGTCGTACAGAAGCAGCTCGTCGGTGGCCGAGCTGAAGGAGCTGTTGCACAGGACCAGATTGCCGTCGCTGTTCACAGCCATGTCATTGACGCCGTAGGTGATCCCCAGGGCATCCATCTCGGCCTGAGTCGTCAGGGCCGTCGCGGCGGTGGTCCCGCCGGTCAGCGTGGTGTCGATCGAGAGGATCACATCGCCGTTGGGCGTGCCATAGAAGGCCGTCCCCGCCATGTAGGCGGTCGTTCCGATCACGGCCAGGGCGTTGATGCCCTCGATCGAGGGGGTCGCCGCGTCGAGGCCGGTGATCACCTCGACCGCGCCCGTCGCGCCATCGATGTTGAAGAGATAAGAGACCTCCGACCCGCCGCTGTTGTAGACGATCAGGTCGCCGTTGGCGTCCTCATCGATCCCGCGGAGCGTGAGACTCGCCGGTGGCGTCCCCCCGGCATTCGAGATGGCCGTCAGCAGGTCGTTCTCATCGGCCAGGACAGTCAGCGTCGGGGGATTCGTGCTCAGATCCGCCACGATGATCTCCTCGACACCGATCGCGGGATCACCGCTCGGACCATTGCTGTTGTCCTCGAGGAACGCGACATTGCCGTTGGACAGAACCGCCAGCTCCTCGGGCGAGGAGAAGCGGTCGCCCGCGTCATCACCCACCGCATTGGCATCGGCGATGGTCGATCCGGGAACCAGCAGGACCGCGTCGATCGAACTGGCCGGGGGAGGCGGAGGGGGAGGCGGAGAGGCCCCGCCGTTGGCGAGACCGGGGGTCGGGTTGGAGAGGTCGTAGCTCCCGGTGTTCAGAGCGCCACCCGCCCCATCGGGGATGCGCTGCATCGACTCATCAACCGTGTTGGCGTCCCCATTGAGATGCTCGTCGATGATCGGCTGACCGGGCGTCAGCGTGGCGTCCAGTCCCGAGTCGGTGTCCGTGCCGGTCTCGTAGACCAGGGCATCGACAAGGCTCCCCGCGGTGGCGGCCGTCCCATCGGGGAACGCCGAGGCGGTCGTCCCGGCGTAGAGCGCCACGGCATCCTCGCCATTCTGAATGGCATTGGTGGAGGGAAAACCGGCCGGTGTGAGATCGACATTGGGCACCGCGGCGGCGCCGATGACGAAGAGATCGCCGGCGGCGATCGTGCCCGTCAGATCGTAGGCGCCGTAGGACACCGCCCCATTTCCATTGTAAAGCACGAGGACATAACCCCCCGAGGCGAGGTCCACCGCGGAGGCGCCAGCATTGTAAAGCTCTACGAATTCAGCGCTGTCGGTGTCGAGCTGATCTGCATCAACCTCATTGATCAACACCTGGGCGGAGGCCAAGCTGGCGAGGGCCAACGCCAACAGGCAGGCGATGACACAGAGGTTCCTGTTCAGACTCATCATTTTCCTCCATTTCACTCCCCCCGGTGACCTGTGGCGACCGGGGTGATCTCACCGTCATGGGTGAGATTGATCTCGTGCGCATGGAGGAGATTCGACCCGCACACTTCACTTCCTCCATGCCAACAGAACACCATCGCACCGGTGGGGAGATCCGCAACTGAAAAATGGTTCCGAATCAAGATTCAGACCACATCAGATGATCAGATGATCAGCTGTGACGGGAAAACAGGCTGTGTCAGCGGAAAAGCAGCCCTGATTTCTCCGGAGGCTCGCCCGAGACCGCCAGGATCTCCGACGAGGGCCCCGGGACAGTCAGATCGCTCGGACCGGGGGGCGAGAAAACCCAGACCACCTCGTTGAAGGGGTCCTCGAGGATCAGATTCCCCCCAAAGTCGCAGGCCAGATCGGTGAGCTGATCGCTCAGCACCTCCGCGCTGAGATCCACCACGCGCTCGGCGCTCCCCACCGTCGTGACCAGCGAGGCGGTCCCGCTGATCCCCACCCGGTAGATCCCCGCCTCCTCCCCGAAAGAGGAGCTCAGCGGCACGAGGGCGTAGACGATGTCATCGTCGGGGTCGGTCTGGTCGCCGCGGTCGATCGCGATCCCCGACCCCCTCAGCGACGCCCCCCCGTCGACCGTCACATTCCAGCTCGCCTGGCTCACATCAAGCGGCCAGGGCCCCGCGGCGAGGGTGGCGGCGTCGAAGCGATAGACGTCCGTGAATCCCAGAGGCTGCGGATCCCCCACCAGGAGGTAGATGTTTCCGGCATCGTCTGAGGCGAGACCCCTCCCGAAAAAACCCTGCCCCGAGGAGCCGTCGATCTCCTTGATCACCGTGACGCCCGACAGTGTCGATGCATCCCCGATCGGTGCGCGGAAAACGGCTCCCTCCGTCTGATTGCCCTGAATCCACCGGAGCACACGGCCACTGCCGGAGCCCACCAGAAGCACATCGCGGGGGCTCAGGACGCTCGGCTCCACTCCGCCCACGTCCGTGTCGCCGGTGCCATCGGGCTGGCCCCGTGCGATCTCCACGTCACCCTGACCCGATGCCCAGATCTCACCATCGGGGGCCACCGCCATCCCCCACGGAGACTCATCGCTCTCTCCGGCCTCAACCCAGTCGAGGTCATCGAGAATCAGCGCCCCCCCCTCGACCAGCGCGAGGTCCGCGAAGAGGCGCAGCACCCCATGGGTGCCCCCCGATCCGCCACTGCTCAGGCTGAGGAAGATCTGACCGAAAGTCGGATTCTCGGGATTGATCTCCGCCACAGCGCCCCGGGCGGGAAAGAGCTCGGGCAAGGTCTCGAGATCACCCCCTCCACCAACGGTCGAGTTGCTGCGCACCAGAGACCAGTCCCCCGGTCCGCTGCTCTGCACCCGGACGCGGAGAACACAGTCCCCCGTGGACACGAGGGGACCGCCGGCGTTGTCCGCGCTCCCAT
>JAFGKF010000328.1 GCA_016928695.1 Candidatus Sumerlaeota bacterium | reverse complement strand
ATCGAGGCCGTCGCTGAGATCTCAAAACCCGATCCGCGATGCGATGGTCTGCCACCGTTCGTGCTGAAAAGGCTCACGCATCTCCAGTCGCGCATCGAAGCGGAGGGGCATGCGATCCGCTTCGCCGTGTCGCGCGGTCCGCTCAACGTCGCCTCGTTCCTTCTCGGCAACACCGAATTCCTGACGGCGCTGCGCATGACCCCCGAGCCCATCCATCACCTGCTCGAGATCATCACCGACTTCACCGTCGACTGGCTCCAGCTCCAGGCGAAGACATTCCCCACGATCGACGGAGTCCTGATCCTCGACGACATCGTGGGATTCCTCGGCGAGGAGGACTTCCTCCGATTCGCCGAGCCGCACCTGCGGGCGGTGTTTCAGGCCCTGGATGTGACAGTGCGATTTTTTCACAACGACGCCCCGGGGCGAATCTGCGCCCCGCACCTTGCGGGTCTGGGCGTGAATCTGTTCAACTTCAGCCATGAGCACTCCCTGGCGGAGATGAGGGAGTGGACGGGCGGTGAGGTCACGCTGCTGGGCAACATCCCCCCGCGCGACGTCATGGCCGACGGCACGCCCGAGGAGGTGCGCCGCGCCGTCCGACACGCGATCGACCCCCTCGACGACACACGCCGCCTGATCCTGTCGTGCGGCGGGGGCATGCCACCGGGCGCGCCGACGGAGAACATCGAGGCGTTTCTCGACGCCTGCGGGCACCGCCTGAAGCGGTGACAGAGTCAGAGAGGACCGAGGGAGACTGCGATGCTGGGAATGCACTGGGCCGACTGGCTGGTCATCATCATCTACCTCGTGGCCATCGTGGTCATCGGGACCTGGGCGATGCGGCGGGTGAAGAGCGCCTCGAGCTTCTTCATCAGCGACCGCAAGTTCGGCAAGGTGATGATGATGTTCTTCACCTTCGGCACCGGGACCCACTCCGATCAGGCCGTGGGCGTGGCCGCGAAGACCCACTCGGCGGGGGCATCGGGGATCTGGTACCAGTGGCTCTGGCTGTTCGTGACGCCGTTCTTCTGGCTGATCGCTCCGATCTTCCGACGCATGCGGGCGGTGACGACGGCCGACTTCTTTCAGGCGCGCTTCGGCCGCAGCGTCTGCGTTCTCTTCGCGCTGTTCGGCATGATCCAGATGTCGGTGAACATCGGGAACATCCTCCGCGGCTCGAGCGCGATGGTCACCGCCGTCACGGGGGGAGCGCTCGATCCCGAGATCGTCATCATGGCGATGACGGTGATCTTCGTCGCCTACGGCGTCGCCGGGGGTCTGACTGCCGCCATCGTCACCGATTTCATCCAGGGTTTGCTGACCATCGTCCTCTCGTTCCTGATCCTCCCCTTCGCGCTGCACGCCGTGGGCGGCATGGCCGGTCTGCGCGAGCAGGTCGCCGACCCCGCCATGTTCCAGGTCTTCGCCGAGGGGCAGACCTCCGCCAGCGGCGAGCAAATCACGCTCTTCTACGTGCTCGTGATCTCCTTCAATGCGCTGGTCGGCTGGGTCGCCCAGCCCCACAACTTCGGCATGGCCGCCGCCGGACGAACGGAGATGGAGGGCCGCGTCGGCGTGATGTGCGGCATCCTGTTCAAGCGCGTCTGCACGATCGCGTGGGTGCTCACCGGCCTGTGCGCGGTGGCGCTCTACGCGGGGCAGGAGGTGGACATCGATCACGTCTACGGCCTGATGGCTCACGACATCTTGCCCGCCGTGGGGCCGGGGCTCGTGGGGCTGTTCATCGCCTCGATGCTCGCGGCGGTGATGAGCTCATGCGACGCCTTCATGGTCGCGAGCGCGGGGCTGTTCACCGAGAACATCTACCGTCCGCTGATCGCACCCGGGCGTGAGGACCGCCATTACCTGCGCATCGGGCGCATCGCATCGGCCGTGGTGGTTCTCTTCGGCATCATCTACTCGTTCTGGCTCGAGAACATCGTGCAGGGGCTGGAGATCTTCTGGAAGATCGCGGCGATGATGGGCGTTGCCTTCTGGGCCGGGCTCTTCTGGCGACGCGCCACTTCGGCCGGAGCCTGGGCCGCGACGCTGGGGAGCTTCGGCGCGTGGATGTTCACGGGAAAGATCTCTCTCTTCGGCCATGAGCTCTGGAATTTCGACGCGCGCCTCGCCCATCGGCTGCCGGAGTTCATGCTGCGCTCCGACGGCGGCCTCGCGCTCCACTGGCAGATGATCATCTACCTCGTGGTCGGCCTGATCGCCTGCGTCGTGGTGAGCCTGCTGACGCGCCGCCAACCCGCGGAGCAGCTCGACCCCCTCTATGAGTGCCTGCGCACGCCCATCGGCCCGGACGAGCCCGAGACGGAGCCCTTCCAGCTTCCCCCCGGCACCCAGCCCGCCCCCCGGAGCGTGCTGATCCAGCACCCCGACTTCGAGATCCCGCGCCCGTCGTTCGTCGGCGTCATCGGTTTCCTCGCGGGCTGGCTCGCCGTCGCCGCGCTGCTGGGAGTCTTCTATTGGATACTTGGGTTGGGGGCGTGAGGCGGTGTCGGCCTCAAAGACCGACACGAAGAGGCGCTGCCTGAAGGCAGCGGTGTCTCCCCATGTTTGGAGTCCTGCGGCTTGCCGCAGTTTCTGGGAACATGAGCAAGCCCATGGACTCCACATCTGATTTGGAATGCGGCGGCTCTGCCACCGCTCCATCAATCCGACTTCCTCGATTCTCTGGTGTGGGGGCACGGCATGCCGTGCCCAGTGCCGGACCCCACGGCTCAAGAGGTCATGGCGTGCCGTGCCCCTACACCCAGAGGAAAATGCCGGCGAGGGCGCCAGCGCTCCATCTGAAGGGCCCTGAAGGGGCCACCGGTCATAGCGGGGCGGGCGTGGTGTCCCGGGCCCCGGAGGGGCCGACGGTCGTAGCCGGGGGTGGAGCCCGAAGGGCGCAACCCCCGGTCATCGCGACAAATATGTCTCCGCCCT
>JAFGKF010000049.1 GCA_016928695.1 Candidatus Sumerlaeota bacterium | reverse complement strand
GGTACGTGGATGCACGCGAGGCCTGGGAGGAGAGACCTCATCGCTGGCGGTTGCCCGGCCTCCACAGTGATGAGACGCAGCAGGCTCTCTCACTGATCCGGGTGGCGCTCGACCGAGGTGATGTGACCCGGGCTGCGGTGGCCAATCTCTGGCGCCGGATGGCCTCTGAGCCAAGGGATCCCCGGCTTGTCCTCGGGGCTCATCGGGGCTTTGGCGTCACATTCTCACGCGCCATCAAGGCCCTTGTCGCCGGGGAGAGCGCTCCGGGCCAGCCCTCGGCGGGCTCCGGGGCCGCTGCTCGCCTTGCCCCTCTGGGCCTGCTGATGAGAGACGAGCCGGATCGTCTGACAGAGACCGTCATCGATCTCAGTCTGCTGACGCACACTGATCCCCGGGCCATTGCCGGTGCGCTCTCGGCAGCGCATGCGGTGGCCCTTGCGGCCGGGCAATCAAACCGTGACTGCGGCGCCATTCTCGAAGATCTCCGCGAGCGTGTGCACGAGGGCGAGGTGAGGCTTCTGCGCGACCATCGCTCCCACCTGAGCATCGACTCCCCGGGGGAGGGCGATCCCATCC
The DNA here is from genome assembly GCA_016928695.1 of Candidatus Sumerlaeota bacterium. Lineage (GTDB taxonomy): Bacteria > Sumerlaeota > Sumerlaeia > JABWBI01 > JABWBI01 > JAFGKF01. Next base: position 11,411 of record JAFGKF010000049.1, on the reverse strand, counting down.
ACGCCATGAGCCGCGCCCTGGGGGCGGTGCCAGGCCTGATCAGCGAGGGAGATATCGATCTGGCGCTCAAGACTCTGGTCCGCCAGGGCAATCACCTGGCGCCATCGCGTCCGCTCACCTCTCCCAATGCGGGCTTTGCCCCGCTGACCGTCTCCGTCGCTCTCCTGATTGGGCTGGGCCAGCAGAGCTTTGCTCAGTCGATCAGCCGGCTCGCGGGCGAGGGCAAGGAGTCGGACACCGCCGCGGCGATCGCGGGGGCGGTGCTCGGTGCCCGGCATGGCGAGGAGAGCATCCCCGCCGACTGGCGCGAGGATCTGATCGCACGTGCCGAGATCGAGCAGTTCGCCGATGCGCTCGCCGATCCCGAGTGCGCGCACGCTGCACCCGATCTGGTGGAGATGGAGACGGCCCTGACGCTTCGAGAGTGCGATGCCCGCGCCCCGCTCGAGGACGCGCTGGCCAAGCGTCGAGCGCGGAGCGCGAAGCGGGCCCCCGCCTCCCCCGGCAAATCCAAACCGAAGCCCCCCTCGGAGCCGTTGCCCTTCGCCCCACCGCCCCAGACCTATCTGCGGGACATCGAGGACCCCGAGGCGAAGCGCCGTGAGCGGGCGGCGCGGGGTCGGAAACGCGTGGGCTGGAAAGAGGAGAGACGCAGGGGGAAACGGCGATGAGCACATCTCCGCGACACCGGGCATCCAATCGCTCTCAGCCGAGTTCCATCCGACTCCCAGTGGTGTCTCTGAGGGGAATGCTCCGTGCAGTCTGGATGGATCTGCCCATTGGATTCCTCGTGCTCGGGGCCTGGGGCACATTCCATCTCGCACTGAAGAACCTCGATCCCCCTCAGCCAGGGATCGCCTGGCCCGTCATCTTCCCCCTGGGGTGGGCAGCGGTCACCCTCTGGCTCTGCAATGGTCCTCCGCGGATTCTGCGCCTGGTGCGAATCGGGGCATCTCTCTCAGCGCCCCTTCTCCTGATCGCTCTGCTCCCCGCCCGGCCGATGACCGAGGCTCAGATCAGACCCTGGTACGAGTTTGGGACCCTGGGGGCCGTGGCTCTCCTGGCATTTCACTGCGCCAAGACACGGCCGCGCGGTGATCTGGTTCTCTTTTTCGGTGTGGGGATGCTTCTGGGTCTGATCCTGGAGAACGGTGGCATCGTGATGGGCTTCTTCCGGGAGGAGGGTTATCTGCTGCATCCGCCGGGTTTGCCGGGGCCGCTCGCCACGGGGATGGGATGGACCGCCGTCTTCTATGCCTCGATGCATGTGGCCGAGCGTCTGCTCTTCGTCCGCCCCCGCCCCAGCGCTGAGGAGATCACCCCGAGGCCTCTGCGTGAGAGATCTGTCTGGTGGGGCGCCGCGCTCGCCACAGCCGTCGGTTGCACTTTCGATCTCCTGCTCGATCCCACTGCCACCGCGTCCGGGGCATGGACATGGGACACGGGTCTCGCCTCGTCCCCCATGTTCCTCGGTGTCCCTCTGATCAACTTCATCGCCTGGCTCGGCGCCCTCGGCCCTCTCTTCACTGTGATCTGGTGGGTGCGGTGGCAGGGCTGGTCATCGACCCGGGAGAATCTCATGATCCTCCTGGCCCTGGGGCCTCTGCTCGTTTTTGAGGTGGCACTGGTTCAGCTGCTCTCGCTTCTTCTCACGGGGGGGCTTGACTCTCCCACCCTGATTCTCTTTCAGCGCTCCATGGGTGGTGTCGGTCAGATCGTGTCCGCTGTGACGGCCGTGGTCATCGCGATCTGGGCCATGCGCATCCACCGTCGGACCAGGCGCCGTGTCCATGCCCTCGGAGTGTCCGAGGCGCTGATGCTGGCTCGCTGCGCCGAGATGCTGCGTCTGTGCTGCGAGGGGGGAATCTCTGAGAGGGATCTCCGCCTCGCGTTCGAGGTCCGGCTCAGCGACGAGGTCGATCCTCACCAGGCCTTCGATGAGATCCTGAGCCAGTGTGTGACACGGGGCTGGGTGGAGCGCAGCCCCAGTCGCTCCGATCTCATGCGGACAACACCGAGAGGCATGGAGGCCGCCGAGCGGATCGACCAATCGGTTCAGTGCCGGTGACAGAGGATCTGAGGATTTGACAGCGGCGCCGCGTGGGAGTGAAATGGGGGTGAGGCAAGCGGTGATCCCCCATTGGGATCGGCCAACGGCTGCAGATTGGAAACGCCATGACTGTCCCCGTGCTCCCCTACCCCAAAGAGAAGAAGAAGATCGTCGAGCGGTTGACACCGGTCTTCTGCACCTCGGATGCCAAGACCGAGGAGGATGTCCGCAAGATCATCAGCCGTGTGCGACGCGATGGGGACAAGGCCCTGATCCACTTCTCCCGCAAGTTCGACCATCACCCGGTGACCCTCACCAAGGCGCTTGCCCTCGACGAGGCTTACCTGCGCGAGGCCTGGGATCAGCTCCCCCCCGATCTGAGCCAGTCGCTTCGCCGTGCCCGGGCGCGCATCACGAGGTTCCATGAGCAGCAGCGGGTCCGGGGGTTTCGCCTGACCGAGCCCTCGGGCAACCGGATGTCGCAGCAGATCTTCCCCCTCCGGTCCGTCGGCGTCTACGTGCCCGGCGGAGCGGCCTCCTATCCCTCCACCGTGCTGATGAATGTCATCCCGGCGAAGGTGGCCGGTGTTCCCGAGATCGTGATGGTCACTCCGCCCTCGGGCCCCGCGCTCGGCCATCGGGCGGTGCTCGGCGCGGCTCACCTGTGCGGGGTGAAGACAGTGTATCTCTCCGGTGGTGCCCAGGCGGTCGCGGCGATGGCGTATGGGACGGAGACCATCCCGCGCGTGGACAAGATCGTCGGGCCGGGCAACCGCTGGGTGGCGACGGCCAAGCGGCTGCTGTATGGGGAGATCGACATCGACTCGGTGGCGGGGCCCTCGGAGGTGCTGATCGTCGCCGATCACACGGCGAAGATGGAGATGGTGGCGGCGGACATGCTGGCGCAGGCCGAGCACGACCCGGACGCCGCGGCGATCGTCATCCTGGTCGGCTCGCGGGCGAAGGTCGAACCGCTGCAAAGGGCCATCGCGGAGCAAACCCGGGGGGCCCAGCGGCGCGAGATCATCCAGAAAAGTCTGAAAAAGAATGGCCTGATCATCCGGGTGAAGACGATCGAGGAGGCCATTGAGCTGGCCAACCTCCGCGCCCCGGAGCACTGCGAGGTCATCACGGAGAACGCACGTGAGGTGGCAGCGCAGATCCGCGACGCCGGGGCGCTGTTCATCGGACCCTGGACCCCCGAGGCCGTCGGCGACTACGTCGCCGGCCCCAACCACGTCTTGCCGACTGCGCGGACAGCCCGCTTCTTCTCGCCGCTCGGTGTGGAGGACTTCATCAAGCGCAACCACGTCATCGAGTGCACGCAGAGGGGGCTGATGGCCCTTGCCCCGACCGTGCGCACTCTCGCATCGGCGGAGGGCCTCGACGCGCACAGGGCCGCGGTGGACATCCGGATGAACGCGAGAGAGAGCAAATCGCCGGAGGAGCGGCCCGCCGGCGAGCCCAAGAGAAAACCGGCGCGGCGCGCCTCCAAGAGGGCGTGACAGACCGCTCTTGACAGCGGGGCGCCGAACCGCCACCTCTCCTCTCCCATGCCATCGCCGATCAGGCCAGCCATCGCCCGCATGCCGGGCTATGTCCCCGGGGCGCAGCCCCAGGGAAAGACGGTCAAGCTCAACACCAATGAGAATCCCTATCCCCCTTCGCCGGAGGTGATCCGAGCGCTGCGGGCGGCCCTCGATGGAGGGGGTGAGTGTGCACGTCGCTATCCCGATCCCCTGTGCCGGGAGCTGCGTCAGGCCATCGCGGAGTTCGACGGGGTCTCCCCCGATCAGATCGTGGTGGGCAACGGCTCGGACGAGATTCTCCGCCTGCTGATGACCGTCACGCTTGATCCCGGGTCGGAGGTGGGAACTCTCTGGCCGACCTACTCGTACTTCGAGTTTCTGGCCGCCCAGTGCGACGCGCGGCCTGTTCGGCACGGGGTTGACACCGGTGGCCGCTGGCCCGATTCGCTCTTCGAGGGCGGCGAGCGCCTGCTGCTGATCTGCAATCCCAATCCCCCGGTGGGGACACTGCAGCCCCATGAGATGATCTCGAGGCTCTGCGAGGCGCGCCCCGAGAGCCTGGTGGTCATCGACGAGGCCTACATCGGGTTTGCGCCCCGTGGCGCCTCGGCTGTCTCACTTCTCGGCTCTCACGCCAACCTGATGGTCGTGCGGACCCTCTCGAAGTCCCATCAGCTCGCCGGTCTGCGCGCGGGGTACGCGATCGGGACAGGGGAGGCCCTCGCTGCGCTCCTGAAGATCAAGGACTCATACAACGTCAATGCCCTCACACAGGCCGCGGCGACCGCCGCGATCGGCGACACGGGCCATTTCGAGAGCACACGGGCCAAGGTCATCGCCGAGCGTGAGTGTCTCGCCGCGGAGATGCGCCGCCGTGGTTTCGAGGTCCCCGAGAGCCATGGCAATTTTCTGTTCGCGATCCACGTGCGGGCGCAGGAGATCTTCGAGGCTCTCGCCGAGAGGAGGGTCTTCGTCCGCTGGTGGGACAAGCCCGGCATGCGCGACGGCTTTCGGATCACCGTGGGGCTCCCCGAGCAGAGCGATGCGCTGCTCCGGGCGCTGGACGAGGTCACCGCTCAGCTGGGTCGATAGGTGACCAGCGAGTCCTCGTACTCACGGACCGAGATCTGCCGGAGTCTCACGCGGTCGCTCTCGATCTGAGGGCGGATTCGATCGAAGATCCACTTGGCCAAATTCTCGCTCGTCGGCGAGATCTCGGTGAAGGGGGGGATCTCGTTGAGGAACGCGTGGTCGAGGTCATCGCGGACAGGCTTCACCACCCTCTCGACCTCGTAGAAGTCGATGAGCATCCCGTTGGACGTCAGCTCCTCGCCCTCGAGCGTGACGATCACCTCCCAGTTGTGGCCATGGGTGTTTCGGCAGATGCCCTCGTAGTCGCGCAGAAAGTGCGCCGCGGAGAATTTGAATCGGTAGTTGATCTCGTGCATTGGCTCGGAGGCCCCTGTGAATTGATCAGTCGCCTGTGCCCGCGGTGCGGCCCTGCGCTGTCCGGAGAATGGCCGCGAGGAGCGACTCGCGCAGCGCCGGCTCACGCGACCCCTCGGCCTGGGCCACGGCGATCATCGGCGGCAGAGAGGCGATTCCCTCGCACTCGGGTCCCGGTGCATCCCAGATGGTGTGCACCCAGTCCTGCCCTCGCCGCCAGACGCGGTTCTCCCCCTCGCACCGGACACACTCGAATCCCTGCTCGCTGAGGCTCGCCTCGACCCGGCGGCGATGGCCCCGCTGAAGGGGAAGCAGGACGGTGGCGTCCGAGGCGGTGCTGAAGTGGAGGTAGAGCGTGGCGAAGGCGGCTCTCTCATCGAGGCGGTGAAGAGGCAGGGAGACCGGATTCTCCCCGGCGATTCGCCCCTCGCAGGTCAGATTGACCATCTTCCCCTGATTGGAGTTGCCCTGGAGTCCGCAGTACTCGTCCAGGATGGGGGGGATCTGATCGAGGGGAAGAGGATACTCGGCCACGAAGTCATAGCCGGGTGTCAGCACGGAGAAGTTCTCCTCTACTCCGCCGACGAGGGGCACCTCGAGCTCGTCGCACTCCGGCAGACTCAGAGCGCCGATCGCCGGCAGACAGGCGTGGCTCTCCACCCCCTCGGTGATCGGTCGGTAGTCCTCGTCGAAGAAGGACTCGAGGGGGACATCGCTGACCCTCACCCAGAGCGCCGACAGCGGCCCGGTGGGCAGATGCAGATCCGCCAGGTCATCGGGTGTGGGGGTGATCAGGGACTCGAGCGACTCGACCAGATGCTCCCCGCGGTCGAGGGCCTCGGCCGGCCCGCTCCCGCGTTTCCTGATCTCGTTGAATCCGTGCCGGGCGGTGTTGACGAGGTGCTCCACAGCGCGGGGGGCGATGGCGAGTTGCCATCGCTCGAGGTCAAGGCGCCACTCGGTCCAGCGGAGCAGATCGATGAAACGAAAACACTGCCCCTCGGGAACCCAGCAGATGTTGGATGTGCCGAAGCCCGTCGTCATGGCTGGCACACTGCGCAAGTCGAGTGGCGAGGCAAGGGTTTTTCGGGGGGACTCTCAGGCCAGGGGCTTGGAGGTGGGTGTCCGGAGTGCCGCCGCGAGGCGGAATGCATTGGCCTTGTCCGTGTTCCCCTCCTGGCCATGGTGCTCGGCCAGTCGGTTCAGCGCCTCGGGAGTGAGGTGGGGGTTCTCTCTCTCGAGGCGGGATGCCTGAACCACCACACTCTTGACTCGCTGCAGCTGGGCGTTGAGTCGGTTGAGCATGCCCACGAGATGAAGCGACCAGCCCTGGATGATCGCGCGGTCCCCGCTCGGGAGATCCGACCAGCGGATGTCGGGGTTCTCCTCGAGCAGGGAGAGGAATCGGCGGGCGTGCGGCACTCCCTGCCTGTCCAGTCGCTCGAGTGTGGGCTTCAGCGAGGCGATCGGGAAATCCATCTGCAACTCTCTTCTGCGTGAACTGCGCGGCGCCTGAGCCACTCCCCTGAACGTGATTCAGTCTGCCACGTCTCAGTGTGGGTCTCCAAGCGAAATCCATTTTCTCTGAAAACTCGTGAGAGATCTGATCCACAAATTGCAACAGACGCCGTCTGGGCCTCCGCGAGGAGGGACACATGGGACCTGAGATCACGCTTGACACGCCTTTCCCCTCAGCTTTGGGTGAGGCGTCGACCACTGTGGCAGGGTAGCTCAGATGGTCAGAGCGTCGGACTCATAACCCGAAGGCCGAGGGTTCAATTCCCTCCCCTGCCACCAACTTGGCGCTCTCAGGGCAAATGCGCGCTCTTCACCTGCCGCCGACTCGAATCCAGAACATCGTCTCGGTCCCCGGAGCCCCTCCTGTCTGGGTTCCAGGGAGTGTGGGGCATCCCAGAGTCAATCGCGCCCGTGGGACAGCCTGAGGGGAACGCCTCAGGGCCCTCGGGAGAGCAGCGTGTCCAGCCATCCATCCTGAGCAGGGAGTCTCAGCACAACGGCTCCCCCTCTCTGAATGTCCAAGGGGCACGGGGGTTCCTCTCCCTCGAGCACGAGGAGAGCCCGTGGAACCTGAGGGACAAATTCTCTGGCCTTTTCCAGGAACGCGCGGGCGGGGATGACGGACAATCCGGTGTCGACCAGGAGGAGGTCGATTCCCCCTCTCATCAGCTGCGTGGAGGCCATGCGGAGACTCGCCGTCGCCTGAACTCGGATGCCCTGGGTGGTCAGCTGGAGACCGATCGTGGATGCCGCACGCTCGTCCCGACCCAGGAAAAGCACTCTGGAAGCGTTCAAGACCTGGCTCCTCAGGGCACCGCCCTCCCCTTCGGGCCACGCCCACTGTGTCCCTGTCCGTCCCCCATTGCAAGCCCGTGAAAGGTCATTTCCGTCTTGCAGGGGCCCAATGGGCTCTCTAAGCTTCCTGGAGAGAGCACTCAGAGACGAGTTCACGCTGTGCCACGCCCAGAGACGCCCCCTCGACTCCTCACGCTGGCTCTCACTCTCTCAGTGATCCTCTGTGCCCTGCCGCTCGGGGCGGCACCCATCATTCAGAGCATTCGGATCGAGGGTCTGGAGTCGATCGGCGAGCAGGAGATCCTTCCTCTGCTTCAGAGTGAGGTCGGGGCACCGCTCGACACGGAGCTGCTCCAGGCCGACCAGCGCACCATCCTCGGAATCGGCATTTTCCGCCCCGAGAGCACCCGCGTTTTCGTCGAGGATCTGCCCAGCGGCGACGTGAATCTGATCTTCACAGTGCGGGAGAATCCGACGCTCGTCCGCATCGAGATCCTCGGCAACATCTCGGAGAGCACCGAGCGTCTGCTCAGCCTCATCGAATCACCGGTCGGTGAGCGGATGCACCACCAGGCTGATCGCCAGGCCCGCGACGCGATCGCCGACTATTACGAGAGGCGAGGTCACAGCCAGGTGCGGGTGCTGGCGCGCCTGATCCCCGAGGGGGATGAGGGGGTTGCGCTCCGCGTGGAGATCGACGAGGGGCAGGTGCTGGAGATCGGCGAGGTGCGCATCGAGGGCAACGAGACCTTTGGTGACCGCCGTCTGCGATGGCACATGAGCACCAAGTCCAGTGGGCTCTTCGGCACAAACCACTTCAGCGAGGAGATCTTCGAGACCGACCTTCTCGCCCTGCAGCAGTTCTATCTGGAGCGGGGGTTCCTGGACGCCCGGGTGGAGCGGGGTGAGTTCGAGTACGACTCCGCCGAGGGGAGGGTTCACCCGGCGGTTGTGATCCATGAGGGGCCTCGCCACCGCTTCGACGGGATCACCGTCCGGGGCAACACGCTGTTCACGGATCTGGAGATCACGGAGCCGTTTGCGCGGCTGTCGGGCGACTGGTTCGACGCGGGCGATCTCCGCGAGCGGATCGAACAGGTCCAGCGCATGTACGCGGACGAGGGGCACATCAACGCGGTGATCGAGCCGCGTCTGGACCCCGACCCCACGACGGGTGTCGTCAGCATCCTGCTCGACGTGCGTGAGGGACCGCGTGTGACCATCGGCGCCATCTATCTCCAGCGGACCACCGCGGCCCCCGACCTGGAGGCCCCGGGTCTCTCGTGGATCTCGCGGGCCTCCGAGCGCCTCAGCCCCCCGATCACCGATGACACCATCCGGAGGATCATCACACTGGAGGAGGGTGAGGTCTACCGGGGCTACGAGGAGGTCCGGACGCGCGATCGCCTCCGCCGCCTGGGGATCTTCGACAGTGTGGCGATCGATCGCCGCCCCACGTCGGACCCGACAGTGGAGGACGTTCACCTGACCATCGACCAGCGCAGCACGGGATTCCTGACCGTCGGGGCGGGTCTGGGGGATGAGTCGGGGCTCTTCGGTTTCGTCAATCTCACGGAGAACAACTTCGGGGGCGAAGCCGATCAGATCCGGGCCTCGGTCCAGATCGGGACCCGCTCGCTCAACTTCGATGTGACCTATTTCAATCGCTTCCTCGCCGACACAGAGATGTCGCTCCGTCTCTCGGCGTATGACAGCGAGCTGCGGCGCAGCGAGTACGACGAGGAGCGGACCGGCACCTTTGCCGAGCTGGGGCAACCCCTGAGCGAGCACCTGGAGGTCTTCTATCGCCTCCGGACGGAGTATGTGTCCTTCGACCTGGACAATGGGGCCTCCTCGCGCACGCACGACGCGATGGACTCGTATTGGCTGACCCTCGCCCGCGTGCGCCTGGTCGAGGACCGCCGCAGTGACGTCCACTGGCCCACGGAGGGCTGGCTGCGCGGGGTGAGCCTGGAGGCGGGTTGGGCCGACGACTGGCTGGTGAAGATCTTCGGCGAGTTCCAGCACTATCGGACGATCTGGCGCGATGTGATCCTGGCGCTCAACCTCGAGGCCGGTGTGATCCCGCGCGATCTCGACGACGTGGCCTTCGGCGAGCGCTTCTTCCTCGGCGGCTCCGAGGATCTCCGCGGATTCGACTTCCGCGGGGCGGGTCCCACGGACTCATCGAATGACGATCTGTTCATCGGGGGCACCACCAAGGTGCTCTCGCAGGTGGAGATCCGCTTCCCGATCTGGGAGAGGCTGCGGGGAGTGGCCTTCGCCGACGTCGGCTCGATCGGGGAAGATCCCTTCACCCTCGATCCTCTTCGGGCGAGTGTCGGCCTGGGCCTGCGCTTCGCGCTGCCGGGCATCGGATTCCTCGCACTCGACTTCGCCCAGGCGGTCGTCACCCACGGCGACGATGAGACGCAGCTGGTGCACTTCACCTTCCGGACCGACTTCGAGTTCTGAGTCACGTCTCATACGACTCAAACTTGACAATGACCATCGACTGGTTGGTGCAGGGGAAGCAGTCGCCTTGATCAATCAGGGTCCCAACATGATCTGGGTGGGGCCTTCATTCATGAAGGCCAGTGCAACAGTGAACTGGATTCATATCAGCCGATGTTTCGAGGGCCCTCGCTGGGGAAGGCCTCGGGCAGCGTCCGCCCCAAAGAGAAATCGCCCCCATCCGTGGATGGGGGCGATGAAATTCGCGGAGTGCCGCGCGATCAGCGGTAGAGCTCAGCGTCCTCCACGCCGGTGACGACGACGGGGGCGTAGTCGCCGTATCCCTTGAGGGGCATGCCACCGGTGGCCGCCGTCTCATAGGCCGCACTTCCCACGTCGAGGAAGTCGGTCTGGGTGAAGTCGTTGACCTCGTAGAAGATGGGGTTGTCGCTGATGGTGAACTCCAGGGAGGCCCCGATGGCGTTGAGCGCATAGGTCCCATCCGTGACGGCGGCGCAGTGGTTCAGCGTGATGGTCGCGAGGGTGTCGTTGAGAATCGAGTTCTCATCCACCACGGTGGAGCCGTTGCCCGCGACGATGGTGTCCGTCACATTGATATCCACATCATCGGCCTCAGTTGTGGACAGGATGATGGCATTGCCGTTGTTCACGAAGGTGCAGCCGGAGACGGGCATTGCCGTGGTCCCCGTCCAGACCTCAAGCCCGGCCCCCGCGTTGTTCACAAAGGCGACATGCTCAATATTTGCCTGCACATTGGTGTCGCCGGAGAGGCTGTCGTAGATGTACATGCCCTGCATGCCGATGGTCCCACCGGTCCCGCTGATGATGGCGTTGGAGATCGAGTAGGTCCCACCGCCGAAGTGCCCCACGCCGACTCCGTAGCCGCCGGCCTGGCCCGCGCCATGGAAGATCACCGGGTTCTCGCGCGTGCCCTGGATGGTGACACCGCTGTTGATCTGGGCGCAGTAGCGGGGGGCGTAGGAGAGAACGCACCCCTCGTTGATGGTGTGGCCCTGGCCCGAGCTGCTGAAGGATCCGATCAGATCGGAGTTCCCGCTGGTGCCGGGATTGGCCGTGATGACCGTGTTGGTCAGGTGGAAGATGCCCCCCGCACTGGTGTTCAGGCACTCATCGGGGAAGGGGATCGCCCCCGTCAGATCGGGGAGTGTCAGACCGGTGGGGTCGCCCGCGGGCTGATCGGAGCCGTTGTTCGCGGTGATCAGCACGTCCGTGAAGGAGCACTCGGTTCCCGCGCCTGTGATCCAGATGCCGTCGTCGGTCGGCGTGGACGTTGAGGCGGGGAGAAGAATCACGTTCTCCACCGCGTTGAGATTCGAGCCGTTGTTCACGACGATGCCGTCACCCCCGTTGTCCTGAAGCAGGATGATCGGACGATCACCGCCGGTGTTTCCGCGGATCGTGATCGGCTCAGCGCCGATGGTGATCACATCGGTGTGGGGACCGACGGTGGTGATCTCGACCACATTGTCCCCCGGAGTCACATCGCCTGAGAAGCTGGCGATGGCCGCCGAGATGGTGGAGAAGCCCCCTGGGACGGTCACTGTCTGCGCCACGGCGCCTCCACACACGAGGAGTGC
>JAFGKF010000048.1 GCA_016928695.1 Candidatus Sumerlaeota bacterium | reverse complement strand
GCTCTTCTTGTCCTGCCAGATGAAGGCCATCGGAGTGCCTCCGAGCCCCGGTGTGGGTGGACTCAGTGGTACCCTTTTCTCCTCTGGAGAGTCAAGAAGATGTCAGGCGGTGAATCGAAGAGTGCTGATTTTGGGGCAGATGCGCTGGACTGGCGGAGAGGGTGGGATTCGAACCCACGGTGCGCGTGAGCGCACACCCGCTTTCGAGGCGGGCTCCTTCAACCACTCGGACACCTCTCCGGCCAAGGGAGGCGACATGCTGGGGGCGTGGGGGTGGGGTCGTCAAGGGCTTTGCGAGGGGGGCTCCCGCTGCGTCTCGAAGAAGCGGGTGAGCAGAGCGGAGCACTCCTCGGCCAGGGGGCCGCTGGTCACCTGGACCGTGTGATTGAAGAGCCCGGCCTCGAGCACGTCGATGACGGAGCCGCACGCGCCGCACTTGTCGCTGGGGGCGCCGTACACGACGCGGTCGATGCGTGCGAGGATGGCGGCCCCCGCGCACATGGCGCAGGGCTCGAGGGTCACCACGAGTGTGCAGCCCTCAAGGTTCCATCCGCCGAGGCGGAGCCCGGCCAGCCGAAGAGCGAGGATCTCGGCGTGGGCGGTGGGATCGTGTCGGTGCTCTCGGGCGTCGTGGGCCTCGGCCACGACCTCGCCATCAGGGCCGATCACAACGGCTCCGACGGGGACCTCCCCGCGGGCGATGGCGCGCTCTGCGACATCCAGCGCCCGGCGCATCCACTGCCTGTTCTGCTCCTCGGTGCCCATGGGGCCTGAGCCTCACTGATCGCCGCGGACAATCCGATCCACCCGCGAGCGCGGGAACTGGACCAGATTGCCCGAGGTGAGTCGAAGTGTGATCATGTTCTCCCCCTCCTCGATGATCTCGCCGGTGAGGCGTCGGCCATCGCTCAGGATCACGGCGTCTCTGCCTCCCAGGATCTGATTGGGGATCTCCCTGGCGCTGGGGACGGTGGAGGGGGGGAGATCATCGAAGATGCCTGTGGGCACCTCGAGGGTGGTGTCCAGGGGGCGCAGGGGGGGCAGCTCCATGGGGGGATGCTGCACAGTCGTGATGTCATCGGGCGGTGGCAGGGTCTCTGCGACGGAGGACGGATTCGAGGAGGTGATGGGCTCCACGGGCTCAGTGTTGCCCGAGGTGATCGGCTCTGCATCATCGGGGAGAGCCATGGCGGAGGGGGAGGCCGGCTCCGATGTCAGGCCAAAGGGATCCTCCGGAATCCCTGTGTCTGTTGCCATCTCCGGCATCAGGGCCTCGGGCGATGCGGCCAGCGGCTCGGGGGAGTCGGGGGGCGTTGTCTCCGCGCCAATGGTCCGCGAGTGCTGGGCCTGGAGCACAGTGTGCAGGTCGGTGAAGAATCCCGCGTCGCTGTCGCGCGCAGTGCGATCGTAGTCGACGATCACCACTCCAAGGTCGGCCGCCAGGACGCTGCGCAGCTGCTGGAAGAGATGGGTTCGGTGGTTGTCTCTGCCGCTGACGGCGACCATCAGTGACACGCGGTCGCCACAGATCGCGCGGGCCTCACGCATCCACTCGACAAATTCGATCGCCTGGTTGCGGTCGCGGTTGTCGCGGAAGTTCTCGAGGATGATTCCGTCGCAGAGCCCCTCGTCGATCCATGCAGGCCAGTCCTGAAGATATTCAGTGTAGGTGTGTGAGCTCTCGAAGCCATCGGAGAGGGAGCCGGCGGCCAGTGCGGTGACCCAGATGGGCAGCTGAGGATTCACGATGCGGATCGTGCTCGAGATCTCTCGGAGCAGGTCCGTCACCTGGTCTCTCCTCCACTGGATCCATGTGGGATCCTCCGGGGCGGGGATGCCGACCTCTCCGACGTCTCGGTGATACTGCTCGAGCGCCATGGCGCAGTAGCCCCACTCGTTCCCCCCCTCGGGGAATCGCAGGGTGTCGAGCACAATGCCCTCGAGATTGTAGGAGGCGACCAGCTCGGTCAGCAGATCCTCGGTGTGCTGGTGGACCTCGATCAGACTGGGGTCGAGGAAGTGGTGAACCACCCCATCCTCACGGGCCTCGACCGCACCGTTGATGCTCTCGAGTTGCCACTCAGGGTGCTCGTTGATCACATGGCCGCGGGGGGGCAGGGCGAGTCCCCGGTGGACGTCCAGCACACTGATGCCGAGGAGCAGATGCACCTGGGGTTCCCCTCTGAGTCCAGAGCGGCAGTGACGCTGAAGGCTCAGAAGGGGGTCGGTGAAGTCCGATGTGAGAAAGTCGGGGGCGGGCTCGAAGGTGGAGTTGAAGAGAGCGTCGCCCTGACTGCGGAGCACGGCGATGATCGTGTCGATTCCCGCCCCCCGCACGTCGGCGAGCAGGGTCTCCATCGCCTCGGTGGATCGGAAGGCGCGGCTGTGACCATCGACCCACAGCGCCACGGGGACCTGCTCGTCCCCCTGCGCCACGGCTGGGCTCATCATGGCCAGCGCGATCAATCCCAGGGCAATCCCCAGAGCTCTCACAGACTGATCCTCCCTTTCCCCAGATCGGCAGCCGCTCCGCGCAGAGAGCGCGTGCAACCGCTCCAGGAGAGCCTGATTTGTATGCGAGTTACGTCTCCCCTGGGCCATTGGCAAGGGAAAACCCTGGCCCGAAGACTCCGCCTGTGAGATGCCAGAACCACAGTGGATACCGAGTCTCAGCCTCCTCTTCTCGTGAGCGCCTGCCTCGCTGGACTCTGCACAGACTGGCGCGGTGGCAGTGATCTGATCCCCTGGGTGCAACAGGCTGTCGCTCGAGGGGAGGCGATTCCGGTCTGCCCCGAGCAGCTCGGGGGACTGCCCACACCGCGTGTCCCCTCCGAGCGAAGGGGAGAGTGTGTTGTCAGTGAGACGGGGCGAGATGTGACCGAGGCTTTTCGCCGGGGAGCAGAGCGCGCCGTGGAGATCGCCAGGGGCATGGGATGCGAGATCGCCGTCCTGGCATCGCGCAGTCCCTCATGCGGGGTGGGGAAGATCTGCGATGGGACATTCTCCGGCACACTCGTGCCGGGGGATGGAGTGACGGCGGAGCGGCTGCGGCAGGAGGGACTTCGGGTGATCTCCAGTGAAGATGTCCCTGATCCCAGCGCACTTCATCGGATCATCGGCTGAGTGCCATCCTGACCACTCAGGGCGAGAGAGAGAGCTCCTCTCCCGGTGGTGAGGAGATGTTCATCGCCTCCGATCCAGCCAGGGGTGTGAAGAGCCAGGGGACACCATCGGTTCGCCAGGCGGTGAACAGATCGGTGCGGTGTGGGGGAGGAGAGGTGGGTGGCTCTCCGAGGGCCCACTCGATCAGTGGCCAGACCAGATCGATCCCGGAGGCGGCCGCGAGCTCGAGTCCTCCTCCCAGGCCTGGCCAGATCTGCAGAAGCCTGGGCTCTCCATCGCGGGGGTCCAGGGCGAACTGAAGCGAAGCGGGGCCTGTCCACTCCATCGCGCGGAGCAGCTGAAGTGCCGATCTCACAGCCCCCCCATGCTCGACGATGGCACGCCAACGGGGAGTGCAGGCTTTCCCATTCCAGCCCGTCCAGGCCTCGCAGACCCTCGCCATCACACCCCCCGGAGCATCGCAGAGAACGGTCACCAGGAGCCACCCCGCCTGGGCGGGAATCGGCTCGGTCAGAAGGGGGAAATCCCCTGTGCGGCGACGCATGTCCCAGCAGGCCCCATTCACCTCATCCCAGGTGTCCACCATCACGGCGGGCTCCGGGCGTGCGATCAGGCGGGGAACCAGAGCGGGGGGGCGGGCGAAGTCACGCGCAGACACCTCGAAATCCGCGGTGCTCGATGGTCGGCGCCAGACGGGGACACGCACCCCCGTCGTCTCAGCCAGCGTCCACAGCGCATCTCTCTCCGCCACTCTGAGGAGTGACTTCCCCAGGGGAGTGGGGGTGCGGATTCCCATGTTCGACAGGGTCTCACGTCGGTGTGCGGTGATCTGCGTGGTCTCGCACCCGAGGGGCAGCACCACGTCAGGCCGCTCACGCCCCAGCCACTCCAGGAGCGATGTCTCGAGGTCCTCGATGGGATCGTGGGGATCGGGGTAAGCGTGCGTGGCGGCACAGGGCCCCGCGTGGCGAATCGCCTCGACGTCGGCCACGGCGCTGTGGCCGACGATCACCTGGATGTCACGCTGTGCGAGCAGGTGCAGCGCAGCGCGGGCCATCGGAGACTCTCCGTCGAGCAGGCAGAGGACAGGCGGTGGCATGGGGTGTCGCTCTGCCGATCAGGTGAGTGGATGACTCGGCTCCGCGATCAGCATGTCATCGACTCGCCTGCTCAGCCCCTCTGATAGATCTCGGGCTTGAGAACCCCGATGCAGGGGAGATCGCGGTAGAGCTCGTTGTGATCGAGGCCATATCCGACGACGAACTCATCGGGAATGTGAAATCCGCAGAAGCGGATCGAGAGGTCATGGTCGCGAGCCTTGTCCTTGACCAGCATGGCGCAGATCTCGAGCGAGCGGGGATTGTGAAGCCTCAGAAGATCGCAGATCACCTTGAGCGTGTGCCCCGTGTCGTAGATGTCCTCGATGACCAGGACATCGCGCCCCATCAGGTTCACATCCACGTCCTTCGTGATCGTCACCTGCCCCGACGAGGTCACCGACGCCCCGTAAGAGGCCGCCCCCACCATGTCGTAGGCGTGGGGAATGGTGATCGTCCGGGTCAGGTCGGCCAGAAAAACCACTCCCCCCTTGAGGATCGAGACCAGTGTCAGGTCACGCCCCGCGTACTCGTGCGACACCTCGGCGCCGATCTCGGCGACGCGCTGAGCGATCTGCTCCGGTGTGAAGAGGACCCGCTGCAGATGATCCTCCAGCCCGTGCCCCGAGTGGGTCATGCCTCTGCTCCTGTCTCCTGTCAGATCTCAGGCCGCACGCGGATCGGAGTCTGGGGGATGGTCTCCACCCGCTCCAGCGCCTCGTCCAGGAAGTGGAATATCTTGCCCTCGTGGAAGTACACCCAGCTCTCGAGGCTGTGTCCCTCCCATTGGCGCGGCAGTCGGCGCTCCTCGGGATCGCCGCGGTCGACGATCACCCCCAGGCGAGGGGAGATCTCCTCCACCTCGAACTCCTCCTCGCTCAGGAAGATGATCTCCTCGCCGCGGAAGACCTCCACGGGCCCTCGACGTGAGCGGTGCTGGCCCTCCTCCTGGTAGAGCCAGGAGATGTCGAAGGGGATCGGCGTCCTGTGGTGATGAGCCGTGAGCATGATGTCGATCACCCGTGAGCGGTGATGGGTGGTCCACACCTCATCGCCCCAGGTCAGGTTGCCCCGTCGATTCCAGCGCGCGCGCAGGTAGTCAGGATTGCCGCGCTCCTCGAGGATGCGCTCCTGAACAGGGGTCAGCTCCATGTGCTCCGGCCACTCCGGGGGCAGCGAGGCGACATTCACAGAGTCGAGGTCGAAGACTGCGGGGGGATAAAAGCGGGTGCACCCCAGGGGAAGGAGCGCGAGCGCAGCGAGAAAGGTGATTTGGAGATGTCGCATGGTTTCCGGAAACTAGGGGCAGAGCGGGCTGTGGGCAAACAAAAAGGGGAAGGCTGTCACAGACCCACCAGCTTTCCGATGAGATGACACTGATTGCGCAGCACTTCGAGCACAGCGACCGACCCCTGCCGGGGGATCATCTCCAGGGCATACTGGGCCATCAGGCCCAGGTTCCAGAGGGTCAGGAGACCGACCACCGTCGCCACGCTCCAGCGTCCCCAGCGCCGCGCCATTGCCCGGAGCGCCACCACAAGGCCCAGGAAGACAACCGCGAGCGCCGTCGCCATCAGGCGGCCGCCGAAGCTCGCCCCGCCCGACCAGACGGGCCAGGCGCTCACCGCGAGCCACTGGAGCACCACCGCCAGGGGCAGCAGGCGCAGCCAGAGAGGAAGCGATCGATCGCGCACCATCACTGCGAGCCCCATCAGCCCCACGAGCACGAGGGGGTGCCAAGTGATCCAGCCATGGTCGGTGCTGAAGAGAACAGCGAATCCATGACGACCCGGGAGCGACCACTGATAGTCATCTCCCAGGTAGGGCGCCGGACCGCTGAGCAGAGATCCGTAAAGAGCACGCCAGATCAGCATCTGGAGGAGGGCGATCGGCACGACTCCCGCCAGGAGAGAGGGGACCATCTGAGGAGGCTCGAGCGAGGTGCGCTCTGAGCGGGGCCTTCGCCCCGCGGCCCAGGCCGCCGGGAGCAGACCCGCCACCAGCGCGGCGTCGCCATAGCGGGTGACGCACAGAACGGCCAGCGTGAGACCCAGCGCGAAGAACCGCGCCGCGCTGCGCCGCTCCGTCAGACGATCCATTTGCCAGATCGTCAGCCCCGCGAGACCAAATGCGGGTGCGGTGGACATGGAGGGATGCAGGTAGATGTAGAAGCCCAGATTGGTCGCGGCGAGAAGGGCGAGCGCTGCCCAGAGGACGCTGGCCTCGTCACCGCCCAGCCGCCGCCGCGCCACAGCCATGAGCGCCAGGAGTCCCAGCAGGGCCCAGAGGGCCGATCCGAACCGGACCGCGAAAAAGTATCCCTCCGACAGCCCGTCCGCCTCGACGGCGGGAAGCGCGACTGCCACACCGTGGGCCACCAGCACCAGCGGGCTCCACAGCAGCGAGCTGCCCCAGCCATAGCGGTTCACCGGCCGCCCCGTGTCGGGGTCGATGGGCGTGTCCGTCATCCGAAAGCTGTACCCGCGTCGCTGACCGATGACGTCGAAATCGGCGTAGTCGTCCGAGAAATCCAGATCGCCCCCCACCAGCAGGGAGCGGACATAGGCGAAGTTGAGGAATCCATCGTTGCCGTGGATCGCATGGGCGCGACGCTCGAGCGACGGCAGCGCCAAGACGAGGGTGGGCAGCAGCAGAATCAGGAGCAGCCAGGGGTCACGGCGCGTCATGGGGGCGATGCTGGCAGAGGGATTCGGCGATTGCCCAGAGAAATGCTCGGCCTCTCAGAGATCCCTGGGAAGTGGAGATTTGACAGGGGCCACCGCATTGGCACAGAAATGGCTCATCAGAGGGATAGCCCACACCAGCGGATCAGCGGGACGACCGCTCAACAGATCATGCCTGTCACAGACGCCGTCAAATCCGAGCTGCGCCGGATCGTCAGCGACCGGGGTTTCCGCGATGAGCCCGAGGATCTGATCACCCACGCCTATGATGGGACACCACTCCTCGAGCACCGCCCTGAGGCGATCGTGATCCCCCAGTCGACCGAGCAGGTGGCGGCAATCGTCCGCCTGGCCAACGACGCCGATTTCAAAATCGTTCCCCGGGGGGCGGGATCGGGGCTGAGCGGAGGATCGGTGCCGGTCGACAACAGCGTCGTGGTTCTCCTGTCGCCCCGCCGCGAGATTCTGGAGATCGACGAGGCCAATCTCACCGCCCTGGTCGAGCCCGGAGTGGTGACGGGCACACTGGCCGACGCGGTGGCCGCGCGCGATCTCTTCTATCCGCCTGATCCCGGCTCGATCAGCATCTGCACTCTGGGCGGCAATGTGGCGGAGGACTCCGGGGGGCTGCGCGGCCTCAAGTACGGCGTCACGCACAACTATGTGATGGGCCTGGAGGTCGTCACACCCACCGGCGAGGTTCTCACCACGGGGGGCAAGGCCTTCAAAAACGTCGCGGGCTACCGGCTCCACGATGTGCTCGTCGGCTCGGAGGGGACGCTCGGCATTTTCACGAAGATCCTGCTGAGGCTCCTGCCGCGCCCCCAGGCGAGCCAGGGGGTCGTTGCGCACTTCGCGTGTCTCGAGGAGGCGGCGACTGCGGTGGCGGGGATCATCGCAGCGAAGATCACACCGGCGATGATGGAGTTTCTCGATCAGACGACGATTCGCTGCGTCGAGGATTTCGCCAAGATCGGGCTCCCGCGCGACATCGGGGCGCTGCTCCTGATGGAGAGCGATGGGCACCCCGCCGTCGTGGCCGAGGAGGCGGCGCAGATGGAGGCGATCTGCCGCCGCGCGGGGGCTCTCCATGTGGCGCAGGCCGCCGATCCCGCCGAGGGCGAGCGGATGAAGACGGCCCGCCGCTCGGCGTTTGCTGCACTGGCGCGGCTCAAACCCACAACGATTCTGGAGGACGCGACCGTTCCCCGCTCGGCTCTGCCGGAGATGGTGGCGCGGGTCGAGGAGGTGGCCAGGCGTCACGGGATTCTGCTCGGCACCTTCGGCCATGCCGGCGATGGCAATCTCCACCCGACCCTCTGCACCGACGAGCGGGATCACGAGGAGATCCACCGCGTCGAGACGGCCTTCGCGGAGATCTTCGACATCGCCATCGAGCTGGGGGGAACCATCACCGGGGAGCACGGCGTCGGGCTCTCGAAGAAACCCTTCCTTGAAAAGCTTGTCGGGCCGCCTGGGATCCGGATGATGCAGGATCTCAAGCAGGTGATGGACCCCCGCGCCGTTTTGAATCCGGGGAAGATCATCGAGCCCCGCCCCCGACGCGAGGGTCGCCTGCCAAACACCCAGGCTGAGGCCGAGGCCATGGCCCGGTCGATGATGGAACGCCCATGAGCATCACATCTCCCCATGCCCGCAAGATTCAGATCTACTCGGAGCACGCAGAGCGGTATGACGACGGACTCGATCTTGTCATCGGCGAGGAGCTCTTCCGCGAGCGGCGCCAGTGGGCCACCGAGGGGGTCGAGCGCGGGCACCGTGTCCTCGATCTGGGGTGTGGAACAGGGCGGCTTCTGCCGCTGCTCGGCGAGGCCGTCGGTCCCTCGGGGCATGTCATCGGGGCCGACCTCTGCCCAGCCATGCTCGAGGTGGCCCGCCGTCGCCTGGGGGAATCGCCGGGTCCCATCTCGCTGATCCAGCTCGACGCCACCTGGGATCTCCCCTTCCCGTCGGAGACCTTCGACTGTGTCTGCGCCCTGGGGCTGATTCAGGAGGTCCTGGCGCCGCGAACGCTTCTCGAGGAGATCCTCCGCATCATCCGCCCCGGGGGATCTTTCCGGGCGCTCGCCACCACCTATCGCGAGCTCAGCGAGGCGGCGGAGATTCATCGGGCCGCCAGCGAGGAGCTGGCCTTTCACTTCCGCCCGCAGAACACCATCGCCTCCATGTTCCTGCAGATCTTCGGGCCCGCCGCAGCCACCCGCTGGATCCCTCTGCCCCGGCTCACCGATCCGACGGTCTGGGAGAGGATCAATGTGCCCTCCATGCAGTCCGTTCTGGCGAGCGTCCGGGAGGCGGGGCATGACCCCCGCGAGGTGGAGATGGGCATCCTCCATCTGACCGGCCGGCGGCTGCCCTGAGGTCGGCTCGGCGATCTCATCGCGAATGCACACCGAGTCTCCGTCGCACTCGCTCGATCTTGTCGACCAGGCCCGCCGGAGGGCGTCTGATCCTCTGCCCTCAGCGTTCCAGGGCGTCGATATCCCGAGACACGGCGACATCATCAACTGCATGCACTGTGGGCTCTGCCTTCCCCACTGCCCGACGTACACACTGACCGGCGAGGAGAAGCACTCGCCGCGGGGCCGCATCCGTCTGATCAAGACCATCGCCGAGGGGGGACTCGAGATCACACCCGGCTTCGTGGAGTCCATGCACTTCTGCCTGCTCTGCCGCGCGTGCGAGACGGCCTGCCCCGCCGGAGTGAAGTACGGCGAGCTGGCCGAGGCGGCCCGCGCCCAGATCGAGATCAGCGGTGTGCTCCGGTCGAGAAAGCGGTCGATCCTGCGCGCGCTGCTGCTCCGGGGGCTGCTGACCCGGCCTCGGCTTCTCCGCGTGGTGGCCCGCCTGCTCTGGATCAATCAGTGGACATTCCAGGCGCTCGCCCGCCGCACGGGTCTCATGAGGCTGATGCCGCGCCGACTTCGTGAGCTCGACGCGCTGGCTCCCCGCATCCCCGGGCGGTTCACCCGCGCCATGGTGCCCGAGACGGTCCGCCCCGAGGGGAAGCCGCGGTGCCGCGTGGGACTTCTCCAGGGCTGTCTGGCCGACGTCGTCTATCCCGAGCTCAACCACGACGCGATGCAGGTGCTCCGCCACCACGGGTGCGAGGTGGTGATGCCGCGGGGCCAGACCTGCTGTGGATCGCTGCTCGGCCACAATGGCGAGCTCGAGGCGGCGAGGCGTCAGGCGCGTCGGCTCATCGAGGTCTTCGAGCGCGCCGAGGTGGATTGGCTCGTCATCACCACAGCGGGGTGCGGCTCCTTCATCCGCGAGTACGGCCATCTCCTGAGCGGGGATCCGGACTGGGCGGAGCGCGCCCGAGCCCTCGCGCAGAGGGTGCGCGACATCTCGGAGATCCTTGTCGAGCTCGGGCCTCGTGTGCCCACCGTTCCCATCCACCGCCGACTGACCTATCACGAGGCCTGTCACCTGCGTCACGGCCAGGGGATCGCTGAGCCCCCTCGCCAGCTGCTGGCCCTGATCCCCGGCCTCGAGATCGTCGAGCTCCCCGAGTCCTCCTGGTGCTGCGGATCGGCGGGCATCTACAACATCACGAACACCGACGACGCCGAGCAGCTCCTCGAGCGCAAGATGAAGAACATCGTGAGCACCGGCGCCGATCTCATCGCCACGGGCAATCCCGGATGCATGGGCCAGATCCAGCACGGGTGCCGATCGAGGGGGCTGGCGCTCGACGTCGTGCATCCCATCACACTGCTGAGAGAGTCCTATGGACTGCCGGGTCCGCCCTCGGGTCTTCTGGGGCGTCCTCGCCGTCCCCTCTTCGCCCAGGGGCACGGCGGTCTCGGTGCCACCTGAGGCTCGATCAGAGAATCGTTTTGCCGGTGAGTGAGGGGTGCGGCAGCCCCAGTGAGACCATCTCCGCGGCACTCGATGGGGAGACGGGGGACAGCGGTTTCGCCCTTCGCTCGAGGCAGACATGGAGCCATCGGCCAATGGCCTCGGCGAGGGCCTCGGGTTTGACGGGTTTGGTGAGATAGTCGTCCATCCCCGCGTCCAGGCAGGCCTCCCGGTCTCCCTTCATCGCGTGGGCGGTCATGGCGATGATCGGCAACCGATGATCCGATCCACTCTCGCGGTGGCGGATCTCGGCGGTCAGCCTCATCCCGTCCATCTCGGGCATCTGGATGTCTGTCAGAAGAAGATCCATCGGTTCGCGCTCGAGCACCTCGAGCGCCTGTCTCCCATTCTCCACCGCCTTGGCGTGGAGGCCGAGCTTGGCGAGCAGCCGCAGCGCCACCCTCTGATTCACCGGATTGTCCTCGGCCAGGAGGATTCGCAGGCGATGCCTCTGATCCTCAGCCAGACTGTGGCGTGTCACCAGCGGGGTCTCGGCGATGGGGCGAGCGTGCGTCCTCACGCGCCCGATCAGCGTGGCCAGGCAGTCATGGAGCAGGGAGGGCTTGAGGGGTCGCGTCAGATAGCCTCTGAAGCCGCGCTCGGCGGCCTCCGCCGCCTCACCGCGCTGGCCAATCGAGCGCAGAAGGACGAGTGGGGTCTCGGGGAGCGACTTCACATTGCGCATCAGCACACCGAGGTTCTCCACGTCCCTCCCCGGCACCTGCATGTCCACAATCCCCACATCGATGGGCTGGCCCTCACTCACCGCCCTCTGCATCATCTTCAGAGCCGTCTCCGCGTCGGCGGCTCGATCCACCCGGCATCCCCACAGCTTCAGCTGTTCCGGCAGAGACCGGCCGCCGCCGGCGGTGTGCCCGACCACGAGGATTCTCTTGCCCTCGAGCCCCTCCAGGGGGATCTCCCTCTCCTCGGCGCACTGGTGCTGAAACGTCGCGGTGAACCAGAAGGTCGATCCCTGCCCGACCTCACTGACGACACCGATGTCACCGCCCATCATCTGGGTGAGCTGCTTGGAGATCGCGAGGCCCAGGCCCGTTCCCCCGTGCTTGCGGGTGACTGAGGCGTCGACCTGTGAGAAGGACTGAAACAGCCGGGGCACCCGGTCCTGCGGGATCCCCATGCCGGTGTCGTGCACCTGGAAGCAGATGACGACGCCGTCGGACCTCTCCTCCTTCAGATGCAGCTGAACGAGCACTTCCCCCTCCTCGGTGAACTTGATCGCGTTGCCGACCAGATTGATGAGGATCTGACGGAGGCGCCCCGGGTCGCCGCGGAGGCGCGAGGGGATCTCGGGGTGAATCAGGCAGCCGAGCTCGAGCCCTCTCTCCGCGGCTCTCGGGCCGAGAACACTGATCACGTCCTCGACCGTCGATCGCAGATCGAAGTCGATCGACTCCATCTCCATCTTGCCGGCCTCGATCTTCGAGAAGTCCAGGATGTCGTTGATGAGCGTCAGGAGGTGATCCGCGCAGCTCCACACCGATTGGGCGAACTCCCTCTGCTCCTCGTCCATCTCGGTGTCCAGAAGCAGACTGGTCATGCCCATGATGCCGTTCATCGGTGTCCGGATCTCATGGCTCATGTTCGCGAGAAACTCGCCCTTGGCCGCCGCTGCCATCTCCGCCTGCATCGCCATCTCCTTGGCCAGCAGCGTGGTTGACTCCAGGTGACGATTGACCTCGGTCAGCTCCCCGTTGGCCCGCCGCGCGGCCTCGATGGCCCGCTGGAGATCCGCCTCCCCCTCGCGCCGCTCGCTGACGTCTTCCCAGCACCCCACGATCTCGTCAGTGTGCCCGCGCGGGTCTCGGACGAACCGGAGATGGTCATGCAGCCAGCGATAGGAGCCGTCGCCATGCTGAAAGCGGTACTCATGCTCCAGGCTGCCCGCACGGTCCAGGAGCCGGAGCCCCTCGCGCACCCGGGCCACGTCGTCGGGGTGAATCCGGTCGAGCCAGAGTGTGGGGCTGTTGATCAGATCCCGGGGCTCATAGCCCAGGATCGATGCGGCATTGCCGCTGACGAACGTCAGGGCGAAATCGCCCGTCGCCTCGCTGCTGTGGACCACGGCCGGGCTCAGCGAGAGCAGATGCTGGAGGCGATCGCGCGAGGCCTCCTCGCTCTCTTCACACTGCACCTTCTCGGTGATGTCCTGGAGCTGAACGATGAGGTGAGCCACCTCGCCCTCATCGTCGCGCACGCGGGAGACATCGTGGCGGATCCACAGCCCGTGGCCATCACCGTGGAGGCAGCGCTTCTCGAACGAGCAGGTCTCGACCTCACCGGCCAGAAGGCGGCGGAGCTGATAGACCTCGAGCCCCCAGCTCTCCGGATGGGTCAGCCCCTCGTCACCCAGGGCGAGGAGATCCTCGGCGGGGCGGCCGAGAAGCGCGCACGCCGCTCGGTTGACCCTCAGCCACTGTCCAGTGGGGGAGACCAGGGCCATGCCGATGGGTGCCAGCTCGAAAACCCGCTGGTAGAGATCCGCTCTCACGCTCACTCCGGGAGTCCTCCCCACTCCAGTGTGGATGAAACCCAAGTTGGACTGCTATCGCTTATCGGCCGCAGGGCTGAAGGAATGAACCCGGAAACTGGGAAATGAGACCCTGCCTGAAATGCCGGCATTCCAGGACAGAGTCCCCATTTTCAACGGTCTGAGTGGCCCATGAGGGGGGAGAGAGCGCAGCGGTGATCAGGGGGCAGAGTGCCTGGGAGTTCCCCTCCTCAGGCCTCGGATTCCCCCTCCTCCGGGGACTCGGTGGGGACTCTGTGACTGTTCGCCTCAGGAAGAATCAGGGAGAGAATCAGCAGGCCCATCCCCAGGCAAATGGCGGTGTCCGCCAAGTTGAAGGTCGCGAAGTGATCGGTTCCAAAGAGGCCTGTGTGCCACCGCCCCAGGATGCCGGGGAATGTGAAGTCGAGGAAATCGACCACGAAGCCCCGGGCAAAGCGGTCGATCACGTTCCCCAGCGCACCGCCGAGGATCAGGGCGAAGGCCGTCCGCGCGAGACGGTCGGCCCGTGGGACGAACCAGGCCCACCAGGCGATGATGAGAATCGCCACGGCGGTGACGTAGGTGAGAATCTCCGGGTGGTTGGCGAACATCGAGAACGCCGCCCCTGTGTTGTGCTTCAGTGTGAAGGCGAAGAGCCCTGGGATGACGGTGTGGCTGTGCGGGGGGGGAAACTCACGCAGCCAGTGAAGCATGATCCACTTGGTCAGCTGATCACACAGCGTCACTGCGATGAGCAGTGGCCAGACGAGTCCCCCAGGCCGGGGCTCGGTCTCAGGCGGTGTGGGCGAGTCTGTCGAGCACATCGGCGCAGCGCCTGCAGGTGCCGGGATGCTTGGCCACCGCTCCGGTGGAGGGGAGAACGCGCCAGCAGCGGGCGCATTTGGCGCCGTCGGCGGGCTCGACCCTGACGGCGATCCTCTGGCCCTCGGTGATCTCCGCCTGTGAGACGATCAGCAGCTCGCAGAGCTCCTCGTTCGGCAGCGAGGTCAGCGCCGCACAGGTGGCCTCATCCGCGGTGACCGTGACCTTCGCCTCCAGGCTCTTGCCGATCCGCTTGGCCGCGCGCGCCTCCTCGAGCGCCTTGGTCACCTCGCCGCGGACCGACAGGATCGTCTGCCAGCGGGCGGTCAGCTCGGGGTCGCTCCAGGCCTCGGCCCCTGCGGGGAAGTCGGCCAGATGGACACTCCGTGGTCCGTCCCCCGGGCCAGGGCGATGCTGCCATGCCTCGTCGGTGGTGAAGGGGATGATGGGTGCCAGGAGCCGCACCAGTGTGTCGAAGCAGTGCCAGACCACCGTCTGGGCCGCCCGGCGCGACGGCTCATCCGGGGCCTCACAGTAGAGGCGGTCCTTGATCACATCGAGGTACAGCGCCGACAGGTCCACCGTGCAGAACTGGTGGGTCAGGTGATAGACCTTGTGGAACTCGAAGTCATCATAGGCCTGCGACACACGCTGGATCAGCTCCGTGAGGCGGTCGAGCGTGAAGCGATCCACCTCGCGCATGGCCCCGCGGCTCGCCGCATGCCGATCCGGGTCGAAATCGGCCATGTTGATGAGCAGGAAGCGCAGTGTGTTGCGCACATTGCGGTAGGCGTTCGCCACCTGCTTGAGGATCTCCTGGCTCAGAGGCATGTCGTTGCGGTAGTCGACGCTGGCCACCCAGAGGCGCAGGACATCTGCACCGTACTTCTCGGTGATCTCCGAGGGGGCGATGACGTTGCCCAGCGACTTGCTCATCGCCTTGCCCTCGTCGTCGATGGTCCAGCCGTGGGTCAGCACCTCCCGATAGGGGGCGTGGTCCCGCGCACCCAGCCCGACGAGGAGCGAGGTCTGAAACCATCCCCGGTGCTGATCGGACCCCTCGAGATAGAGATCCACCGGCGATCCGAGCTCCTCACGCTGCTCGCAGCAGGCGATGTGGCTCGCACCCGAGTCGAACCAGACGTCGAGAATGTCGGTCTCCTGGCGGAGGTCCGTCGATCCGCACTCACGGCAGGCGAAACCCTTGGGGAGCCAGGCCGTGACCGGTTCGCTGAACCAGACATCGGTGCCCCGCTCGCGGACGGCCGTGATGAGACGGTCGATGATCTCGACCTCCAGGTGAGCGGTGCCACACCTCTCGCACATCACCCCGGGGATCGGAACGCCCCACGAGCGCTGCCGTGAGAGACACCAGTCAGGCCGCGTCTCCATCATCCCTCGGATGCGCTTTTCGCCCCACGCCGGAATCCACTTGACCTCGTCGATCGCGTCGAGCGCTGCGCGCCGGAGCGTGCCCTCCGCCCCATCACCCACGCGCATGAACCACTGCGTCGTGGCGCGCATGATCACCTTCTCCTTGGTTCGCCACGAGTGGGGATAGGGGTGGACGATGGTGCCCAGGCCGAGAAGGAGGCCGCGTTCACGGAGGTCCTCACAGATCGCGTCGTTCGACTCCAGAACGGGGCGACCCGCCATCGGGGGATACTCGTCGGTGAAGCAGCCCGCCTCATCCACCGGCACGAAGATGTCGAGGCCTCTCTCCAGGCCGATCAGGTAGTCCTCCATGCCGTGGCCGGGGGCCGTGTGGACGCAGCCGGTGCCCGTCTCGAGCGTCACGTGCTCGCCGAGGATGACGACCGAGTCCTTTCCCTCGAACATCGGATGGGCACAGACGAGTCCGTCGAACGCCGTGCCCCTCTCCTCGGCCACGATCTCGACGTCCTCGACGCTCTGACCCAGGCCGCACGCCCTGACGAAGGGCTCGACCAGCTCACGCGCGACGACAAAGTGCGACTCGCCCGCCCGCACCACCGCGTAGCGGTGGATCGGGTGCAGGCAGACGGCCAGGTTGCCGGGCAGCGTCCAGGGGGTCGTCGTCCAGATGACGATCGCGGGATCGCTGAGCCCCGCGAGCAGGGGGCACGCCTCGGGGTTCCGGACGGGGAACTTCACATGGATCGAGTGGTCCTCGTCCTCATGATACTCCAGCTCCGCCTCGGCCAGCGCCGTGCGGTAGATCGGGTCCCAGAAGACCGGCTTGAGACCGCGGTAGACGTGCCCCTTCGCCACGATGTCGCGCAGCGCCTCGAGGATCCCCGCCTCGTACTCCGGCGAGAGCGTCAGGTAAGGCTCCTCCCACTTGCCGCCGATGCCCAGACGCTTGAACTGCTCGCGCTGGATGTCGACGTACTTCACCGCGTAGTCGTGGCAGAGGGTGCGGACCTCGACGGTCGACTTGCTGCTGAGATCCTCGCCCAGCGTCTTGGTCACCTGGTGCTCGATGGGCAGCCCGTGGCAATCCCACCCCGGGATGTAGGGGGAGGCGAAGCCGCACATCGTGCGGTGGCGGACGACGATGTCCTTGAGCGTCTTGTTGAGGGCATGGCCCAGGTGGATATCCCCGTTGGCGTAGGGGGGACCATCGTGCAGGATGTAACGCCGCCCCGCCTTGGCCGCCGCGCGGTGGCGCTCGTCAATCGCCCCGCGGAGATCCTCCTCCTCCCAGCGGGCGAGGATCTCGGGCTCGCGCTGGCTGAGGTTCCCCCGCATCGGGAAATCGGTCGCCAGCAGGTTGAGCGTCTGCTTGTAGTTGGGAGGCGCGTCGGCGCCCGTCTCACTCATCGGTCCCAGTCCCTCTCATCCGTCCAATTTGCTCAGCAAGCCTGTCACCAGTGCGTCCAGATGGGGTCCCGCCTCATTCGCCGTTCTCACGATCTCGCTGATGTCGGCGGGCTTCAGGGCGTCGGGCAGGCAGGCGTCGGTGACGACGCTGAAGCCCAGGACGCGCATCCCGGCGTGGATCGCCACGATGTTCTCGGGGACCATGCTCATGCTGACGACGTCTGCGCCGATCCCGCGCAGCATCCGGTACTCGGCGGCGGTCTCCAGGTTCGGTCCCAGCACGCCGACCAGCACCCCCTTGGCCATCGCAAGGCGCTGCTCGAGTGCGACCCTCTCCGCCAAGTCGATCAGGGTGCGGTCGTACGGCTGGCTCATGTCGGGGAAGCGCGGGCCCAGGGTGTCGTCGTTGGGCCCCACGAGCGGATTCACCCCCATCAGGTTGATGTGGTCGGTCACCGCCACGATCGTCCCCGGCGGCATCATGGGATTCATGCCGCCGACGGCGTTGGTGACGATCAGAATCTCCGCGCCCAGCGCACGCAGCACGCGGACGGGAAAGGTGACCTCCTGGGGCGTGTGGCCCTCATAGCAGTGGTGGCGGCCCTTCATCACGCCGACGCTCTGACCACCCAGCGTCCCGATCACAAGGCGTCCCGCATGGAACTCGACCGTCGAGAGCGGGAAGTTCGGGATCTCCCCGTACGGAATGACAGTGTCGTCTTGGACCTTGTCGGCCATGGCGTCGAGGCCCGTGCCCAGGATGATGCCCACGCGGATCTTCGCCTCACACCTCTGGCGGATGGCGGCGACAGCCTCTTCAATGCGCTGATGCAGGGTCTCCATGGGCGTCAGATCTCCTGGTTTCTCGGTGATTGGGAGGGGGGGTTGTAACCCCCCGCCGGGGCCCCTGGCAAGGAGAAGAGTCCCGGCAGACGAAGTCTCTCAGAGCACGAGGCACGTCGTGGTGTGGGTGATCCCGTCGATGCTCCGGATCTTGGCCAGAAACGGCCCGAGGACCTGCTGATAGTCCGCGGCCTCGACCACCGCGATCAGATCGCTGTCACCGGTCACCTGGTCGCAGGCGACAACCTCCTCGAAACCCTGGAGGATGCTCTGGATCTCGGTCTCCTTGCCGGAGTGGACATTGATCAGAAGGTAGGCACGGCTGGCCATGGCAATGACACCTCATGCGTGAGAGATGGCGCCTGACCCTGCCACGGGGCACCGGGGCGGTCAACGCATGGCTTGCCAATTTGCCCCACCAGGGTGAGAAATCTGACCAGCTCAGAGGGGAGGAGGCACGGCATGGACTGGACTCTGGAGGGACAGACGGCCCTCGTCACGGGGGCCTCGCGGGGGATCGGCCGGGTGATCGCGATCACGCTGGCCCGGGCGGGGGCCGATGTCGCCCTGGCGGCACGGAGCGAAGGGAATCTCCGTGCGGTCGCCTCCGAGATCGAGGCGATCGGGCGCCGGGCGGTGGTGATCCCGACCGACATGTCGAGCCGCGCGTCAGTCACCGCCTGCGGCCACGGGGCGATCGAGGCGCTGGGGAACCTCGACATCCTGGTCAACAACGCCGCCACCTTCGGTGGAGGGGCCGTGGCCGATCTCGACCCCGACGTCTTCGAGCGCCAGCTGCGGACGAACCTGATGGGGGTGATGCAGCTCTGCCAGGCCGTCGTGCCCCACATGGCGGAGCGGGGGTCGGGCACCATCGTGATGATGTCGTCGACCTCCGGCCTGCGGGCCGACCCGGGGGGCTCGGCCTATGCAGCCTCGAAGCATGGGCTCCAGGCGCTGGGGGAGTCGCTCCTGCGCGAGGTGCGGGGCCAGGGGGTGAGGGTGGTGATGGTGTGTCCATCAACAGTTGACACGCGAACTGTTTCGGATCCAGACTCCCTCCCGAGGAGCGGCAGAGGGGTTCACCTGAGGGCGGAGGATGTGGCCGACGCCGTCCTCTTCGCCTGCGCGCTTCCCGGCCGCGCCCTCGTGCGCCAGATCGAGCTCTGGGGCACCAATCCCTGAGGAGGGACTTCCATGGAAGCCGAGCCGCTGAAAAAGCCGAGCCCCCTGGGGCATCGGATCCTGGTCTTTTTCCTCAGCGCGCTGCTGACGCTGCTGGTCTTCTGGCTGCTGGGATTCGTCATCTCGGACATCGGGCGCATGCCCGGCCCCGAGTGGGAAGAGATCGAGGCGCGGCATGTGAGCCAGGCGGACCTCGATCGCCTTCACGATCTCAGGCGGCAGGATGAGGCGATCGGCCGCGAGATCCAGGCGCAGAGCCAGATCCAGGGAATTCTTCAGACGAGCCTGGGCAACTCCCGATCGACGATGGATCAGCTGATGGGCCTCCACCGACTCAGCCTCGAGCAGGGCGTCACTCCCAGCTCGGCCGAGCAGGTCGCTCTGGCCGAGAGCGAGCATCTGTTCCTGGAGAATCAGAGGCGGTTCCAGGAGGCCAATGAGCAGATCGCCCGACTCTCCGAGGAGCAGCGCCAGCTCAGAGAGAGCATTCGGCTCCTCGGTGAGGACATCGAGGCGCAGAGGGAGCCGGCCCGCGAGGAGCAGCGCCTCGCCCGCGAGCACCACAGCTTCATCGTCGGTGTCACGAAGCTGGCCTTCATCGTGCCCGTGCTGCTGATCGCCGGGTGGTTCGCCATCCAGCGCGGCCGTGGGCCCTACGCCCCGATCATCTGGTCCTTTGTGATCGCGGCGCTCTGGCGGATGACCCTCGTGATGCACGAGCATTTCCCCCGCATCTGGTTCAAGTACATCGCCACCGCCGCGAGCATCGTCATCGTGCTCGCCTTTCTGGTCCACGTGATCCGCGTGGTCTCTCGGCCCAAGCGTGACTGGCTGCTGAGGCAGCATCGCCTGGGCTACCGCCATCATCAGTGCCCGATCTGCGGGCATCCCATCGCCCGGGGCCCCCTGCGGCATGCGATGTGGACGCGGAAGGGGCCGTCGATCTCACCCCTGCCCACTGAGACCGAGCCCGAGGAGCCCTACACCTGCCCCTCCTGCGGCACGGCGCTGTTCGAGAAGTGCGCTGAGTGCGGCGCGATCCGCCACAGCCTCCTGCCCCACTGTGAGTGGTGCGGGGCTGAGAAGGCCGAGCTGAGCACCTGATCGGTCGGCCGGTCACCGGCGCCGGCGAAGCACGCGCATCAGCTCCTCCATCTCATGGATGCGGAGGAGCTTGACCCCCGCGGCGAAGACCGCTGTGCCCAGCCCGATCAGCCCAAGGGTGATCAGCGCGCGCAGAGCCCAGGGACCCTCGAGGAACGTCGGCTGAAGCCCTCTCCACCCCAACCAGCAGACCGCGCCCATCAGGAGCGAGAGAATCAGCGTCTCGGCGGAAAGTCGGACCAGGGCCCGGTCGAAGATCGAGCGGACGTCGATCCCCAGCCACGCGATGAGCAGCGCGAGGTTGACCAGCGCGGCGATCGACGTGGCCAGGGCGAGCCCCCCGTGGCGAAGGGGGGTCCGCATCAGTGCGAGGTTGAGGGCGATGTTGATGATCATCGCGATGGCGCCTGTCCACAGAGGCGTCCTCAGATCCTGGCGCGCGTAGTAGAGGGGGAGGAGGATGCGCACCCCGGCGAAGGCGACGAGCCCCACGGCGTAGAACATCAGCGCCCACGCCATCTGCCTGCTGCCGGTGGCGTCGAAGGCCCGCCCCTCGAAGATGACTGACACGATCGGCAGGCGCAGCGCGATCAGCCCCGCCGTGGCGGGGAGGAAGATGAGCAGCATCAGGCGGAGCGATGAGTTCATGGTCCGCTGGAGCCCCGCCCGGTCGTGCTCGGACATGCGCCGCGCGAGCGTCGGCAGGATCGCCGTCGCCAGGGCCCCCGCGAAGATCGCCAGCGGGAACTGCACGAGGTGGTTGGCGTAGTTGAGGTAGACGACGCAGCCGTCCTCGATCCAGCGGGCGAGGAACTTGTCGACGATGATGTTGACGTGGGCGATGGCCATGCCCGCCGTCGCCGGGACCATCATCGCATAGAGGCGCATCATCCCATCCGAGCGCGGCTGAAAGACGGGCCGCCATCGCCAGCCCCTCTTGACCAGCGAGGGGATCATCAGCGCGATGCGAAGACCCCCCGCGGCCACGACGCCCCAGGCCAGGGCCGTGGTGATCCGATGAGGGTCCCACCCCATGCCGACCCAGCACACGCCGATGAGCACGACATTGAGAACGATCGAGCCCAGCGCGGGCGTGACGAAGTGCCCCAGCGTGTGGAGCAGCCCCATCATCATCGCCGCGATGGCCAGAAGCATCATGAAGGGGATCATGATGCGGACGAGGTGCGTGCCGAGCGAGAGCACCTCCGGCTTGTCATGGATCAGCGCCTCCGCGCCGCCGAAGGCCACGAAGATCCACTCCGCCGCAAACCAGCCGAGGATCGTGAGAATGCCCGTGTACACGGTCATCGTCAGCAGCGCGTTGTTGGCGAAGCGCCACCCCCGTGCCTCCCCCTGCTTGGTGCGGAAGTCGGTGAAGATCGGGACGATGTAGGCGGAGAGCGAGCCCTCTCCCAGCACGCGCCGGAGGAGATTCGGCGCCTCGAAGGCGAGGAGGAATGTGTCGTGAAGCCACCCGTGCCCCAGCGCGCGGGTCAGGAAGCCGTCGCGCACAACGCCCAGCACCCGGCTGAGCAGGGTGATCCCGCTGACGATCCCCGCTGCCCCCAGAATGCGGCGGCGATCGCTCTTGCCGGGGGAGTCGGTGGGGGGCTGTTCGGCTGAGGGGGGAGAGCTCATGGTTTCCGCAGGGGCGTGTGCTCCGCCCTCCACAGATCACTCATCTTCGGCTCTGGGTTTGGTGAATTCAAGCGCCAAGGCGCGCGCGGTGACTCAGCCGCCGGTTGCCGCCACCATGATCTCGGTGGGCGAGAGCCCCGCCATCGCCTGCATCGCCTCACGGATCGGGTCGAGCACGGGGCCGGGGACGGCGCCGAAGACGATCAGCAGCAGCGAGAGGATGATCAGCGCTGCCCCCTCCCATCGGCCCAGGCGGGCGCCGGTCACGGCACCCTCACGGGGGGGGAGAAGGTAGAGCGCCCGCAGGATCATGAGCATGTAGACGATCGAGAGGACCATCGCGAAGCCCGCGATGAAGGTCAGCCAGATCAGCTCCCCCTTCACCGTGGCCGCCAGGATCAGGATCTTGCCCGTGAAGCCCGCGAGCGGCGGGATGCCGCCCATCGAGAGCACGCCGACCAACATCGCGGCGGCGATGGCGGGGGAGCGGCGGCCGAGTCCCTCGAAGTCCGAGAGCAGATCGCCCCCGCCCGCGCGGGAGACAAGCCCCATGCAGAAAAAGACGAGCGCCACAGCGGCGGCGTAGAAGACCAAGTAGTAGGCGAGCGCGGAGAGCCCGAGCAGGCCGCCCGCGGTGCCGATGACGGCCATGCCCATCAGCAGGAAACCCGCATGGCCCACGGAGGCGTGGGCGAGAAGGCGCTTGAGGTCGGTCTGCCAGATCGCGGCCATGTTGCCGAGCACCGCCGTCAGGCCCGCCAGGATCGCCAGCGCCAGGGGCCAGTCGATGATCGCCTCGCCCTCACCCGGAGCAAAGAGGGCCACGGCCACGCGCAGCAGCGCGGTGAAGCCCGCCGCCTTCGAGCCGCCCGCCAGGAAGGCGGTGATCGGCGTCGGGGCGCCCTGGTAGACGTCGGGCACCCAGACGTGGAAGGGGGCGATGGCCGTCTTGAACGCCAGCCCCGCGAAGAGCATCACCACGCCGATCGTCATCGGGAGCCCGGCGCCGCCTGCGGCGACCACTCCGCGGAGGTCGGTGAGGTTCATCAGGCCGCCGGAGTATCCCCAGACCAAGGCGATGCCGAAGATCGTGAAGGCCGAGGCCACGGCGCCGAAGATCAGGAACTTGAGCCCCGCCTCGTGCGCCTGGCTGTCGCCGCGCCCCAGCGCGGTGAGAATCATCAGGGGAATCGTGGCGAGCTCGAGGGCGATGAACATCACGATCAGGCTGTTCGACGACGCCAGCGCCATCATCCCCAGGCCCGAGGCCAGGACGAGGATCAGGTGGGTCCCCACCACCGATCTGAGCCGGTCGAGGAACGGCCATGTGACCAGGATCACGGTGAGCAGGACGCACGTCATGAAGATCTTCACGAGCCACGAGAAGCCGTCGGCCATGTGCGCCCCGTGGAACGCGGTGCCCACGCCGTGCGGCGATAGCACCATGCCGAGACCGATGGCGACGAGACCCGCGGCCGAGAGGCCGAAGAGCAGGCCCCGGCGCTCGGGCCGCAGGATCATGTCGGCGAACATGACCGCGACGACGAGCATCAGCATCGCGATCTCGGGCCAGGTCAGGTCGGGTCGAAGATCGTAGCCCATCGTCGTCTCCTCACCCCGCCAGCGCCCGGAGCGCGATCAGCGCCAGCCCCACCGCGCCGGCGAGGAAGGTGATCGCGTACCACTGGAGATTGCCCGCGGTGAGCCACCGCGCCGCGCCCGAGATCAGGCGCACGCCCCGCCCCGTGCCGTTGACGCTGCCGTCGATCGCCCCCTGGTCGAAGCCGAAGAGCAGCCGCGCCAGCCCGACCGTCGGTGCGATGATGACCGACTGGTAGATCTCGTCGATGTAGAACTTGTGGAGGCTGAGCTGGTAGAGCTTGCCGAAGCCGGCCGCGACGCGCTCGGGCAGGATCTTCGGGCTCGGCCCGTACATCAGGACAGCGAGCACGAAGCCCAGCAGCGCCGCCGCGGTCGAGATGCCCATGATGCCCAGATTGACCGCGTGCTCGGTGTGGGGCAGGTAGGAGGGGTGGATCGCCCCCTGCACCCAGAAGTGCATCAGCGGGGAGCCGGGGAAGCCGATGCCGAAGGCGAACACGGCGAGGATCAGAAGCGGCGTGGTCATCACGCGCGGTGACTCGTGGGGGCGGATGGCGGTGTCGCGCTGGCGCCCCGTGAAGGTCAGGAGGTAGAGGCGGAACATGTAGAACGCCGTGAGGAAAGCGGTGAAGGTTCCGACGCCCCAGAGAATCCTGTTCCCGTGGAACGCGGCGAGCAGGATCTCGTCCTTGCTCCAGAAGCCCGAGAACAGCGGGCATCCCGCGATTGCCAGCGTGGCCACGAGGAACGAGATGTGGGTCCGCGGCATGCTGTGCCTGAGGCCGCCCATCCGGCGGATGTCCTGCACGTGGTGGTAGCCGTGGATCACCGCGCCCGCGCCCATGAAGAGCAGGGCCTTGAAGAACGCGTGGGTGATCAGGTGGAAGATCCCGGCGGCATAGGCCCCGAGGCCCAGCGCCATCACCATGTATCCCAGCTGCGAGAGCGTCGAGTAGGCCAGCACGCGCTTGATGTCGGTCTGCGTGAGAGCGATCAGCGCGGCGAAGAGCGCCGTGAATCCGCCGACGACCGCGACCAGCTCGAGCGCGTCGGGGAAGTTCACGAAGACCATGAACGTCCGCGCGACCAGGAAGACGCCCGCGGCCACCATCGTCGCGGCGTGGATCAGCGCGCTGACGGGCGTCGGGCCCTCCATCGCGTCGGGCAGCCAGACGTGCAGCGGGAACTGGGCGGACTTGCCGATGGTGCCGACGAAGATCAGCACGGCGGCGATGGTGAGGGCGAGGGTCAGGTGGTCCATGCCCAGCATCTGGAGCTGGGGAACGACGAGACCCAGCTCCTCGAAGTTGATCGTCCCCGCCGTCCACCACAGCAGGAAGATGCCCATCATCAGTCCCACGTCGCCCAGGCGGGTGGTGAGG
Organism: Candidatus Sumerlaeota bacterium; assembly: GCA_016928695.1. Classification (GTDB taxonomy): domain Bacteria; phylum Sumerlaeota; class Sumerlaeia; order JABWBI01; family JABWBI01; genus JAFGKF01. Next base: position 3,862 of record JAFGKF010000048.1, on the reverse strand, counting down.
AACGCCTTGATCCCCGCCGCGTTGGCGGAGGGCTTCGCGGTGTAGAAGCCGATCAGGAAATACGAGCAGAGCCCCATGATCTCCCACGAGACAAAGAGCAGCAGCATGTTGTCGGCGACGACCATCCCCAGCATCCCCGCCATGAAGAGCGACATGTACGCGAAGAAGCGGGAGTAGTAGTAGTCCCCCTTCATATATCCGATCGCGTAGATCTCGATCAGCGTCCCGACGACCGTGACCATGAAGAGCATCACCGCGCCGACACCGTCGATGTGCACACCCATGCGAATGGCGCCCTCGCCCCAGGCGATCCACTCGAACGACCAGCTGAGAGGGGTGTGCGTCGCCAGAACGCGCGTGTAGGCGAAGAGGGCGATCACCGCGGAGATCAGGCTCGCGCCGACCGCGACGATGGGGGCGCGCTCACCCAGCCGCTTGCCGTTGAGGATGATGAACGCAAAGCCCAGCAGGGGGAAAACGGGGATGAGGGCGGCGAGGATGTTCATCCCTTGAGCTCCGTCAGTTCATCGGGGTTGAGGGTGCGGCAGGTGCGGCTGACCAGCACGATCACGGCGAGGCCGACCGTCGCCTCGGCGGCGGCGATGGCCATGACGACCATCGCGATCACCTGGCCCTGGACGTCGCCCAGGTGATGACCCAGCGCCACGAACACCAGGTTGGCCGCGTTGAGCATCAGCTCGACGCTGAGCAGAATGACCAGCGCGTTGCGCCGCGCCAGAACGCCGAGCAGGCCGATGCCGAACAGCACGGCGGCGAGCACGATCCAGTGGGTGGTGGTGATCTCGGTGATCATCGGCTCTCCCTCCGCTGGGTGAGCCCGACCACTCCATCGGCAGCCGCCGTCAGCAGGATGGCGGCCAGGAGCAGGAGAATCACATGGTCGGTGTAGAGGCCCCAGCCCACTGTGGCGGCGTCCCCGCCGGGGGCATCCGCCTGGGCGGGGAGGCCGCCCGATGTGACCGCGGCCACGATGGCGAATGTCAGGGCCACGGCTCCGAGCACGGAGAGGACCGCGAGCACACCCCTCGCTCCGCCCAGCGATGGCAGCACCTCCGTGATGTCGAGCAGCATCACGACGAAGAGGAACATGACGACGACCGCCCCCGCGTAGATGATGATCTGCATGGCGGCGAGCATCGGCGAGCCGAGCGCGAAGAAGCCGACGGCGATGCCGAACAGGACGACGAGCAGCGAGAGCACGGCGTGGACCACATTGGGGGCGAAGACCACACCCAGGGCCCCCACCACGCAGACGGCGGCCGTCGCCCAGAAGAGGATGAATTCGGGGATCACTTGGCGGCGGCCTCCTCGGTGTCGGGCTTCCTCAGCGACGCCCGGTGCGACAGGTCGACGACGGAGCCGTCGGGCAGCTCTTCCCAGTTGAGCAGGTCCTCTTTGCGGTAGACCATCGAGTCGCGGGACTCCGCGGACACCTCGAGAATCTTGGTGTCCATGCGGATCGCGTCGCAGGGGCAGACCTCGACGCAGTTGCCGCAGTAGATGCACTTGCCCAGGTCGATGACGAAGCTCCTCGGGCGCTTCTCCGTGTACCCGTCCGTCCGCTCCTCGGCGACGATCTCGATGCAGTACGCCGGGCAGACCGTCTCGCACATCATGCAGGCGACGCAGCGCTCGGTCCCGTCCTCGAGTTTCATCAGACGGTGGCGCGTCCGGTAACGGTCGGGCAGAGGGCGCTTGACCTCGGGATAGAGAATGGTCGCCATCGCGGGCTTGCCCTTGCCCAGGCCGACTCTGTGGAGCGAGTGGCGCCAGAGGTTGACCCAGAAGATCTTCGAGGTGATCAGAATGCCGCGGAGGAGCTCGCCGACGTACAGGCGCTCGATCAGCGTCAGCGGGCGGCGGGTGACGGTGACGGTGCGGGCGGGCATCAGGCGCCTCCGTGCGCGCGGATCAGGGCGACGATGATCGCCGTGATCACGAGGTTGGCCAGCGCAATCGGCAGCATGATCTTCCAGCAGAGATCCATCAGCTGGTCGTAGCGGAACCGCGGAAACGTCCAGCGGATGGTCATGAAGAGCCAGGTGAAGAAGAGCACCTTGATCCCGAACGCGAGCGTGCTCAGCAGCGCCCAGCCCCATGTGGGGTCGGCGGGCGGCGTGACCCAGGGGATCTGCCAGCCGCCGAAGAAGAGAATCGAGCAGAGCACGGCGCCGATCAGCGACTCGACGAAGTCGGCGAAGAGAAAGAGGCCGAACTTCATCCCCGAGTACTCGACCGAGTAGCCGATGATCTCGCTCTCGCACTCGGGGAGATCGAAGGGCACGCGCTTGGACTCGGCGAAGATCGCCGTCATGAAGATCAGGAAGCCCACGGGCTGGAGGAAGATGCCCCAGTTCGGCAGGAAACCCAGAATCGTCCCGCCCTGGGCGCGGGTGATCCCCTGGAGGTCGAGCGTCCCGAAGATCAGCACGATGCCCATGATCGAGATGCCCAGCGCGATCTCGTACGAGATCATCTGCGCACCCGCGCGGAGAGCGCCGATCAGGCCAAAGTTGTTGTTGGAGCTCAGGCCGGCCAGCACCACGCCGTAGACGCCCATGCCGAGGATCGCGAAGACGGCGAGCAGACCCAGGTCGATGTCGCAGACGCGCAGGTTGAGCCACTCGCCGCTCATCCCCTGGATCGGGATGCGATCGCCGAACGGGATCGCCGCGAACACGAGAACGGCGAATCCGATGGAGAGCAGCGGCGCGATCGTGTGGAGCAGTCTGTCGGCACCCGGGGGACGCCAGTCCTCCTTCGTCAGCATCTTGATGCCGTCGGAGAGCATGTGGATCAGGCCGATGGCCCGGATGCCGAGAATCGAGGCGCGGTTGGCCCCGATGCGGTTCTGCATCAGCGCGCTCTGCTTGCGCTCGAGCCAGGAGAGCAATCCGCCGTATCCCATGACGGCATTGACCACGACGAAGGCCAGCGTGCCGCGGTAGATCAGCTCGATCGCCATCGGACTCATGACTCGCCTCCCTGCGCGGGGGCCAGAGGCGCCCCCTGGTCGCCGAGCGACTCGTGTGACATCCCGCCCCAGCGCGGTTCGCGGGCGGCGAGGGCATCGAAGATCAGCGCCGTGTCACCCCCGGTCAGCTCACCGCCGAGCGCCTTGCCCACGCGCTGGAGTGTCGCGTGAACCGCCTCCGCCTCCCCCTCGGGGTCGATCGCCCGCCAGAATCGCTGCACGCGCTCGTCCTCGTTCGTGAAGGTCCCATCCGTCTCGAAGCAGGTCGCCGTGGGCAGGATCACGTCCGCCGCCTCGCTCGTGGCGCAGGCGTTCGAGCCCTGGAAGATCAGAGTCGCAAGCTCCCCACGCGGGACGTCGGGTGGGAGATGGCCGATCACGTCGTATCCGATGGCCCACACGCGCGGGAACGTGCCCCGGGCGATGCGCCCCAGCGCCGCCTCATCGCCCACACGGAATCCGAGGGCAAGCGCGCCCGCCGTGTTGGCATTTTTGTCCGCGCGGCGCAGCAGGTCGTCCTGTGAGCCCGGGGGCGTCGGGCCGATGTGGATCTCGCGGATCTTCAGGCCCTCAACGAAGAGCTCGCGCGCGAGCAGGAGGTCCTCGTTGCTCAGGCTCGCGGAGAGAACCACCGACCACTCGCTCGGCTCGGAGTCCCGCATCGCAGCGGCCGCCGCCTCGATCGCCTCGCGCATCGACACTTCGGTCAGCTCGCCCTCTCGGCGCACCGCCGCGAACGGGAGCCTGCCCTCGTCGTGCCAGGCGTATCCATAGCGCCCCTCGTCGCACATCCAGTGGCCGTTGACGTCCAGGTTCGGGCGTGGGCGCAGCCGCATCACACGCGCGCCTCCCGCCTTGTGGCGGCGG
>JAFGKF010000327.1 GCA_016928695.1 Candidatus Sumerlaeota bacterium | reverse complement strand
GGTGAACGACGAGGCATTGCTCGCCGCATCGGTCAGCATCAGCTGACTCACCTGCCAGGTGCCCTGCTCGCTTCCCTGGGGGAATGTCACTATTTCTTGGAAAGTGCCGTTGGTAGGGGTCCCTGCCACAGGCGTGATGGGACCATTGAAAACGACTGTCTCCAGCTGGCTGGGGCTCTCGAACGTCAGGGCCAAGCCACTCACCCCTGCGTTGTCATCGGCAGCTTGCAGGAAAAGGGTCACGTCCACTGCCCCGTCAGCGGTGCAGATCGATGTGGGGACAAAGGAGAAGGAGAGCAGGGTTGGAGGATTCGTCTCCGGGATGAGCGGGAAGATGTCATCGGCCTGGAGCAGTCCGCCCCAGATCGAGTAGTTGCCACCGGTCAGCAGCGGCCCGGCATCGGGCTGCCCTCCGATCTGGCCCAGGATGTAGTCACCGCCTGACAGCAGCCCCCCGCCCCCCTCGGTGCCGGAGGTCCAGTAGAGATCGAACTGCCCACCGACTTGGGCTTGCGGTGCCAAGACCGTTGTCGCAAAGACCGTCCAGACTGGAAGCACTCGGAGCACCAATGATCCTACATATCTGTGAGGCCTGATTCGGAAGTGGCTTGATCTACTTATCATGGCGAATCACCCTGGAATCTGCCGCCAGAATTGACCGTCCCAGATGAATATGCCCATAGTCGCGTTATTCCCGCTATCAACTAAGAACCCAAAGCCCTGATTGCCCGTGACATGGACAAGTGACCCGGGTTGGTAGGTGGGTCGGTCATCGAGGATGACCACCTGCACCAAGCTGCCAGCTTGAAGAATCAGGACCTGACCGGGTGTTGTGCCAGCCTCAATTGCTGGTGGCCCTAACGTCACTGTTGACGGCTGATCAGTACCCACCACGATGTAAGATGACGTGAGCTGAATGGTGTCACCATTCTGCAAGGTGAGCTGCTGGGTTTGCTCAAGCGCCAGAGTGCCAGTCAGCAGAGTTGTGAAGATTCCTGAGGAGGGAATGTTCTCACCGATCGTTGTGTTATCGATGGTCCCAGAGACCACAGAGCTGGTCGTCAACGCGTAGGGCACAGGCTTCAACTCCTGCCTCGGGCTCAAGGTGGTGAACGGGCCCGACGCCGCTCCATCCCTGACACCGATTTCCATCCAGCGTGCTTCTCCATCGAAAACACCAGGGCCAAAATCCACAGGTGCCGCAAAAAGCCCTCCACTCACGAGAACATCATCCCGAATCACAGGACCAGCGATGGCCACCCCTCCCTCCGATGAGGCATAAACACTCAGCGTTAGGTCGTAAGTCCCAGTGGCCGGTGAGCCCAGATCATTGAGCCGTCCCTGGTAGGTGAAGGCTGTTCCCATGGGAGAGCCCTGACTGAAGGCCACCCCCACCATCAGGGCCAAGGCCAGAGAGAGAGCAAGGAGACACCGCATGGCGACATCCTCCTATTCAGGCTCTTGCGGAGACGGGGAAACCGTAGTTAGTGACTCACAGGTTGTCGAGTCTCCTTTGCGTCAGAGCCACTCCATCAGCGACGATACCCAATTCTCTTTCTCCGTGGCTGATCCCAGCCATGGGCAAAACCATGGGCACATCCTCAGTTCACGCCCTTGGTAGATGAGCACAGAATCCTTGCCGATGACTCTGGCTATTTATCTTGGTGTGGTGGGCCCGGCTGGACTCGAACCAGCAACCGACGGATTATGAGTCCGCGGCTCTGCCTTTGAGCTACGGGCCCACTGTGAGATTCGCTTGAGGTCCGTGGTAGCGCGCCCGGCGGGCGGCGTCAACGCCTCTCAGCCCATGAGCTCGCGCAGTCGCGCCTCGACCTCGACAAGACCGCCCGGAAAAACACCGACATTGGCGAGCTCGAAGCGGTGCGCGCGGGTGTGCGGGTGCGGAACGGCGGCGACGGCGCAGCCGGCGAGGCGGCCAGCGGCGATGCCCGCCGTCGAGTCCTCGATGACGAGGCAGCGCTCGGGCGGGACGCCGAGGGTCTCGCGCATCAGGATGTAGAGGTTGGGGTGCGGCTTGAGGAAGGGCTCGCCGACGGCGTCGGCGGCGATCACGCCGTCGTAGAAGGCGTTGTGATTGGGGCCCAGCCCCATCCCGCGGAAGACCTCGGGCATGACGATGTCGACCTCGCATTGGAGCGAGGAGGTGACGAGGCCGACCCTGATCCTGCGCCCCTTCGCCCACTCGAGGAAACCGCGCAGGTGCGGCATCGGCTCGATCAGGTGCTCGGTGATCTTGCCGTCGCGGATGTCGCGCAGGGTCTGGTGGTAGCTCGCATAGTAGTTCGCCATGTGGCCGAGCAGGTCATCGACCGGGATGCCGTAGTGCGGCAGCAGCCACCGCAGGTGGTTCGTCGTCGAGTCGCCGATGATGTGGGGGTAGTCCTCGTCCTTGAACCGGAAGCCGGGATCGCCGAGCGCGTCGGCCATCATCTGGCGCATCGCCTCGAGGACGAGCTTCTCCGTGTCGGTTGAGGAGCCGTCCATGTCCATCATGATGGCGCCGAGATGGGGCCAGTCGGTCTCGGGCTCGCGCAGCGCGTAGGTCATCGGCACGGGCGTGTCGATGAACATCTCGCGTGAACCGTCGCGCTCTCGGATCTCCCACATGGTCTTCGGTGTCTCCGTGGCTCTGGGCTCCGCTCACTCTCGGTGGCAGAGGGACAGGAGAGAAGACGCTTCGGGCCGCTCTGTCAACCGCTCAGCGGGGGTCAGCCGTGGACGGTGCGGCGCCGGCCCCAGAGGGTCATGAGCAGGATTTTGATGTCCATCCAGAACGACCAGTTCTCGACGTAGTAGAGGTCGAACTTCAGACGCTCGTCGATGGGGGTGTTGCCGCGCAGGCCGTGGACCTGGGCCCAGCCGGTGATGCCCGCGCGGACGCGGTGGCGGGCCATGTAGCGGGGCAGGTGCTGCTTGAACTGGTCGATGAAGTGCGGGCGCTCGGGGCGGGGCCCGACGATCGACATGTCGCCGCGCAGGACGTTGAGGAGCTGGGGCAGCTCGTCGAGGTTCAGGGTGCGGATGATGCGCCCCACGCGGGTGCGGCGGGGGTCGTGGTCGCGCGACCAGACGGGCCCGTCGGCCTCGGCGTCGATGTGCATCGACCGGAACTTGATCATGCGGAAGACGCGGCCATCGAGCCCCATGCGCTCCTGCAGGTAGAAGATGGGCCCGCGCGACTCCATCTTGATCATGGCGGCGATCACGGCGAAGACGGGCGAGACGATGATGAGCAGGACCAGCGAGGCCACGACGTCGAAGAGCCGCTTGAGGATGAAGTTCCACCCCTGGAGCGGCGTCTCCTTGAACGACATCAGGGGGATGCCCTCGAGGTTCTCCACCTGCATGTCGCGCAGCATCATCTCGAAGAGGTCCGGGGCGATCTTGCAGCCGACGAACTCCTCCTCGCATCGCTTGAAGATCTCGACGAAGTCGGCGTGGGGCACGTGGGGCGAGGCGACGATCAGCAGATCGATCTCGTGCGCCCTGAGGAGGGTGCGCAGCTCGCGCAGGTGGCCCAGGCGCGGCTCGAGCGCCGTCTGATCCGCTTCGGAGGCGGCCTCGCCGCTCTCTGCGATGAAGCCGACCGTGTGGTAGCCGTACTGCGGGTTGTCGGCGATGCGCTGCGCCAGGGCGGCGGCGGCGCGCCCGGTGCCGACGATGGTGACGCGGCGGACGTCGATCCCCGCCACCTTGCGGCTGGTCAGCCAGAGGCTGAGGTAGTGGCGGCCAAGGCTGACCGAGGAGACGACCGTGACGAGCGAGAGCAGGGTCGTGGCCCGCGAGAACTCGGCGGCCCTCATGAAGAAGTCGGCGAGGACGAAGAGGCCGATGCCGAGGAACGCGCCGTTGGTCACGCGGTGGAAGATCTCGATGTCGAAGGTCCTCATCCCATAGTCGTAGAGGCGCATGAAGCTCATCGAGACGACCAGGAGCAGCGTGACGAAGGGCCAGGCGCGCAGATAGTTGAGCGGCTCATGGCCACCGCCCGGGGGGATGAGACCGGTCTCAAAGCGGATGAAATAGGCGAGCCACAGACCGAACGCGATCAGGGCCGTGTCGAGACCGAGCAGAATCACGGGATACCATGAGGAGCGCGAGATGGGTTGCATGGGGATATCTTTTCCTCAGAGGCACACGACTCGGGCCACCAGTTGCAGGGCAAAGGTGTCTGGCTGAGAGCATAGGACGCGCCGAGGGGGTGTCAAACAATTCCAACTCCCCCAACATCAGAGGGCTCAGTCTCCGGCGGCCTCCGCCACCGTCCGGTCGAGCTCCTCCCGGAATCGCTCCACAAACCGATCGAGACGGAACTCCTCCGCGCGGGCGCGGCAGGCGATCGGATCCCACGGCTGCGAGGTGAGGCGACCGATCGCCTCGGCCAGCGCCTCGGGCGTCTGCTCCTCGAAAAAGACCCCCGTCTGCCCCTCCACGACCGACTCGGTGACCCCGCCGCGGCGCAGCGCCACCACCGGGCGCCCGCAGGCGTGGGCCTCGAGTGGCACCAGGCCGAAGTCCTCCTCGCCCGGGAAGATCAGGGCGCGGCAGCGGCGATACTCCTCGCGCAGCTGCTCGTCACTGATGCGACCCAGCATCTCGACGGTCGGCCCGGTCAGGCGGGCGATCGTCTCCCACTCGGGCCCCTCGCCGGCGATGCGCAGCCGGAGCCCCGCGAGGTTCGCGGCGCGGACAGCGAGGTCGATGCGCTTGTAGGGCACGAGGGCCGAGCAGACGAAGAGATGGTCCCCGGGTGGGTCGCTGCCGGGCGTGAAGAAATCGGTGTTGACCGGGGGCGGGAGCACCGCCGCCTCGCGCCCGTAGAATCGCCGGATCTTGTCCGCGATGTGCTCGCTGATGGCCACGAAGCGCGTCACCCGCGCAGCCGTCCGCACATCCCACCGCTGCAGGCGCGGGCGCCAGAGCCGGACCAGCGGTCGGAGCCAGCGCCGCCCTGTGTGCTCCCCGATGTACTGGTCGAACTGGTCCCAGATGTAGCGCATCGGCGTGAAGCAGTAGCACAGGTGCGGGACGCCCTCGGGGACGCTCGCGCCCTTGGCCACGCAGTGGCTGAGGCTGATCACGGCGTCCACCCCGCGGGGTCGCAGCCCCGCCACGGCCCGGGGCATCAGGGGGAGAAGCCAGCGGTAGCGCCGCCTCAGCGGCCCGAGGCGCTGAAACCAGCTCGTGTGGATCGGGTGGGCATTGATGGCGTCGGAGACGCGGTCCGGCTCGTGGAGCAGCGTGAAGATCGGGGCCTCCGGGAACTCCCGGCAGAGAGTCTCGAGCACACGCTCACCGCCCCGCATGCCGTTGAGCCAATCGTGAATGAGAGCGACGCGCATGGGAACAGCGTCGCACCCCCGGCGAAAAAATCAAAATCCAATTTCACCCGGGGGAGATCAGAAGGTCACGAAGCCGTCGAATGTCGCCGGCTCGGAGGGGCGCGCACCGACGTCTCCGCCTCCGTCGCCCGCGCCGATCAGCGGGGAGCCCTCGCGCGGATGGAAGTTGAAGCCCGCCGGATCGACGAACATCGGGTCGGCGTCGAAGTTGCCCTCCCCCGAGGCCGTGGTGCCCCCCATCACGTCGGAGCGGACAATCTCGACCTGCGAGAGCGCATCGAGTCTCACCGCGGTTTCGCCCCAGTCCCAGATGACCGAGTCGTCGACGAGCACATCGGAGCCTCCACGGGCCGTCAGCTCCTCATAGAGGTCGAGTCCCACGTCGGCACCGACCACCGTGTTGCGCGCGAAGTGGACCACCGCGCCATCCTTGAAGGCCGCGCCCACCCCCGCATCGGCGAAGAGGTTGTCACAGATGAAGGCGTCGCCCCCCGAGAGGCTGAGCCCCTTGTCGCCCACGTCGATCACCGTGTTGCCGATGATGGTGATGGTGTCGGCCAGACCGATGTCGATGCCGTCGTCGGGTCCCCCGACGATCAGATTGTTGCTCAGGAGCGTGGGCCCTCCTGGCTCCGCGTCGATGTCGATCCCATCCTTGGGGGGCACCCCGATGCCCTCCGTGAAATAGCAGTTTTCGATCGTGGCCGCGCTGGCCTGGACGTTGATCGCCTCCGGCAGATTGTGGAAATAGCAGTCGCGGATCACACCCGACCCCAGCGCGATGACGATGCCCTTGTCATAGCAGAAGCGGAAGGCACTGTTCGAGATGTCCGCGTGGGAACCGAGAACGCTGATCGTCCCCGCGAGGCCGAACTGGGGGATCACATCCGCCCCACCCATCAGCACCTCGACGTGCGAGAACTCCGATCCCGGGTTGTTCGGCGCCACACCCACACCCGCCCAGGGCGTGTGGGGATAGAAGGGCAGAAGCGTGATCGGCTCCTCCGCCGTGCCCAGGAAATCCGCCCGGCCATAGAGAATCAGCGAGCTGAAGAGATCGAAGGCGATGACCGCCCCCGGCTGAACCACCATGATGGTCTCGGCGGGCAGCTCCGTGCTCGCGGTGATGTGCACCACGTCGCCGGTGCGCACCACCGTCGGATCGTTGGGCGGCAGTCGGCCGCCGAACTCGATCACCTCGTCACCCCAGACCCACCGCACGGTGGCCTCGTCGATCGCCACGCCGGGGAACGTGCGGGCGACCGCCTCGAGCGTGTTGAGCCCGGGCCCCGAGGGAAGCGTCACCTGCCAGGCGCCGGTCACCGGATCGACGCTCGCCCACTGGCCGCCCGCCTCGACACCCCACGTCAGGGGCAGGGGGGCCACCCCGCCGATGGTGACCGTCGAGTCCGGTCCGGTGATCACGCCACAGCCGGGCCGGCGGCTCAGTCTCAGCTGGGCATCGAGCGTCAGGTCGTCATCGTCGATGTCGTCGTTGAGCAGCATGACCGCCAGCGTGTTCTCTCCATCGTGAAGCAGACCGATGGCGCTGCTGATCCGCAGCGTCTGCGGATCCCCCCCCTCGCGGGCCTCATCGGCGGTTCCCGAGAAATCCGGATACCCCGAGACGTTGACGCGCCCCACCTCGGTGCCATTGATCCAGAGAATGCAGCCGTCATCGCAGTCGAGATCCATCTGGAGCTGGTTGACTCGGAAGGCCTGCTCCACCGTGAACGACCGGCGGAGATAGACGGTGGTGTGATGGCCTTGCATGTGGGTCAGAATCGTCGCGTTCTCGTCGTCGCCGTAGCCGATCGGCAGAAGACCCTCGGCCCAGCCACTGTCATCGAAACCCGGCTCCTGCCACCCGCTCGGCGGCTCCGACGTCCCCAGTGCATAGCGCCAGGGCTGATCAGGCCTGATCAGCTCGGTGACGCTCAGCCGCTCCTCCAGGCCCCAGACATAGTCGGCGCGCACGCCCATGCCCCCCGCGCTGAGGCGGCTGGGCACCTGAGCCCGCAGGGAGCGGGGCCGTCCGCGGCTGAAACCCAGCACGCGATCTGATCGCCACTGGGGCAGCTCGTCGGGCAGCGCGGCGATGCGGCTCTCCATCGTGGCTGCGCTGGCGAGATCGGCTTGGAGCTGCTGGATGAGCTCCACATAGCGGCGTCCCCAGACCGGGTGCTGTGTCAGCCGGACAATGGCGGGGAGCGTCGGGCGGAACAGCGTCTCCTCGGGGAAGAGGAAGGTGCTGTCCATGTCCCACGGGATGATCTGGATGCGCCCCGTGGCGGGGTGCCGCACCAGGAAGTAGTCATCGCCCGTGTCACGGTAGATCGAGCCCTCCTGGTTCGAGAGCACCGCGTTGATGGCGAAGAATGTCAGCCACTGATCGACGTCGATCTGGGCGAGCATCGCCGCGATGAACTCCTCGTCGGTCGGGGCCTCGAAGGCCTCGCACAGCGCCACGATGTCGGTGTGGTCGGCGGCGTCCGTGACAGCCTCGTAGTCCGACTCGTAGAGCGAGGGATCGCTTCCGCGGAAGCGGAGATCCGCCGTCTCGAGCGCGCGGAAGAGGGGAAGGCTGTCATCCCCGAGCGTCCGCTCGAGGAAGTCCTCGTCCACCTTTTCGACCTGGGCGCAGATCGGCAGATACTCCCCGTCGGCGACGACCGAGACCATCTCGACATGGGGGGCGAGCATTCCCCGCCGCTCGAAGAGGTCCATCGAAAGCCACTGACGCTCGGCGAAATAGCCGTTGAGATTGAGGGCGCGGATCGATCCGTCCAGCGGCTCGGCATCGTTGAAGTCGACGCGGAAGCTCTCCTCCTCGACCTCGATGCGATTGCTCGAGCCGCGATAGCGAAGACCCACCCCGTGATAGGCCCTGCCCCCCGTGATCACCGATGCCGGCAGCAGGTCGTCACTCATGGGATCGCGTGAGCGCAGCTCATCCCAGCGCGCCTGGGTCATGACAAGGCGGTGCAGGCGCGTGCTCGGAGCGGGCGCGTCATCATCGACCTCGGCGTGATAATTGATCTCGGGCCAGGTCGAGGGCTGAATGCGAGAGGGCTCCGTGCCGAAGCTCTGCTCAACACGCAGGGCGAACTCGATCACCGTGTCGTCCGGCTGAGGGGGAATCACCCCGACCACACGATCCCCCTGGGTGGCCATGGGCACCTCGTGGAAGTCGACCTCCCCCTCGCGCCGCCACAAGAGCCAGCCCGACGGGGGAAGCACGGGGCCGTGGAGCGCAGCGCTGACCTCGATCGGTTCCGATGAGGTGGGGACGAGTGGCGAGTGCTGGACATCGGAGGCGAAGGGCAGGGGCAGGGTGGCGTGTGAGGCATTCACCGCATTCGGTGTTCCACCGACAG
>JAFGKF010000326.1 GCA_016928695.1 Candidatus Sumerlaeota bacterium | reverse complement strand
GCCTCGGCAACGCCAAGCAGGGAGTCGAAGGTGATGAGGAAGCCCTGGGGAAGGTGCTGAGCGCGGGAGCATCACGCGGATGGCTGTTGGGAAAACCGTCCATGGTCAGAGGCAGGCTGAGCTATTGCAAACGCTCACAGAGGGGTTGACTTTCCGCTCTATGCGAAGGAAGGTGAGCATCAGGGAAGTGCTGAGGGGAATTGTTGACTAAGGAGGATTTCTAAAGATGTGCAGAGCATTGGCAGTGGGTTTACTCGTGCTGACCTGCACCTTGGCCAGCGCTCAGATCGCGTGGCAGACGACTTCCACGCTGCCTCAGCCCGTCAGAAATGGATTTCTTGTTCACTACGAGGGGTACGTCTATCTCATCGGGGGCCGCCCCTCAGGGGAGACCTCCACAACTCACGCCATCGACACCGTGTACTATGCCCCGGTGAACACAGATGGCTCCCTGGGAACTTGGCAGGCGACCACATCACTGCCCGGGAACAGGTGTGCGCATGGAGCCTACGCATACGACGGAACGATGTACGTCTGGGGCGGTTGGGATGAGACCTACGTCACGCACAACGAGTGCTACTATGCCACGATCAACGGCGACGGAACACTCGGTGCCTGGACCACATCCGCTGTGACCATCCCCGATGGTGCGGGTCAGCCCCAGATGGATGCCTTTGGTCAGGGCGTTCTGGGATATGAGAATCACATCTACATCATCGGCGGCGAGCGGAACGACGCCTCGAAGACCGACGCCTGCTACCACTGCGACATCCAGTCCTCAGGGGACTATGGCACCTGGCAGACCACCGCGACGATGCCCTTCGTCGACTGGTTCCACGGTGTGGCGGTCCATGAGGGCACAGCCGAGGCCTATCTGTACCTCGTCGGAGGGAACCACTCCGGCACCACCGAGAGCCAGATCTACATCAGCACCATCAACACCGACGGCTCGCTCGGCGCATGGGCAGACAGCGGCTTCAACCTGGCTCAGGGCACCTATGAGCTGGGCTGCGCCACCATCAACAACTTCATCTTCGCCGTCGGAGGGCTCAGCGGCGCCACTCCTCTGGACAACGTCGGCATGCTCCGCGTCGACTCCGACACCGGCGCGGTCACCCTCGCCTTCGAGACCACCGCCATGCCAGAGGCGCGTGCCAGAACCACCGCGGTCTGCTACACCGTGAACGACCACGACTACATCCTCGTCGCCGGTGGTGGCGGGTATGGCGCCGCCGATCCCGTGCTGGACTCCTGCATCTACTCGGAGATCCCGCGGCCCTCTTCAGTTGATGACTGGAGCCTCTATGAGTGATCGCCAGCCCAGATGACGGATGTGTGCGCCGGGAGAGCTCTCTCCCGGCGCACTCTTTTCCAAAGGATGATCAGACAGCCCGGGTCAATCCCGGGTGAGGCTCAGCGGCTGCGGCGCAGCGACTCGCGCTCGAAGTGCTCGCGGCAGACAATGCAGTAGCGGGCGAAGGGCTTGGCCCGCAGACGCTCGTAGCGGATGTTCGCACCGCACCGCTCACAGACGCCGTAGCGCCGGGAGCTCAGACGCTCCAGAGCCTCGTCGATCTGACGGAGGCGATCCATCTCCATCCCCGACTGGACGAGCTGGGTCTCAAACAGCTGGCTGTCGCTGGCCATGTCAGCCATGTGATTGCCAAAGCGGTTGGGTTTGTCCTGCGTTCCGCTCTCCTCGTCTGACTGCCCCAGGCGGCTGAGAATCTCGAGGAGGGCGTCACGCTCACTCTCGATCATCGCCTTGAACTCGAGAATCTGTGCCCGCGTGAGCTTGGGAGCCTGGACCTGAGGCGGCACCTCGTAGGTGCGGCGCGTCGAAGATCGCTTTGCAGGGGCCTTCGTCTCGGCGGTGGCGCTCTTCTTCGCAGCGGCCTTCGCGGTCGTCTTCCTCTTCGCGGGGGCCTTGGCGGTTGCCTGAGCCTTGGCCGCTGTTCTCTTGGCCGTTTTCCTTTTGGTCGCCCTCTTCTTCGCCACCTTTTTCTTCACTGCCTTCCTCTTGGTCACCTTTTTCTTCACTGCCTTCCTCTTGGGTCGCTTTTTCACCGCTGTCCGACTCTTGGTCGCTGCTCTCCGCTTCGCTGCCGTCTTTTTCTTCGTGGGCTTTTTCTTCACGGCCTTCCTCTTCGTGGCCTTTTTCTTCGTGGCCCCGCGCTTGGTGCCCGAGGGCTTGCTCTTTCGGTGCCCCGCGCTCTTCGCAGCCCTGGACGTCCTCTTCGGTTTCGAGCGGAGCCTCTTCTGGGAGGTCTTCTTGGCCATGGGAGAAACCACTTCTTTCAGGACTTCCAGCTCTCCCCCGAGAGGAAGACGGAGCCGATCTCGTCTGATGCAGCGGGTCAGCGTGCACAATCCTCGAACGTTGTCAATCGTCGACCGTGAGGAGGCGGCGATCTCTCACCGCCCCCGGGGAGACGCGAGCCGAATTCTGAGGTAAAATCCACAGTGTCAAACCGATGTGTCGATTTGAGAGCGCCGCTGCGGGCGCCGCACATGGGGATGTTTCGCAGAGGCGTGCAGCCCTCACCTCCAGGGACCCGGGGTTGACAACAGATCCTCCCCAGAGCGACCCTGCCCCCCCATGTCAATCCAAAGGGCTTCTCACATGCCTCTTTCCTCCACTGCTCTCCCGCTGTGCACTCAGCTGACACTCCCTGTCGGGTGATGACGATGACCGCGCCGAAACGCATCCTCTTCGTCTGCATGGGCAACATCTGCCGCTCCCCTGCGGCCGAGGGCGTCTTTCTCGAGATGCTCCGGGAGCGCGGCGAGGCCGACGGCTTCGAGGTCGACTCCGCCGGGACGCTCGACTACCACACCGGCGAGCTCCCCGACCCCCGCATGCGCCGCGTCGGCGCGCGGCGCGGATACAATTTCGACAGCCGCGCGCGGCACTTCACGCCCTGCGACTTCGATCGGTTCGACATGATCATCGCCATGGATGAGAACAACCTCCACGAGATCCGCTCCCTCGATCCGCGGGGAAGGCACCGCGAGAAGGTCCACCTCCTGTGCGATTTCCTCGTCGAGCCCGGACCGGCTGAGGTCCCCGACCCCTACTACGGCGGCGAGGAGGGATTCGAGCGCTGCCTCGACCTCATCGAGCGGGCCTGCGAGGGACTGCTCACCCACCTGAGAGACGGGAAGTCCTGATGGACGAATCCCTCCGCCGCGCGGTCGAGCGCGTCATCGCCGATGCGACCGGCGAGCCCGCCAAGATCCGAGGCGGCCACGGCATGGGTGGGGGATGCATCAACAGCGCGACGGTGATCACCCTCGAGGATGGCCGCCGCCTCTTCCTGAAGTCCAACCCCTCGCCGCTTCCCGGGATGTTCGAGCGCGAGGCCGAGGGGCTCCAGGCGCTCGCCGATGTCGGCGTGATCCGCGTGCCGCGACCCCTCGGCACGGGTGGCGACGCCGACGGCACCGTGCCCTTCATCGTGATGGAGCACATCGAGACCGGGCACTCGGGCCGAGACTTCCAGCGACGCTTCGGCCGCCAATTCGCCACGCTCCACCAGGCGACTCAGGGTGACCGGTTCGGCTTCGACCACGACAACTGGATCGGCTCCACCCCGCAGCCCAACGGCTGGTGTGACGACTGGGTCACCTTCTGGCGGGAGCATCGGCTGGGCTTCCAGCTCGATCTCGCGCGGAGACAGGGTCTCAGCGACCGCACGATGGACCAGCTGGGCGAGCGGATGATGGACCGCCTAGATGAACTGATCGGCGAACCCGCCGAGCCCGCCTGCCTGCTCCACGGCGATCTGTGGGGGGGCAACTATCTCGCCGACGCCGAGGGGGAGCCGGTGCTCATCGATCCCGCGGTCTACCGCGGTCGCCGCGAGGCCGACCTGGCGATGACCATGCTCTTCGGCGGCTTCGACCACACCTTCTACGAGGCGTACAGCGAGGTCTGGCCTCTCGCCGGCGGATCCCGCGACCGTCTCGAGATCTACAAGCTCTACCACCTGCTCAATCACCTGAACCTCTTCGGCTCGGGGTACAGGGGGGGGTGCTTGAATATCCTGAGGCGGTTTGGGGGGTGAGAGATGTGAGGCGTTGCCATCTC
>JAFGKF010000325.1 GCA_016928695.1 Candidatus Sumerlaeota bacterium | reverse complement strand
GCCCCGGGTTGGCGCGGGCAATAGCAGCGGGCTGGCGCGTCCAGCCGCCGCAGCCTGTTCGGCTGCTTTGGCGGAGGCGGCTGTTCTCGCCCCCGGCAATAACCGTGAAAGCCCGGATTTGAGGTTGTGAAACGGACTGTAGCAGGCCCCACCCACAGCCCTCACCCGTTCGGCTGAGCTCACGACGAAGCCCCCTGCCCCCTCTCCCGAGATGGGAGAGGGGGAGTTGAGGAGGTGAAAGTGAGATCTGGATGGGGCCTTCATTCATGAAGGCCAGTGCACCGACAAGTCTGATTCATGTGAGAGAGCCGGCGCCCGAGAGACACCGGCTCTGAGACCTGATGGTGAGGACCTCAGCCCTTGAATGGCTTGGGACTGAGTTCCCCGGCTTTGCCCTCTCTCTTGGCCGCCTCGTCGGCGCCATCCAAGGCATCCTTCTGCTCCTCGATCTTCGGCCAGACCTCGAAGTCAGCACTCTTGATCGCCTCCACGAGGTGGGGGGACCACCCCGTCGTGTCGGCCTCGGATGGGTCCTTGGCACCGGAGAACACGGCGTTGATCTCGAGACAGTGAGCCTGGTTGTCGGGGATATCCGAGTCGGCACAGATCGCCTGGGTGGGGCACTCGGGCTCACAGGCGCAGCAGTCGATGCACTCATCCGGATTGATCACCAGGAAGTTCTCCCCCTCATGGAAGCAGGAGACGGGGCAGACAGAGACGCAGTCCGTGTACTTGCATGCGATGCAGGCCTCAGTGACGACATATGTCATATCAATCTTCTCCAGTGGGTCAGGCTCAGCGCCGGTGTCGACGCTGCCCGCCTCTCACAGGCGGGTCAGGACTTTGTCAGACCTGCTCCGCGCTGTGTCAAGCGGGTTTGGGACCGAGCGGAGCGGGGCCTGCGCCTCAGTAGAGGGGAACGTGCGGGGCAATGAAGATCTTGCCGATCCACCCCGCGCTGGAGGCGCCGCGCAACACCATCAGGACTCCCAGGAGCAGAATCGACGCCGCGGCGATGCGGGGCAGCCACTGCCGGGCCCTCATCCCGATCAGTCCACCGAAGCCCGCCATGGCGATCATCGCGGGCAGCGTCGCGGCACCGAAGATGGCCATCACGGCAGCTCCCATGAGCGGAGAGGCCGTGGCCGCCGCCGCCGCGAGGGCGAAGTAGACGAGCCCGCAGGGCAGCAGCCCCCAGGAGAGCCCGATGGTGAAGCCCCCGAGGGGATGCCTGGCGGCCAGGGCCCGCGTGAAGCGCGCGAGGGCATGGTCGCTGATCCTCATCGCCCACGGTATTCGGATCCAGCCGAACATCACGATGGCGAAGAAGATCATCGCCCCCCCACCGATCAGAGCGGCCGCCCCCTGGAAACCCCAGACCACACCGCCGCGCTCGAGCGCCGCGCCGATCAGACCCGCCACCACTCCCATCAGACTGTACGTGGTGATCCGCCCGATGTTCATGGGGAGCTGAGCCCAGGGCGTCCACTTGCCCGGGCGCAGACTCTCGGCGAGGATGACCAGCGGACCGCACATGCCGATGCAGTGCAGACTCGCCGCCAGGCTCAGGACGAAGATGCTCCAGAGCTGAACGCCCGCGGCGGGATCGAAGATCGGATTGCTGTGATTCATGCTCCTGTGATGAACCTCCTTCAGTAGGCGAATGGGCGGACCCTCCAGGGCCCCGGGACGATCACGCCGAGGCGCAGCCCCTGCAGGACCGAGAGAACGTAGAGGCCGGCGAAGCCGAGCGTGACCAGCAGGCCCGAGAGCGCCTCGAGCGCGCTCGGGCCGACAAACGTCTCACCGCGCCCGGGGAAGAGCGGGGGGAGAACGAGAACGTTCCGCTCAGCGAATCCCGCGCACAGGATGAGCAGGGCGATGAGACACATGGCGGCGGGCGTCTTCTTCACGCGCAGATTGATGAGTGTGACCAGGGGGATGATGAAGCCGCCGAAGACGATGAACTTGACGAGCGGAACCCACACGGGGTGATCCAGACGGTTGAGGACGTACGAGATCTCCTCGGGCAGATTGCCGTACCAGATCGGGAGATACTGAGCGAAGCAGGTGTAGGCAGACAGGATGCAGAATCCGAGCATGATCGATCCGACATCGCGGTACTGCAGCGGTCCGATCAGGCCGTCGAGACCCATGCGGCGCCTGAGCACCGTGAGCCAGAGGATGAGAGCCGCGAGCGCCATGTAGAGGGTGGTCACGAAGTAATATCCACCGAACATCGTCGAGTACCAGTGGGGCTCGAGGGACATGACCATGTCGAAGCCGATCAGCGAGTAGACGAGCATGTAGGTGATCACGACGGCGATGCCCCAGCGGAAGGCGGAGGCCTGTGCAGCGGCCCGCTCGACCTCGAGGCCTCGCCAGCCGGGGGGAAGCGTGGTCCTTCTCAGCTCGGCGAGTGCACCGCGCTCAGGGCGCATCAGGACCGAGGCAAACTTGAGACCGAAGGCCGTGAGCAGCGCCAGCCCGATGAAGTCGCGCCCCAGCATGAACCAGCGGCTCAGCCACCACCCCTTGAAGCCGTGAAGCTCCTCGGCGTGCGCGATCCAGGGGACGACAGAGCCCGAGCTGGGGACGATGACGAGCAGGAAGAGGATGAGCATGACGGGGGCGAAGGCGACCTGCAGCAGCGCGATGCGCGCCACACTCGGCCCCCACTGCCCACGCGTGAGCCAGACGGCGGCGGCGAAGGTCACCGCCCCCTGAGCCAGCCCACCCCAGAAGAGGAAGTTGACCCAGAAGGCCTGGAGACCACGGTGGTTCCCCCCCAGGCCCAGCAGCAGACCGACCACTCCGAGCGCCACCAGCACGAGAGCCGGGATCTCCCACTGCGGGACATTGGCCCTCGCCCGCCTGTTGAGGTCGACCCACTCCTGGTCGGTCATCATCGGGGCAGCGTGACTCGCAG
The DNA here is from genome assembly GCA_016928695.1 of Candidatus Sumerlaeota bacterium. Lineage (GTDB taxonomy): Bacteria > Sumerlaeota > Sumerlaeia > JABWBI01 > JABWBI01 > JAFGKF01. The sequence goes on along the minus strand of JAFGKF010000325.1, from coordinate 3,373 downwards.
CCATCACCTCACCTCCCCACCGGCCTCGCGCAGGAGGGCGCGGACCTCGTCGACCCTGTCCTCCTCGGTCGTGACCTCGACGACATAGTGGTCCTCCGTGGCCCTCTCATCGAAGTGCGGGTCACCGTGCCGCTGGGGCAACCTGCAGAGCACGATCACCCCCGTGAAGGTGGCGAGCCCCGTGAAGAGGACGAGCATCTCGAAACCCGGCACCACGAAGGGTGGCCAAGTGATGACCGGCTTGCCCCCCGTGATCTGCTGATAGACGAAGGAGTGGGCCCAGGCGGGGAAGAGGAATCCCAGCGTGACGCCGAAGATCCCACCCCACAGCGAGAAGATCCACCCCACCTTGGTCTCGGGCTTGGGAAGGATATCCAGGATGTGGTGATCGGGCACGGGGATCATGACGTCGATCCCGCGGTGCCCCCGGGCTCTGAGGTCCTCGATCACCCTGATCGCTGTGTCCTGGTGGGCGAAGACGGCGCTGATGGTCTCGCTCACTCTGGCACCTCCTCTGCCGTCGGCGGCGGGATGAGCTCCTTGACCTCGGTCATCGAGATCGTGGGCAGATGCTTGGCGAAGAGCACGAACTGGAGCAGGAACCACGCGAAGGAGCCGACGAGGATGATCCCCTCGACGAGGCTGATGCGGTAATAGCCCCAGTTGTACGGGATGAAGTCGGTCGAGAGCGATGTGACGATGATCACGAACCGCTCGAACCACATCCCGACGTTGATCAGGATCGACAGGACGAAGAGCCAGAGGATCGACGAGCGGATGCGGCGGAACGCGAAGAGGAGCGGCGCCACACAGTTGCAGATCGCCATGATCCAGAAGGCCACGCTGTAGTGGCCGAAGGGCCTCCCCGTCTCCAGCGAGTTGAAGATCGAATACTCATACGTGTTGCCCGAGTACGCGGCGATGAAGAACTCGATCATGTACGCGTGGCCGACGAAGAGACCCGTGGCGATGGTGAACAGCGCCAGGGCCTGGAGATGGCGGAGGGTGACGATGTGCTTCACGCGGAAGAGCGCGCGCAGTGGAATCAGCAGCGTGATCACCATGGCCAGCCCCGAGTGAATCGCCCCCGCGACGAAGTAGGGGGGGAAGATCGTCGTGTGCCACCCCGGGATGATCGACATGGCGAAGTCCCAAGACACCACGCTGTGGACCGAGACGACGAGCGGCGTCGCGATCGCCGCGAAGATCAGGTACGCCTTGCGGTAGTGGATCCAGTGGGTGCCTCGGCCCGTCCAGCCGAAGCACATCACGTTGTAGATCCTGCGCCGAATCCCCGTCGACCGATCGCGCGCCGCGGCGATGTCCGGGATCAGGCCGAAGTAGAAGAACAGCGAGGAGATCATGAGGTACGTGCTCACCGCCAGCACGTCCCACATCAGCGGGGACTTGAAGTTCGGCCAGACAAGGCGCTGATTCGGATACGGCAGCAGCCAGTAGAACTTCCAGGTCCGCCCCATGTGGATCAGCGGGAACAGACCCGCGGTGAGCACGGCGAACACCGTCATCGCCTCGGCGGTGCGGTAGACGGGCATGCGCCACCGGGCCCGGAAGAGGAAGAGCACCGCGGAGATCAGTGTCCCCGAGTGCGCGATTCCGACCCAGAACACGAAGGTGATGATGTAGACGCCCCATCCGACCGGATTGTTGAGGCCCGTCACACCCATGCCGAACAGCATCTGGATCACGAATGCCACCGCCGCCGCGCCGACGAGGATCTGGAGGAGCCCGACCACGGCCCAGTACATCTTCCCGGGCGTGGCAAGCGTCGCGACGATGTCGCGGTTGACGTCGCGGTAGGTCAGCGTCCCATGCGGGGGATCGCTGTGGACTGGGGCCGCGGGGGTCTCAGCCATCAGTGGTGGCTCCCTTCCGTGTCTGAGCTGTCGCCGCGTGTCACCTTCGCCAGATAGGTGATCGAGGGACGTGTGCCGAGATCTCCCAGCAGCGCGTAGCCACGGGCGCTCTCGCTGAGGCGGCGGACCGCGCTCCTCTCTCTGAGCAGATCGCCAAACGTGAAGGCCTTCGCGGGGCAGGTCTGTGCGCATGCCGGTTGGATCGCACCGTCACCCACGTCCTCGCCCCGGCGGTCGGCCTCCTCCTTGCCCTCTCGGATGCGCTGGATGCAGAGCGTGCACTTCTCCATCACGCCACGCTCGCGGACGGTGACGTCGGGGTTGTAGGCCAGCTCGAGCGGTGCCGGGACGGTGTGATCCCAGTAGTTGAAGCGGCGCACCTTGTACGTGCAGTTGTTGGCGCAGTACCGTGTCCCGACGCAGCGGTTGTAGACCTGGCCGTTGAGCCCCTCGACGGTGTGGTAGGCCGCGTGGACGGGGCAGACGGGCTCGCAGGGCGCGACGTGGCAGTGCTGGCAGAGGCTCACGAGCAGATTGACCTCGTCGCTCCCCTCCTCGACGTAGCGCTGGATGTTGATCCACGCCATCTCGCGGCCCGCCCGGATGCCGTCAGCCCCCGCGAACGGGACGTTGTTCTCGGCGTGGCACGCCACCACGCACGCGCCGCAGCCGACGCAGGCGTCGAGATCGATCGCCATCCCCCAGTCGTGCTGGGGGTAGCGATGCCGCTCGTACATGCTGTCGAGGTTGCGGTGGTCATAGTGCTGCTGATGGGTCTCCAGCCAGTGATCGGGGTTCTCCACCTGTGAGAGAGGGATCGAGCGGGCGAGGTGGCGCCCCCGCTGATCCTGCTCGAAGGTCGTCCGGGCGAGATCGGTGCCCTCTCCCGGCCGCGCCGTGGCCTGCACCGCGAATCCCTGAAGGGAGAGGGTGCCGCCGTGGATCTCCACCATGCGCAGGGGATTCTCCCCCACCCCGCTCGCCCAGCGGCCGAGCGACTCATGGCCCTGACCGATGGGCACAGCGACGACACCGGGCTTGACCTGTTTGAGAATGATGACGGGGACGGTGATCTCGACATCGCCGCGTGAGAGGGTGATCGCATCACCGATCTGCAGACCGAGCTCATTGGCCGTCGCCTGATTGATCTCCGCCCACGACCCCCACGTGATCGCCGTCGACGTCTCGGGGATCTCCTGAAGCCAGGGCCTGTCCGCCCCGCTGCCGTCGCGGAGATATGGGTGCGGGAAGAGCCAGGCGAGAAGCCCCTCGACCGTCTCCGCAGAGGCGGGAAGGGAGGCGCCAGCGCTCAGCGTGGCCGACCGGAGTGGGACAGTGTGCTTGATCGCCCCCGTGCGCTTGGCCTCGTGGACGAAGAGGGGAAGCGACTGCGTGCTGACGGTGGTGACACGGTGTGCCTCCAACCGGGCGGCGATGTAGTCCGCCTCGCCGGGCCAGGGGATCTCATCGCGGAACGGCACGGGCAGCGCCTGGCCCAG
>JAFGKF010000324.1 GCA_016928695.1 Candidatus Sumerlaeota bacterium | reverse complement strand
TCTCGATGATCGAGCGCACCAGGTTGCCGGTTCCCAGGGGCACGGTCGACTTGTTGACGATGATCTTGTAGGTGTCGATGTGCTCGGCGATCTCCCTGGCGACCGCGCTGACCTGACTGAGGTCAGTCTCGCCATCCCTCTTGGGCGGTGTGCCCACGGCGATGAAGATCACCTCGCTTCGGCGCACGCCGTCGCGGATCGAGGTCGAGAAGAACAGGCGGTCCTCCTCGACGTTGCGGAGCACCATCTCCTCCAGGCCGGGCTCGTAGATCGGCATCTTGCCCCGCCGCAGGCCCTCGATCTTTTTCCGGTCCGCATCGATGCAGATCACGTCGTTGCCCAGGTCGGCGAACACCGTCCCTGTCACGAGACCGACGTAGCCGGTCCCAATCACACAGACATTCATCTCTCGGTCAGGCTCCTCTCTCAGGCACGGGTCCAGCCCGTCAGGCGGGCCATCATCCCAGCGGCGCTCACCGTGTCAACAAGATCGGCAAAATGGCCCCCGATATTGAGGGGTGTGCCAAACACACCGAATTCAGACTTGCCGAGCGCCAGTGAGTCCCCTCACTCACGCCTCCCGGAGGCGCGGAAATACTCCACGGTGCGGCCGATGCCCTCGTCGAGCGAGACCCGGGGCTCCCATCCGCCGAGCACCCTCTTGGCGAGAGAGATGTCGGGCTGACGGGTCTGGGGATCGTCGACGGGGAGGGGCTCGTGGACGATCTCGCTCTTCGAGCCCGTGAGGCGGAGGATCGCCTCGGCGAACTGCATGATGGTCATCTCCGCGGGATTGCCGATGTTCACGGGATCGGTGTGGTCGGAGTGGAGGAGACGGATGATGCCCTCGACCAGGTCGTCAACGTAGCAGAAGGAGCGCGTCTGATTCCCGTCACCGTAGACGGTCAGCGGCTGGCCGGTCAGCGCCTGGTGGATGAAGTTGGGGACGACGCGTCCGTCGTGGAGCCTCATGCGGGGCCCGTAGGTGTTGAAGATGCGCACGATGCGTGTCTCGGTGCCGTGGGCTCGGTGGTAGGCCATCACCATCGCCTCGGCGTATCGCTTGGCCTCGTCGTACACCCCCCGCGGTCCGATGGGATTGACGTTGCCCCAGTAGTTCTCGGTCTGGGGGTGGACGAGGGGATCGCCGTAGACCTCGGAGGTGGAGGCGAGGAGGAAACGCGCCCTCTTCTTCATGGCGAGGCCGAGGGTGTTGTGCGTCCCGAGCCCCCCGACCTTGAGGGTGTGGATCGGGTGCTCGAGGTAGTCGACGGGGCTGGCGGGGGAGGCGAAGTGCAGGATGCTGTCGAGTGGCCCCTCGATCATCACGTAGTTCGTCACGTCGTGCTTGACGAAGAGGAAGCGCTCCTCGCGGAACAGGTGCTCGATGTTGTCGATCGACCCGGTGATCAGGTTGTCCATGCAGATCACCTCGTGGCCGTCGGCCAGGAGGCGCTCGCACAGATGGGAACCGAGAAAGCCGGCCCCGCCGGTGATGAGAGTCCGCGACATGGTTTCACTCCTCTTCGGGGAGGGCCATCTCAGGCGCGGGGGGCCCACTTGTCAAAGGAATCGTTTCCCCGCGGGGAAAAGCCTTGCTCCGCCACCGGCGAGGCATTAGCAAGGGGGCCCCATGCCCTGCATCCGGTGCGCAGGAGACCAGAGACCGAAGAGAGCCATGCCCCCGACCATCCGCCTCAGCTCGAAGGCCAAGCGCCTTCTGGACCACACGGACACCGACATCGTCGACCGGTACATGGAGTACCTGACGGAGGAGCCGGACCGGCACATCTGGCTCGGTCCCAAGCTTCTGATCGATGTCGACCAGATCATCCGTCGGCGCTTCGCGTGCAACACGCACCTGTGCCTGAAGCAGTCGCGGGCAAAGAGCAACGGGAAGGTCAAGGCCAAGACGAGGTACTCCTGCTGCTGGGATCTCGAGGTCCAGCTCCTGCCGACGGAGATCGAGGCGATCGAGCGCCAGCTCGATCTCGTCCTGCCCCACCATCCCGACGTGGCGCGCCACGTGCGCAGGCACGGCTTCTGGAAGTACGACAGCGAGTGGTGGAAGATCTTTCAGAAGAAAAAAAATGGATCGTGTGTCTTCCTGACCTGGAACGAGATGATGGGGATGCACGTCTGCTCGCTGCACTCCACGGCGCTGCGCGAGGGTCTCCCGTTGGATCGGATCAAGCCCCTGATCTGCCGGATGTTCCCGATCTTCCTGCTCGAGACCGACGACATCAACATCATCACCTTCTACTGCGAGGAGACACACCGCATCCTCTTCGAGGACGACTACGAGCGGATGAACTGTCTGCATGACAACCCCCACGCCCTCGACCGCGTCTACATCGCCATGGCCGACACGCTGCGGTCGCTCGTGGGGGAGAACGGCTACGCCAAGCTCGAGCGCGAGGCGGACCGGATCCTGGCCTCGGAGTGAGGCGCCCCCTGTCCGCGACGGAACTTGACATCGGGCAGTCATCTGGGGCACTGACGCTGACCTGCACCATCTCCCACGGGGGCATCCCACAGTGAAGCTGATGGAGGGGAAAACCGGTCTGGTCGCCGGCGTGGCCAACCGCAACTCGATCGCCTGGTCCATCGCCCAGCGGCTGGCGGCCGAGGGCGCACGCGTTGTCTTCTCGTACCAGGGTGAGCGACTGCGGGGGCGCGTGGAGGCACTCGTCGGGGAGCTGGAGGGCGATCATCTCCTGCTCCCCTGCGACGCGACGAGTGACCAGGAGATCGACATCCTCTTCCGCGAGATCGAGAGTCAGTGCGGGGGCCTCGACTTCCTCGTCCACTCCATCGCCTTTGCGAACAAGGAGGACATCGCGGGCCACTTCGTCAACACGTCGCGAGAGGGCTTCCGCCTGGCGCACGACGTCAGCGCCTACACCCTCGTGGGGCTGGCTCGGGGCGCGGCGCCGCTGATGGAGAGGAACGGGGGGGGCTCGATCATCGCGCTGACCTATCTGGGCTCGGAGCGCGTCGTCCCCAACTACAATGTGATGGGCGTGGCGAAGGCCTCGCTGGAGGCGAGCGTGCGCTACCTCGCCGCCGACCTGGGGCCGCGGGGCATCCGCGTCAACGCCCTGAGCCCAGGGCCGATCTCGACACTGGCCGCCCGCGGCATCGCGGGCTTCAGCGAGATGCTGAAGGCCGTGGCCGACCGGGCCCCGATGCGGCGCAACACCGATCCCGCCGAGGTGGCCGACGCCTCGCTGTTCCTGCTCTCGGACATGGGGCGGGGGATCACCGGCGAGCTGATCCACATCGACGGCGGATTTCACATCGTCGGGATGTGAACAGCGGTGGACCAGAGGATCAGCGATCTCCGCCGCGAGTACAGCCTGCGGGGTCTCTCCGAGGCCGCGGCGGGCAGCGATCCCCTCGCGCTCTTCCAGCGCTGGCTCGACGAGGCGCTGCAGGCCGACCTGGTCGATCCGACGGCGATGACGCTGGCGACGGTCGGCGCGGGCGGTCAGCCCTCCGCGCGCACGGTGCTTCTCAAGGGGTTCGACGAGCGGGGCTTTGTCTTTCACACCAACCTGCGAAGCCGCAAGGCGAGGGAGATGGAGAGTCATCCCCGGGCGGCGCTCGTTTTTCTCTGGGCAGGGCTCGACCGCCAAGTCCGCGTCGAGGGGCCCACCGAGCGCCTGAGCGAGGAGGAGAGCGACGCCCACTTCGCCTCTCGGCCGCGCGGGGCTCAGCTGGGCGCCTGGGCCTCGGAGCAGAGCGAGGTCATCGCGGGGCGAGAGGTGCTCGAGGCGCAGGTGCGGCTCCTCGAGGGGAAATATCGCGGCCAGGAGATCCCACGTCCCCCGCACTGGGGCGGGATCCGCGTGGTGCCCGGGGTCCTCGAGTTCTGGCAGGGGCGCCCCAACCGGCTGCACGATCGACTGCGATTCACGCGCCAGGGCGATGGGACATGGCTGCGGGAGCGGCTGGCGCCTTAGATCAGGTACACGAATTCCACGAATCGGACGAATCAGATCAGCTCAGAGACCACCGCGTCGGCCACGGCCCAGCCGCGCAGGGTGAGACGCAGGCGGTCGCCGTCGACCTCGGCCAGGCCCTCCTCGACGAGCCCCTCGATCTTGAGCCGCTTGGTCTTGCGCAGATGCGCCAGCGCATCGAGCGACACGCCCTCGCGGGTCCTCAGACCCAGGTAGAGGCTCTCGGCGAGACGCGCGGCGGTGTCGCGCTCGAGGTCGGGGCTCGAGGCGAGTTCCCCATCACCGATGAGGCGGTGATACTCCTCCCAGTCCGAGGTGTTCCAGAAGCGCTCGTCGCCGAGGCAGGAGTGGGCGCCGAGCCCGAGCCCGAGATAGGGCTCGCCGCGCCACACGTCGCTGGTGTGGCGGCATCGGTGGCCCGGCCGCGCGAAGTTCGAGATCTCGAAGTGTTCGTAGCCCGCCTCGCTGAGGCTTCCATGCGCGGCGGCGAACATGGCGATGGTCTCGTCGTCTCCAGGCAGCGTGATCTCGCCCGAGCGAACCCGGTCGCCGAGCCGGGTCTGGTCCTTGGCGGTCAGATTGTATGTCGAGACGTGATCGGGTCTCCACGCGATCACCTCGCGCAGCGTCGCGTCCCAATCCGCCAGCGTCTGACCCGGGATTCCGAAGATGAGGTCGACGCCCACGCTGTCGAACTCGGTCTCTCGGATCTCCTCATAGGCGGAACGTGCATCGGACGCCGAGTGCTCGCGACCCAGCGCTCGCAGCAGCCGGTCGTCCGTCGACTGCACACCGAGGCTCGCGCGGTTGATCCCGGTTTCCCGCAGGTGGTGGAGCTCCGACGCGTCCGTCACCCCGGGGTTCATCTCCACCGTGATCTCGAGGCCGACATCCATCCCCCCCACGCCCGAGAGAACGTCGGTCAGCAGCGGGGCGATCTCCTCCGCGCTCATCAGATTCGGCGTTCCCCCACCGAAATACACGCTCGTGAGGCTCGAGGCGGCGATGCCGGGGTGTGCCCTCCGTCTCAGCGCCCACTCGCGGCGGAGGACCTCCACATATCCGGTGCGGAAGCGGCGGTGCAGATCGGCGTCATCGGTCGTCGCGAAGTCGCAATAGGGGCACCGCGAGCGGCAGAAGGGGAAGTGGATGTAGATGCCGAATCCCATCAATCAGTGACCAGGGGACAGTGGTCAGGTGACAGGGATGGTGTCGCCCTGCGGGCGAAATTCAAGGAATGTTTTCAGACTTCGCGGCGACAGCCGCGAAACCGCCACTGACACCTGGCCACTGTCACCTGATCACTGTCGCTCTTCCTCCCCCCTTGAAAACCATCTCCTTCTCCCCGGCGGATGGCCGATGGCGAAGACGCGGCCGATCATCCGGTCGTGCGAGACGTAGCATGAGTCGGTCCATTGGGTGTCGGTGATGTCGGCTCCCGCGAGTGTCCCTGCGTGGCTGGCGCCCATCACGCGCTCGAGGAACCCCTCCTGCATGGTCATCGACTGGAGAATCAGCCAGCGATTCTGTGGCACATGGAACTCCCGGTGGTGGGGAAGAAACTCGGTCGAAATCGGGTAGAGATCAGGGTCGAGCGGCTCGCCGTCGACCGTGATCTGGCAGACGCCGCCCCGATTGGTCATGACCACCGTCTCGCCTGGGAGCCCGATGATCCGCTCGATGAAATTCTGCGCGTCGTAGAAGATCGTGTTCATCCCCTGGTGCATGGTGAAGCCCTCGGGATCGTAGTAGATGCACTCGCCGCGTCTGGGCTCGCCCCCGAACCGCAGGCACCACTTGTCGAGCCAGATGAAGTCGCCCTCGCGGAAGAGGGGGGCGAACGTGTCGTTTCCGATCATGCGGAAGTAGACGAGGGGGCTGAGGAGAAACATCAGCACGAACCAGGTGGCGGCGAGCATCGTGGTGATGGCGAAGGCCGATCCCCAGGACTGGTGGGGCATCCACGTCTGGCCGTTGATGCGGATGGCCGTCACCAGGCCATCGTTCATCGACCAGACCCACATCGCGATCCACGCGAGGAGCGTGGGGTATGCCCAGACGGGATCGGTGAAGCGCCAGATCGCCAGCGCGAGGAGGCCCACCCAGGCGAGGAGGAAATTCAGGGCCTTGCGGGGCTGGTGATTGTACATCTGCCCCATCCCGGGGATGAGACCGAGTGTGGCCGCCGTGGCGGGGCGGCGACGTGTGACGGCCGTGGGCAGCGGCACTCTCAGCGAGGCGATCAGGCGGTCCCGGAGTCGGATCACCGGCCGCCCCAGGCCGGAGAGATCGAAGCGCCGCGGACGCGGGGGGGCGACCTCGCGGTGGTTGAGAAGCGCACCGCACTTGAGGCACTGATCGCGGGTGTCGAGATTGGCGAAGTGGCAGCGGGGGCAGGTCTTCATTGGAATCGCCGGGGCAGGTCGGCGAATCGCGGATCGCGCGCCGCGGCCTCACGCGCCGAGGCCAACGCCTCGTGCATGCGCCCCTGCTGCATGCGCAGGGCGCAGAGCTGGGCCCAGACCACGGCGCCTGCGCCGGGGAGGTCACGCGCGCGCTTGAGCCACTGAGCGGCCTCGTCCTGGTCGCCCAGGTCCATGTGGGCTGTGCCGAGACCGAGCGCCGTCTGCCAGCGGCTGCGGTCGCGTCGCCAGGCCTGCTGGAAGCTCTCGAGCGCCTCCTCTGGGCGCTGTGCCTCGCGCTGAAGGAGGCCGATGTTGAGCCACACATCGGCGCTCTGGGGGTTGATGCGGCACGCGCGGCGGAGGTGCTGCATCGCCTCACCGGCGCGCCCCAGATCCATGCACGCCGCGCCGAGGTTGAGCGCGGCCGCGAAGTGATCGGGCCGGAGGTTCGCCGCCCTCATGAGGATCTCGTGTGCGCCGCGTGGATCGCCGCGGTGCAGGCGCGCCGTGCCCAGACCCACCAGCAGATCGGGCGACTCGGCCAGCCGACCGAGCGCCTTGGTGTAGACCGACTCGGCCCGCTCGAAATCCCCCGCACGCATCAGGCAGACGCCCTGGCTGGCGACGGCATCGGCGTCGTCGGGGTCGAGCGAGGCGGCGCGGCCATAGGCCTCGGCGGCCTCGGCGAACTGCCCGCGGTCGAACAGCACCATCCCCAGCTGCTTCGCCGCCAGCGCACTCTGAGGATGCTCGCGGCACTTCACCTCACACAGGTCGAGGTAGAGGCGAGACTTCTGGCGCTTCTCGCGCTGGGTCTTCTCCTCTTTGTAGTGGTGGATGACGATGTCCGTCAGGGTGGTTGATCGGCCCGCGCGCTCCATCACCTCCTCGACGAGCTCGTGGATCACGCCCTCGAAGGCGATCTCGGGGTCTCGGCGAAAGAGGCGCACAATGCCGCTGTCGAAGAACCCCGAGAACCCCTGGGCCTCGGCGCATCCCTCGGGCGCGGGCCGCCAGCCGAGGAGATCGGAGTCGTCGCTGTAGGTCCTCTGAATCAGCGTGAAGCCGTCGTGTCTCCCCTCCCCGATCAGCGCGCGGATGCGGGGGAAGTCGGCCGCCGCGACCCGCTCGTCCGCATCGAGCACCAGCACCCAGTCGCCCGATGCATGGCCGAGGGAGAGGTTGCGCGCCTCGGCGAAGCTGCCCGGCCAGGCGTGCGCGTGGACCTGGGCTCCCTCGGCGCGTGCGAGCTCATCCGTCCCGTCGGTGGAGCCGGTGTCGATGACGATCATCTCGTCGACGAGGCCGCGCGTGGCGCGGAGGCAGGGGGCGATGTGCGACGCCTCGTCGCGGACGATCATGCACAGTGAGAGCCTGGGGGAATTCTCTTCCATCATGCCTCAGGCGCGGCCGCGCCGCCGCAGCCGCTCCTCCTCGGGGGTGACAGCGCTCACATGGCCGGGGTCCGGTGGATCGCCGGGCGTCCCCTCCGCCACGATTCGCCCGAGCATCTGCTCGGCCAGATCGCGCTGCAGACGGATCTCGTCCTCGGGGAGGCCGGTCATGTCGAAGATGATCCGGCCGTCGGCGGTGATGCGCACGGTGAAATCGCGGGGTGACATGGCTCTGTGAGATCAGACGCGCGCTGCGCGCGACCCGATGACACCGAAGCGGGAGGGGTCCGTCAACCCCCGCTGTTGGCCTGAAGCAGGTTTTGTTCGATCTGACCCAGCTGCTCGCGGGAGAGGATCTCGTGATACTCGATCGATCCATCGAATCT
>JAFGKF010000047.1 GCA_016928695.1 Candidatus Sumerlaeota bacterium | reverse complement strand
GTCCGGATCTGAACCCCCTCAGCGACCATCTCGTCGATCAGGGCCTGCTTGTCCACCCTGCGCCAGGGGATCTCGCCTGTCGCGAGGCCCACGAAGTTGGCGACTGTGTTCGGCGCGCCTGCCTCGAACAGCTCGGCGACGAACGTCCCCATGCTCGTCTCGAAGACGGCGTAGAGGCCGGGATCGGTCAGCTCGAAGTCCTCGATGAAGTCGGCCTGCGCGCCCACCGAGGCCAGCGCGGCGAGAATCAGTGTCAGGCAGAGAGTTCGCATCGTGTTCACACACCTCACTCGGAATGATCCTGGGGGGCGACACAGTGGGTGCCGCCCCATTCAAAATCAAGGGCAAATCCCTCGATCCCAGGCGATGGGGGTGGGACAGCCCTGAGGAGTTTGGTGTTGCAGCCCCCGAGGGGGAGCGCGAAGGTCCCCACCGAGTCGAAAGATGACCGAGCAGGCGCCACTCCCACCACGGATGTCCCTCTGGCAGAGATCGAGCCTCTGGGCGACCGTCGCCGTGACACTGTGCCTGATCGTCATGGCCGCCCACGTGATGCGCGTCGGCGGAGGGCTCACAGCCTTGGTCGGATTCGGGGAGACACATCCCAGCGCCCTCTGGGAGGACCCCCGCGTCCCGCGCGGCACGGTGGTCCAGCGCGGCGAGGTGGGATACGACGGCCAGAGCTACTTCATTCTCTCTCTGAGACCCTTCGCCGAGGAGTCACCCGTCCCCATCCCCCGCCGGCAGCGGATCCTCTATCCCTTCCTCGCGTGGCTGATCAGCTTCGGCCGACCGGAGGTCGCGGCGGTCTCCCTCGCGCTGGTCAATCTCATCGCCATCGCCCTCGGCACGGCGCTGCTCGCGCTGTGGATGAGAGAGCGGGCGCTCTCACCCGCCTGGAGCGTGCTGGGGGTCGCCAGCGCGGGCAGCCTTCTCTCATGCCAGTATCTCTGCCCCGACGCGCTGCTGGTCGCCCTCCTGGTCGCCGCGGTCTGGTCCATCGATCGGAGGCAGTGGCCCCTGGCGGCGATTGCCCTGGCGGCGGCTTGTCTGACGAAGGAATCCGCCCTCGCCGCCTGGCTGGCGGTCGCCGTGGGCGTTCTCGTCGCACGCCCCGGAGGGGGAGCCTTCCTGACACTCTTTGCCCCCGTGCCCTGGCTGCTCTGGGTGTTGGCGCTCCATCAGCAGACCGGCGAGTGGGTCGTCAGCTGGAGCCTGACCCAGACGCAGCCGATGCCGGGGAGCGGCTGGTTCTGGGCACTGACCGAGCCGCTCCGAGATCCCTCGACGCTCCGCGTCTCAATTGGTCCGTGCATGCTGGCTCTGCTGCTCGCGGTGGGTCTGATTCTCGCCGTCCGATCGCGCGGCGGTCCGCGCCAGATGATCGCGGGAATGGCGCTGCTCTGGGGGATCGCGGGCCTGCTCTGGATCGATGCCATCTGGGGGCACATCGTGGCCATCGCGCGGAACATGGCTCCCCTGACGCTGTTCACCGTCATGCTCGCCGCGCCGCGGGGTCGCCTGGCCCGCTGGTTCGTCGCGCTGCTCGCCCTGATGGTCATGGCGATGGTCCTCGCTCGGGCCATGGCACTCGGCAGCGTGCCGGAGATCTTCCTCACCCCATGAGCTCCCCAGCGCGCCGCGCGCTCGCCCCCCTGGGCATCGCGATTCTCGTCTGTGCACTGACGGCTCTTCTCTATCATCTCCGCCGGCTCTCTCCCCCCAGTGCCGACAGCGTCGAGATCGCGGGCTTTGTCGAGCGCGGGCCGTGGATCTGGTATCTGCGATGGCCTCTGACCCATCTGCTCGCGCAGGCATTGCACCGCTGGGCGGGACTCAGCGGAGCGGATGCACTGGCGCTGCTGTCCAGCGTGGCGGGGGCGCTCTTTCTCCTGACTGTCGGCGCCATCGCCCGCCGCTCGCCGCTCATCCTGATCACCCTGCTCTCGGGCATGCCGCTGATCCTGATGGGGCACATCGAGGTCTACGCCTGGCCCTCGCTGATCCTGCTCTGGTTGCTCCTGCTGGGGCCGCTGCACCTGAAGGGGAAGATGCCGCTGACCCCCCTCGTCACCCTCTTCGGCATCGGCTGCCTGATGCACATGCTTCTGGCCTTCTACGCCCCGGCGCTCGTGTGGCTCGCGGTGCAGGGGCGTCGCCGCGCCCTCGAGCGGGGCGCTGATCCCATGCGGATCCGCGCCGATCTCGCCGGGGCGCTGGCCCGGATCATCGCGCTGATGGTGATTCTCACCGTCATGCCCCTGCTGCTCATCTCCCACGGTTTCGACAATGACCTCGAGCGGCTCGTGCCCCTCACCCCGCCTGAGGTGCCGCGATCGTCGAACCAGGTGACGCTTCTCTCGCCGGGGCACCTCACCGCCATCGGGATGTTTCTGGCGATCTCCTGCCCCGCGGGCCTGGTGCTCACGCTGGCGCGTGTGCGGCGCCTGTGGTCGAGCGACGCCATCCAATTCAGCGCCATCGCCGCGCTGTGCGGCCTCGTGTTTCTCGTGCTCTGGCATCCCGACATGGGTTGGAGGGGCGACTGGGATCTCTTCGCCCACCCGGGGCTGGCGATCAACGTGCTGGCCTGGAGACTGTGGAGCGGGAGGGGCGATCCCACCTGAGAGCCCCGAGTTCTGCGTGACAGTCGCGGTCCGATGCAATACAAAAGAGGTGGGTCTGGGCGGAAGGATCTGAGGTGTGTCCACGATGACTCCGTCTCTCCCGCGTGGGAACACACGCATCGACATCCTCGCTGTCATGCTCATCATCGCGGCGGTCGCCGCGGCGGCGTCCGTGGACTTCGTCGAGTCCCTCACACGCTCACGCGTGGCCCGCACGCAGGCAGATCTGCGCGAGCTCGCCGTCGCCATCGACGCCTATGTGGTGGATCACCTCGTCCCGCCCAATGACATCGGCAACGGCTGGCCCTGGTACGTCCCGGAGATGCTCACCACACCGGTGGGATATCTGTCCTCGCCGCGTCTTGACCCATTCAGAGTGGTCAATGCCGATGGGGGCCTGTATCATCCCTCGGCGCGACGCTATCGTTTCATCAACTGCATCGCCGGTCGGGATCTCTGGTGCGACTACGGCACGCAGTTCGGCAGCTGCTCCGGTGGTGTGGCGACGGGGGGATGGATTCTCGGTGTCCGGGACTCACTCACCGATGAAGAGTGGAACGAGACACTTCTGGGGCTGGGAAACTGGAAGCTCTCGGGCGTGGGGCCCGATGGGACCTCCAGTTTCCCCTTCCTGGAGGGCTATCTCCTCTACGATCCCACCAACGGCACGATCTCGACGGGAGACATCGTCCACACCGACCGGCTGGGGCCTGTCCTGCCCTGACGAAGGGACCTGAGCCCTGAGACGTGACCGGGCCCCTGGGAGCCCGGCCCGGTTTTCGGGGCTTTTCCCCACGATTCCGCTTGCACTCGCTCTCCCCGTTTGCAGTGTGTCCTGCCTGCCCCCGGGGTGGCCCGGGGGCGGCACAGACCCCACCCCGAGAGAGGTGTCCGAATCATGAAGGTGAAAACCGCCATCCTGGGCGTGACCGGGGCCGTGGGTCAGGAATTCCTGAAGCTCCTGGTGGAGCGCGACTTCCCCCTCGAGAGTCTCAAGGTCCTGGCCTCGGCCCGCAGCGCCGGCAAAACCGTCGAGTTCAAGGGCCAGACGCTGACGATCGAGGAGGCCACCCCTGAGGCCTTCGACGGCGTTGAGCTCGTCCTGTCCTCCGCCGGGGGATCCGTCTCGAAAAAGCTCGTCCCCGAGGCCGTCAAGCGCGGCGCCGTCGTCGTCGACAACACCTCGGCCTTCCGCATGGACGAGGGCGTCCCCCTCATCGTCCCCGAGGTCAACCGACACGTGCTGAAGGAGCACCGCGGAATCATCGCCAACCCCAACTGCTCCACCATCATCATGGTGCTGCCGCTCAAGCCGCTCCATGACCGCTGGGGCGTTCGCCGCGTGATCTGCTCCACCTACCAGGCCGTCAGCGGCGCGGGGTGGACGGGCATCCGCGAGCTGGAGCAGCAGGTGGCCGACCTCGCCGCGGGCAGGGAGCCCAAGATCGAGGTCTTCCCCCAGCAGATCGCCTACAACGCCATCCCCCGCATCCCGCAGTCGGGCGGCGTCTTCGACGACGGCTACCTCCACGAGGAGGTGAAGATGATCAAGGAGACGGTGAAGATCTTCGGCGACGAGTCGATCCACGTCACCGCCACCTGCGTCCGCATCCCCGTCATCCGCTGCCACTCCGAGACGCTCAACGTCGAGCTGGTCAAGCCCTTCACGCTCGACGAGGTCCGCGAGGCCCTCGCCGGCGCCGAGGGCGTCACGGTGCAGGACGACGTCGCCAACAACGTCTACCCCGTGCCGCTCGCGTGCTCCTTCCTCGACGACGTCTTCGTCGGTCGTCTGCGCGTCGACAACACCCTGCCCCAAGCGGTCAACATGTGGATCTGCGGCGATCAGATCAAGAAGGGTGCCGCCCTCAACGCCATCCAGATCGCCGAGGACCTCATCAGGCAGGACCTCGTCCGCGTCCCCGCCTGAGCCGCGGCTGACATCTCCGATTGTGATGGTCCGGGAGTCCAACTCCCGGACCTTTCCTCATGCTCCCCCTCTCCCGCCCTGGGAGAGGGGGCTGGGGGGTGAGGGCCATCGGTGGGGCCTTGATTCATCAAGGCCACTGCTCCACTGGCCTTCATGAATGAAGGCCCCACCCAAATCTCTGATTGTGAGCTGTCGGTGACTCACTGCCCCTTCACATGATCCCTCGTCTGCTTGGCGAGGCCCGCCACGATCAGCTCGCCGAGGCTGTAGCCCGCCGTGCGGATGTGGTTCTCGTTGTAGCCGAGGCGCTGGAGCTGTTTGATCGTCCGACCCGCCATCCGCATCTCCGAGGCGGAGAAGCCCGCCGACTTCAGCTCGTCGTCTCCAAAATACGATGTCAGGTCGCGGACCCCGTAGCCCGCCCGCTTGAGCTCGTGGATCGGGAAGGCCCGGGCCATCTCCGCCATCGGGAATCCCAGGCGCATGAGAAGCGTCACGTCGGCCCCCGCCGTCCGGCAGTGCTGGGCGGAGACGCCGAGCACCCGAAGCGCGCCGTGGGGCGTCTTCTTCTCCAGCAGATCGCGGATCGCCTCGACGTCCACGTGTCCCTCCAGTGTGATGGGCGAGGCATGCTTGTCCGGCTTCGGCGTGGAGGGTGAGGGGGAGGCCGATGAGGGCTTGGGGGAGTCCAGGCCAATCCTGCTGAGCTGGTCGTCGCGGCAGCCGAGGCGGCGCAGCCCCTCCGCCGTGTACCCAAGCTCTGCGAGGATCTGGGGCTTGAGTCCCCGGCGCGTGAGAGAGGTGATGTCGCCCCCGATGCTCTGCAGGATGAACTGGTGGAGCGGGGCGATCCCCGAGAACCCCAATCCCTTGCAGATGTGCTCGCGGTTGTCAGGCATGCTGTGCTCTTCCTCAGGGTGTCGCAGGGTGGGTCAGAAAAGCGTCAGCTGCTCCTCACCTGCCGCCTGACGCAGATCTTTTCGCATTTTCTCGCACTCGTTCATCCACTGACGCCAAGCCCGCGGCAAGCGAGATCTGCCGCCATGCGCTCTCAGGCCCTTGACCTGCTCAAATCGCGCCCAGGCAGCGTCCAAAACGGCGAAGGCGGCGCGCCAGCGCTCTCGACGCTCGTTCCATCTTGCGATCTCACGCACCGCGGGCCACCCGCTCAGAGGATCCCGCTCCGCCACCGAGCGCCACAGATCCAGGGCCTCCTCCTCGCGCCCCGTGTGAACCGAGAGATCGGCCAGCCGCAGCTCGAGTTTCGTCCGCAGCGGGGTGTCGCGCAGCGCCCCAAGAGCCAACGAGAAGATCTCCCGGGCACGCTCGAGGTCGTGCATCTGCTCGACCCACTCGCCCAGGCCCTGCCAATCCCCAGGATCGCCGAAGATCATTCTCTCCGGCTGAGCGTGAAATGCCGCCACCCGCGCCAGAAGCGTGGCGGTCGAAACAAGGTCGCGCTCGTTGTGGCGGAAGACCTCGGCCATCAGATCGATCTCATGCCCCTCGAGGTAGCGGAAGTACGCCTTCGGGGCGAGGCGACCCGGCAGATCTCCCACACGCGAGGTGTTCAGGATGTGCTGCTCGATGTGGGCCAGCCCGCAGCCGCTCAGCCGGTGAGCGAAGAGCCGCCGAGCGACATGGAGCATGTCCAGGTGGGGAAGCGTCCAGTCCTCCCCCTCACCCTGAAGTCTCCGGCGCGTCCGCAGCAGCGGCAGGTCGAAGGTCTTGCCGTTGAAGCTGATCAGCGCGCCGCAGCTCTCCAGACGCTCCCCCAGCCAGTGGAGAAGCGCCGGCTCGTCAGGGTAATCGGGCATCAGTGCCTGCTCGATCACGAGGCCGTCGCCCTCGAAGCGGGCCATCCCCACCATGAAGGCGACCGTGCCCGTGCCCCCCGCCAGCCCGGTCGTCTCGGTGTCGAGTGCGATGATCTCCCGCGGCTCGACCCGCACACCGAGTGCGCTTCTCAGCAGCGCGGAGATGGCCTCGGGCGAATCCGGGAGAGGGTGCTCGACCCGCCGGACGATCAGGTGGCCACCGGGGAGAGAGAGGATCTCCGCTCCGTCGAGGCGGCGAACCAGCTCCCCTGGATCAGGCGCGGGTGTCCCGGA
Organism: Candidatus Sumerlaeota bacterium; assembly: GCA_016928695.1. Taxonomy (GTDB): domain Bacteria; phylum Sumerlaeota; class Sumerlaeia; order JABWBI01; family JABWBI01; genus JAFGKF01. Next base: position 14,401 of record JAFGKF010000047.1, on the reverse strand, counting down.
GGAGGGCGAACCCCTGCCGCGTGCCGCCCGTTTCCTCTGACCGCGCCCCTTCAGTCCCCTGATCTGTTCGATGAGATCCATGGCCATCGACCCGCTTCCCACACCTCTCCCGCGATTTGGCCGTGGGGGCCCTGGGCTCGCAAGGCAAATGTGGGAAACCGGCGTCGGACCGCGTCATTTGTGCTTGATTCTCCGCCTCTCCGCCCTACGCTGAGCCACTTTGAGGACCTGACACATGCCCCCATCCGATCTCTCCGAGCTGCGCGCGATCTGCCGCGACCTTCGGGCGGACATCATCGAAATGCTCTGCCTCGCGGGATCCGGCCACCCCGGAGGGTCCCTCTCGGCCGTCGAGATCATGGTCTCCCTCTTCTGGGGCGCGCTGCGTCACGATCCGGCCAACCCCGAGTGGCTCGAGCGCGACCGCCTGGTGCTCTCGAAGGGGCACGGCTGCCCCGCCCTCTACGCCGCGATGGCGCGGCGGGGATATTTCCCGCGTGAGGAGCTGTGGAATCTCCGCAAGACGGGCGCGATGCTCCAGGGCCACCCTGTCCGCTCCTTCACGCCGGGCGTCGAGGCCTGCACCGGGGCGCTTGGCCAGGGGCTGGGCGTCGCGCAGGGCATGGCGCTGGCCGCCAAGATCGACCACGCCCCCTGGCGTGTCTGGTGCATCCTGGGAGACGGTGAGATCCAGGAGGGCTCGATCTGGGAGGCGGCGATGAGCGCCGGCAAGTACCGGGTCGACAATCTCGTGGCGATCCTCGACTGCAACGGCGGGCAGATCGATGGCTCGACGGCCGAGGTGATGGACCTCGAGCCTGTGCTCGACAAGTGGCGCGCCTTCAACTGGAATGTGATCGACGTCGCCGACGGCCACGACCTCGAGGCGCTTCTCAGCGCCATCGGCGACGCGATCGACACGAGGGGCAAGCCGACACTGATCGTGGCCCGGACGGTCAAGGGAAAGGGGGTCTCCTTCATGGAGCACCCGTGCAAGTGGCACGGCGTCGCGCCGACACGCGAGGAGGCCGATCGGGCCCTGGCGGAGATCCGCGGCGGGGGAGGCGCATGAGCGAGACGCCGGAGCCCCGCCCCCTCGAGGAGCTGATCGAGTCCTTCGATGGCCTCGGCTCCGTCATCCTCGTGTGCCCCGAGGAGATCGAGGTGTTCATGGACCATGTGCGGCGCAACAACATCCCCACGCAGACCGCCGTTGACCGGGAGGCCGCGACCGTGACCGTCTTCCGACGCGCCTGGGGGACCATGGAGGGCGCGTGAGAGAGTTCTTTCCCGTGCCCCGAACCGCTGACAGGAGAGAGTCATGCCCGCCACCGCCACCCGCGCCGCCTTCGGAAAAGCACTCGCCGCCATCGGGGCGAAGTGCCCGAATGTCGTCGCGCTTGACGCCGACCTCGCCAAGTCGACGAAGTCCGAGCTCTTCGCCGCCCAGTTCCCCGAGCGCTTCTTCGAGATGGGCATCGCCGAGGCCAACATGGTCGCCACCGCGGCGGGCCTCGCGCTGGCGGGAAAGATCCCCTTCGCCTGCTCCTTCGCCTGCTTCCTGACCGGCCAGTTCGCCGAGATCCGCATCTCGGTCGCCTACAGCGAGGCCCCCGTGCGCCTCGTCGGGACACACGCCGGGGTGGCGATCGGCGAGGACGGCCACTCGCAGATGGGGCTCGAGGACATCGCCCTGATGCGCACCTTGCCGGGCATGACTGTGCTCCAGCCCGCAGACGACATCGAGACCACCCAGATGGTCGAGCACCTCGCCACCCACACCGACGGCCCCGCGTACCTGAGGCTGACGCGCCAAAACGTCGAGCGTGTCCACGCCGACGACTATCGCTGGGTGCCTGGCCGGCTCGACACGCTGCGCGACGGCGGCGACGTCGCGATCATCGCCTCGGGCGGGCCGGTGAAGGCGGCGCTCGACGCCGCCGAGGCGCTGGCGTCCGAGGATGTGAGCGCACGCGTCGTCAACTGCCACACCATCAAGCCGCTCGACGCCGATGCGCTCGAGCGGATCGCCCGGAAGTGCGGCCGGATCGTCACCGTCGAGGATCACACCGTGATCGGAGGCCTCGGCGGAGCCGTCTGCGAGGCGCTGGCCGACCGCTTCCCCGTCCCCGTGCGCCGCCTCGGCATTCAGGATGTCTTCGGCGAGTCGGGCTCCCCCTCCGACCTGATCGCCAAGCATGGGCTCGACGCCGAGGGGATCGCCCAATCCATCCGCGCCTTCATGAAGGCGACCTCCGCCGTGTGAGCGACAGCGGCGCCAGCCCGCGGAGGCGCTCCCCCCGCCACGAGGAGGTGCTCTCCTCGATGCGCCGACGCCTCCTGGCCTGGTACCGCCATCATCGCCGCGACCTGCCCTGGCGCACCGATCCGACCCCCTACGCCGTCTGGGTCAGCGAGATCATGCTCCAGCAGACAACCGTCACCGCGGCGGTCCCCTTCTATGAGCGCTGGATGAAGCGATTCCCGACGCTCCGTGATCTCGCCGCGGCGGACGAGGAGGACGTCCTGCGGCTCTGGGCGGGACTCGGCTACTACAACCGCGCGCGCAACCTTCACCGCGCCGCGATGCAGATCGTGTCGGAGGGCGATGGCGAGATCCCCCACACCGTCACGGACCTGATGGACCTCCCCGGCATCGGGCGCTACACGGCCGGGGCGATCGCATCGATCGCCTTCGGCGAGAGAGTCCCCGTCGTCGACGCGAACGTCGCGCGGGTGCTGGCGCGGTTCTTCGCCGTCCGTGAGGAGGTGTCCACGGCCGATGGGCAGCGGATCCTCTGGGATCACGCCGAGGATCTCACCCAGACAAACAATCCCGGCGATCTCAACCAGGCGCTGATGGAGCTCGGGGCGCTTGTCTGCACACCGACCTCGCCCCGGTGCGACATCTGCCCGATCCAGCCCCTCTGCCGTGCCGCGCAGCGCGGCGACATGCACCGCTACCCCGTGCTGCGCGAGCGCCCCGAGGCCGTCGAGGTCACCGAGGTCGGCGCAGCCGTCGAGCGGAAAGGCCGCTTCCTCATACTCCGCCGTCCCAAGTCGGGTCGCATGGCGGGCATGTGGGAGTTTCCCCATGGACCACTGCGCGGTGGCGAGCCCGCTGAGACCGTCGCCCCGATGGTGAAGAGCCTGACCGGTCTCGACATCCACATCGACGAGCCGCTGAGGACGATCGAGTACACGTTCACCCATCATCAGATCACGCTCCACGTCTGGCGGGCCCGCGCCACGGGGGGGCGCGTTCATCGCCGGAGCCACGATGCGCATCGGTGGGTCGCACTGCGCGACCTCATGAGCCGCCCGATGGCCACGGCGCAGCGCCGCATTGTCGAGGCTCTGATGGAGAGCGCGGGGGGCAGGCAGCTCGATCTGCTCGAGCTGGGCGAGGAGAGCGAGGAGTCAGCGCCGATCTGACGTCGCGCGGTGGATGGCGAGCCGCAGTGTCTCTCCCCGCATGTTTTCAAACGCTCCAATCGCCGTGGCACGGGCGGTCTTCTTTGACACGCCGGGGCCGCTGTGGCATCCTCTCCTCAGAGCCGAGATGGGTTCGTCCCACCTCCACTCGCCCCAATCCAAAAGGGGAACGGGAGGACGAGACCATGCTCATCCCTGAGCGTCTCCGACGCTTTCTCGACACGAATCGCATCGAACACACGATTCTCGAACACCCCGAATCCTTCTCCGCCCAGGAGATGGCACACGCCACCCACACCCACGGGCGAGATGTCGCCAAGGTCGTGATCGTCCGCGACGGTGTGACCTATCACATGGTCTTGGTCGCCGCGGACTGCCGTCTCGACATCGAGAGCCTCGGGGCCGAGCTGGGTCTCGAGAATCCCAAGCTGGCCAGCGAGGAGGAGATCGCCGATCTCTTCCCCGACTGCGAGCTGGGCGCCATGCCAATCTTCGGCAATCTCTACGGACTGCCGGTGGCGATCGATCAGCGGCTCCTCCCCGAGGAGTACATCGCCTTCGACGCCGGCAATCACCACCAGGCCATCCGCGTTCACACGACCGACTTCATGCGCCTGGTCAATCCCCGCATCGTCGGCGCGGGGGAGCATCTCTGAGGGAGCGCTCAGCGGGCGACGCTCTGTGCGGTGAATCTCTGGGGCGGCGGGTGCCGCCCCTGTCTCTGTGTCAAGCACCCGGGACAGGTGTCCACCACACAGAAGTGCATGGGGTCAGCTCACCCGCTGCCCCATCTTGTCCAGCCGCCCCGCCATCAGCTGAGCGATGGGCCGGGTGACCTCGAGCCGCTGGAAGAGGATTTTCATCACGGCGGCGATCGGCACGGCGAGCAGCATGCCGACGATGCCCCAGAGAATCCCCCACAGCATGAGGGCCAAGAGGATTGTGACAGGGTGAAGGTCGAGCGAGTCGCCCATGACCTTGGGCTCGATGATGTTTCCGATCAGGAACTGTACCGCCCCGGGCAGGGCGATGGCCAGCGCGATGCCGACCCACGTGATCTCGGGTGTCAGAAGCACGACGGGGATCGGAAGCACCGTGGCGATGATCGAACCGATCGTGGGGATGAAGTTCAGCAGAAAGGCGAGGAAGCCGAACACCAGGGCGAAGTCGATCCCCAGGATGGCGAAGATCAGCCCGACGAGCACGCCCGTCGTGACCGAGAGGATGATCTTCGTGACGACGTACTGCTTGACGCTGGTGTCGATCTCCCCCCAGACGCCGGGGGCTGGCTCGCTCCGCGTTTTCCCCCCGATCAGGAGAAAGAGGACGAAGATCATCACCAGCATCCCACTGGACAGGATCTCGACGCTGAGGTTGGTCGCCGCCCTCAGGGCTGCGCTGATGAAGCCGCTGGGGAGGAGAGACACGAGGTTGATCTCGCTCTCGGGGTCGACCCCCAGGCGCTGGAGCAGCGGGGAGCTCGTCGTCTCCTGCAGCAACTCCTCGACCCGCTGTTGATAGATGTCGGCGTTGGCGACGAGCTGCCGCATGGAGGAGAGGACAACTTGGCCGACCACAGCGGAAAACAGAAAGACCAGGAGAATGGTGATCAGGACCGCCAGGGGCCGGGGGAAGCGCAGGCGGCGGACCTGGAAGTTGATGACGGGGCTCAGGGCAATGGCGAGAAAGATCGCCAGCGTGAACGGGATCAGCACCGAGCTCAGCCAGTGTAGTGCCGCCGCCAAGGCGATGGCACTCAGGGTGAGCAGGCAGATGGTCTGGAGTCTCTGATCCGTCTGTGTCGATGTCATGGGGGTATCCCGCTGATTCGGCGAAGGTTGGCTCATCGGGGGGAAGGCTAGAGGGTGGGGGAGGGAAGGTCAAACGATCCCGCGATTCTGCGGGTCGTGCTTGACAGCCTGGCCGGGATGGAGGAGCCTCCCCGATTGTCCCATCAGATCTGTTGGAGCTCTGAAGACACAGGTTTTGCGCTTCCCCATGCCGCCCCGCTGAATGAGGTTCCCCATGACCACCCCCCTTCTCGATCAGATCAATTGCCCCGCGGACCTGAAACCCCTGTCCGAGGAGCAGCTGCTCCAGCTCTGCCAGGAGATGCGGAAGCGCATCATCACCACGGTCTCTGAGCTGGGGGGGCATCTGGCCCCGAGCCTCGGCACGGTCGAGCTGACGGTGGCGCTCTGCCGCATCCTCGACCTCCCCCGCGACCAGGTGATCTGGGACGTCGGTCATCAGGCCTACGGCTGGAAGCTCCTGACCGGCCGCCGGGACCAGTTCCACACGATCCGGCAGCACGGGGGCCTCTCGGGCTTTCTCAAGCGCGATGAGAGCGAGTTCGACGCCTTCGGGGCGGGGCACGCCTCCACCTCGATCGCCGCGGCCTGGGGCATGGCCTCGGCGCGAGACCTCCGGGGAGAGGACCACCGGGTCGTCGCCGTGATCGGCGACGGCGCGATGACGGGGGGATTGGCCTATGAGGCCCTCAACAACATCGGCGACCGCCAGACCCGGATGGCGGTGATCCTCAACGACAACGAGATGTCGATCAGCGGCAACACCGGCGCGATGAGCCGCTATCTCCGCGATCTGGTCAACTCCCACTTCTACACCAAGACGAAGGCCGAGGTCGCGAAGCACCTCGACCGCATCCCCCTGGTCGGACACACGATCGTCGAGGCGGTCAAGAGCATCGAGGGCGGACTCCGCCACGTGATCGTCCCCGGGCTGCTCTTCGAATCGCTGGGCTTCCGCTACATTGGTCCCATCGACGGACACGATCTGCGCGGCCTCTTCCGGCGTCTGCCCCGCGTTCTGGACTCGGAAACCCCGATCCTGCTTCACGTCGTCACCCAGAAGGGCAAGGGCTTCCACCACGCCGAGGGCGACCCTGTCCACTGGCACGGCGTCGGCGCCTTCGAGATCGAGTCGGGCAAGAGCAAGCCCAACCCCAGGACCTTCACCCACATCTTCGGCGAGGGGCTCGCCGAGATGGCCGAGCGCGATGAGCGGGTCGTCGCCATCACCGCCGCCATGCCCGATGGCACGGGCACATCGATCTTCGCCGAGCGGCACCCCAAACGCTTTTTCGACGTCGGCATCGCCGAGGGCTGCGCCGTCACGTTCGCCGCGGGCCTGGCCGCGTGTGGGCTGCGCCCCGTCTGCGCGATCTACTCCACCTTCCTCCAGCGGGCCTTCGACCAGGTCATCCACGACGTCGCCATTCAGCGTCTCCCCGTCATCTTCGCCCTTGACCGTGGGGGGCTGGTCGGCGCCGACGGCGCGACGCACCACGGGGTCTTCGATCTCTCCTACCTGCGCTGCATCCCGAACATGACGGTGATGGTGCCGCGCGATGAGGCCGAGCTGCTCCACATGATGCACACGGCCATCCACCACACCTCGGGACCCATCGCCTTCCGCTACCCGCGCGGCAACGTGCTCGGTGTCGAGATGCCGGGCATCGATGACCTCCAGCGCCTCCCCATCGGAAAGGCCGAGGTGCTCAGCGAGGGCCGCGATGCGGTGCTGCTGGCGACCGGTGTGATGGTGGGATCCGCGCTCCGGGCGCAGCAGGCGCTGCGCGAGATGGGCATCGACGTCGGTGTTGTCAATGCGCGCTTCGTCAAGCCCCTCGATGAGGTGCTGATCAATCGCCTCGCCCAGGCGCGCATCCCGCTCTTCTCAATGGAGGACAACGTCGCAGCCGGAGGATTCGGCGCCGCGGTCAACGAGCATCTCGCCGCGACGGCGCCCCACGCGACCGCGTGCCAAGTCCTCGCGTTGCCCGACCATTTCATCGAACACGGCCCCGTCCCGACGCTCCACGCGGAGGCGGATCTGAGCCCGGAGAAGATCACAGCGCGGATCGCTGCGACTCTCGAGGCGTGGCGGAGTGTGCCGACGGCGGCCGAGGTCGCCCGGCGTCGGCGCTGAGCGCCGTCAGCCGCCCACCGATTGCCCGATCGCCACGAGTGAGCACAGCCACCCCGTGGCGATGGCGAGGAACGTCCCGACCACCTGCCCCAGCACGGCCATCAGGATGCCGACGACCGCGAGGTTGGGCTGGTAGACGCCCGCGACGATCGGGGCGCTGACCGCCCCGCCGATGTTGGCCTGGCTGGCCGTGGCGACCAGGAAGAGGGGCGCGCGGAAGATCTTCGTGAGCAGAAAGAGCACCACGGCGAAGAACAGGATCCACAGAGCGCCCAGGAGCAGGTACCACTCCTGCCCCAGGATCTCGTTGAGGTCGGCCCGTGAGCCGATGGAGGCCAGGGTGAGGAACAGCAGCGTGTAGCCCACCTCGCTCGCACCGGAGTCCTCGAAGTTCTTGAGGGGTGTGAAGCTCAGGGCGAGCCCCAGGATCGAGGCGAAGATCAGACCGATCGCGAGATAGTTGAGCACGTCGCTGAGCACATGGAGGGGGCGCTCGAATGATGTGACGTCGCGATCCAGCTCTCTGAGCACAGTCCGCAGAGCGATGGTCGCCGACTGCTCGGTCTCGCTGTCGAGCGCGCTGAGGCGGTCGACCCGCGCGGCCGAGGCGAGCTCGCCGATCCCCGACGCGTCGACCCCGGGGGCCAGCACCGCCATGCGCTCCTCGAAGGCCCTCCAGTCCCCGGGCTCCATCTGGGCCTCGAGGTGGAACAGGCGCTCGACGCTGGGCAGATGGATGAAAGTGTCGTCGATCCAGCGCCCGCTGAGCATCGACCAGTGGGCGGCCAGCGCGGCGACACCGAGCATGCCGATGAGAAGGGGCGTCTTGATCGGCTTCGAGCGCTGCGCGTGGATCTCCCCCATGCGGGTGTTGATCTCCTCGATCACGCGCGTGTCGGCCCGGTTCCACTTGTCATAGCGCGCCTGAATCCCCGCGATGCCGATGACGACGATCATCCAGCCGTAGCCGCAGATGACGTCGATGATGGTCATCGGCGTGAAGACGCTCTGCGGGCACTGAAGCGCCTCCTTCGCCGCGATCATGTTCGCCGAGCCGCCGATCCACGATCCCGCCAGGGCGCCGACGCCCCGCCAGAGATCGGGGTCGTCGATCAGCCCCTGCGTCACCACGAAGGCCAGAAAGCCCCCGATCACCACACCCACCGACGCGCAGAGCATCACCGCGATCGCCTTCGGCCCCATCTTCATGATGAGCGGGAGGTCGGCGCCGACCAGCAGCAACACGAGGCTCATCGGCAGCACGAAGACCTTGAGGCTGTCGTAGAGGGCCTTGGTCGTCGAGCCCTCGAACAGCCCGATCGTGTTCAACACCATCGGCACGAAGTAGACGAGGAACACGGCGGGGATGACCCTGATGATGGGCAGGCTCTTGTAGAGCCTGCTGTCGGCGACCCAGTAGATGAGGGCGACGGTGAGCAGCAGAGTCGCGATCGTGCCGTTCATGCTCGTGATCGGCGGCTGTTCGAAGATGCTCAGTGCGCCCTCAGCCGAGGCCGAGGTCGCGAGAAGTGGTGTCAGGCAGAGGGTGGTGAGGGTGAGACGCATGGGGGGCATCCTCCCGGGAGATTGCCCGTTCATAGAGACTTCGGATCGCGTTGGCAACTTTCTCATTTGCCTTCGTCGCTCCCGCGCGGCACGATGCCCGCCCATGGCGAAATCAGCGAACAGCGACGAACCCCTTCTCGAGGCCAGGGGGGTCACCAAGGACTACCGAGACGCGGACCGGACTCTCCACGTCCTGCGCGGGATCGATCTCACCCTGAGCCGCGGGGAATCGGTCGCGATCGTCGGCGCCTCGGGGGCGGGCAAGTCCACGCTCCTCCACCTGCTCGGGGGCATCGACCGCCCCACGCAGGGGAAGGTGATCGTCGAGGGCACCGACCTGGGGCGGCTCGGCGACCGCGCCCTGGCGGGCTTCCGCAACCGCACCGTGGGATTCGTCTTCCAGTTTCACCACCTCCTGGCGGAGTTCAGCGCGCTGGAGAACGTGATGATCCCCGGCCTGATCGCCGCGCGCGAGTCCAACGCCCTGCGCGGCGAGGCCGAGGGGCTTCTCGGCGCGCTGGGCCTCGAGGAGCGCCTCACCCACCGCCCTGCCAAGCTCTCAGGCGGCGAGCAGCAGCGGGTGGCGCTGGCCCGGGCGCTGATCAACCAGCCTGCGCTGATCCTGGCCGATGAGCCGACCGGCAACCTCGACGAGGAGACAGGCGAGACCGTGATCGATCTCCTCTGGCGCCACACCGCCGGTCAGGGGCGGACGCTGCTCATCGTGACGCATGATCGCGAGATCGCCGCGCGGGCCGACCGCCAGCTGAGGCTGCACGAGGGGCGGCTCAGTGAGTGAGATTCCCCGTGAGATCAGCCGTCGCCCTTCTCGCTCTCTGCCCGCTGTGTCTCACCACACCGGCTGATGATCCCCCCTTCGAGATCGGCAACGGCGCACAGCTCTTTGTCGACGATGCCCTGATCCAGAGCATGACCGATCTCCAGTGGACCCTCCACGAGCCCGAGCTCCGCGAGGTGGGGATGGTCTTCGACGCCCCCTGGGAGGGGCCCCAGATGGGATACGCCACCGTGCTCCGCGATCCTGGGGGGGAGTTTCGCCTGTGCTACCGCGGCGGCGGGGACGTCACCACCCGCGAGGTCGCCTGCCTCGCCCTGAGCGACGATGGCATCCACTGGCGGCGTCCCGAGCTCGGACTCATCGAGTTCGAGGGCTCGACGGCGAACAACATTTTCTGGACCGGCGAGTGGGAGGCCTACGGCGAGTCGCACAACTTCTCACCGTTCCTCGACACGAATCCCCACACCGCGTCATCCGAGCGATACAGGGCGGTGGCCCTGCGCCGGGGCATCGATGAGACCGGGGAGCGACGCCGGATGCTCGGTGTGCTCGGATCCCCCGACGGGATCCACTGGCATCGCCTCGCCGAGGAGCCCGTGATCCGCCAGGGGGGCTTCGACTCCCTCAATGTCGCGATGTGGGACCCGAACATCGAGCGCTACGTCTGCTACTCGCGCGTGGGACGCAATGGCCTCCGGTCGATTCAGCGCAGCACATCACCCGACTTCCTGGCGTGGGATCCCCCCGAGCCGCTCGAGTTCGATCCTCCTCAGATGGAGCACTATTACACGAATGGGATCACCCTCTGGCCCCGATCGCCGGGGCTCTATCTCGGGTTCCCGATGCGGTTCGTCCCCGAGCGGACGGAGATCGGCGTGGATCACCGAATCATCGACGGCACCTCCGACGCCGTTTTCATCACCAGCCGCGACGGGCTTCACTGGGATCGCACGTTCCGCACCGCGCTGATTCGCCCGGGCCCTGATCCGGACAGCTGGGGCAGCGCGCATGGCAACAACACTCCCGCGACGGGGCTTCTCGAGACGGCGCCGGGGGAGATCTCGATCTATTGGATCGAGAACTGCCTCGACGTGCCCCAGCTGCGGCGGGGGACTTTTCGGACAGATGGATTCGTCTCTCTGCGAGCCGGGGCCGAGCCCGGAGAGATCATCACGGTTCCACTCGTCCTCACCGGGAGCCGCCTGACGGTCAACCTCTCCACGTCCGCCGTGGGCAGTCTCCGTGTGGAGATCCAGGGGCTGGATGGTTCTCCGCTTGCGGGCTTCGCGCTCGGGGACTGCCCTGAGATCTTCGGCGACGAGATCGAGCGCCCCGTCGAGTGGAGCGGAGGGGGCGACATCTCGGCCCTGAACGGCACGCCCGTCAGGCTCCGCTTCGTGCTGCGGGACGCGGATCTCTATTCCTTCACTGTCCGCCATTGATTTGGAGTCCTGCGGCGCGCCGTCGCCACAGCGCTTTGGCGCGTCGGCGACTTGCCGCAGAATCACGGGCAAGCCCGTGGACTCCACATCAGATCACGGCCAGATCTGCTCGCCCGTCGCGAAGTCGAGAAGGGGGACGCGGTTGACCTCGCCGAACTGCTCCAGCTGATCGCCGATCTCCTCCTCGTTGCCGACGACCAGGATCACGACGTCGTCGAGATCGATGTGCGCCGCCGCCACGCGCTGGACGTCCTCGGCGGTGACCGCCTGGATGTGATCGAGGTGGGTCTCGAGATAGTCGTCGGGGTAGCCGAAGTGCTCGAGTGTCATCCGCTGGTTCGCGATCGCGATCGAGGAGTCGAATTGGAAGACGAACGAGTTCGCCTCGCTCTCCTGCGCCAGGCGCAGCTCCTCGGGCGTCGGGGGGGACTCCTGGAAATCGCGCGTCACCTCGAGGGAGACGTCGATGATCTCCCCCGTCGTCTCGCTCTTGGTGAAGGTGACGAGGTAGTAGAATCCGCGCGTCGTGCCCTCGGTCAGACCCCCGCCGATCCCGTACGTCAGGCCGCGGTTGGAGCGGACCTCGCGCATCAGGCGCGACGTGAAGCCCGACTGGCCGTAGATGAAGTTCATCACCTTGACCGCGTACTCGTCGGGGTCGTGGCGCGTCAGGCCCAGGTGGCCGATGCGGATGTTCGACTGGTTGACGTCCGGCCGGTGGATGAAGTGGATGCCCGCGGGCACCTCCTCGGGGGCGGGCGGGATCGCGGGGATCTCCACCTCGACGCGCTCCCAGTCGCCGAGGTGGCGGTCGATCAGCGCGAGCATCTCGTCGCGCTCGAAGTCCCCCGCGACGGCCATCATCGTGAGATTCGGATGGTACCACCGCTCGTGGAAGGCGAGCAGGCTCTCCTGCGTGATCGTGTCGAGCGACTCCATCGACTCGAGCCGGACCCACGGGTTGTCCTTGCCGAAGACGAGCCAGCGGAACTCGCGGCGGCAGAGCTCCATCGGATCATCGTTGCGGCGGCGGATCCCCTCACGCGTCTGGTTGAGGGCGAGGTCAATCTTCTCCTGCCGGAACGCGGGGTCGCGCAGGACGTCCGCGAAGAGCTCCATGCACCGGTCGGCGTCGCGCATCAGGCACGAGAGGCTTGCGGTGCCCGACTCGAGACCGACACCCGTCTCGATCGACGCGGCCATGAACTCGAGCTCGTCGTCGAGCTCGTCGCCCGTCATCGACGACGTGCCACCCGTGCGCATCACGGTGCCCGCGATCCCCGCGAGGCCGACGCTCTCAGGCGGATCCCAGATCGAGCCCGTCCGGGTGATCGTCCGCACCTCGAGCAGCGGGAGCTCGTGGTCCTCGAGAAGGAAGACGATGAGGCCGTTGTCCATCACCACACGCTCGACCTCGGGGGGTTCGAAGGTGAGCGGGGCGGCAGGGGCGAGAGAGTCGGGGTCCAGGTGGATGTCCGGGATCGGCACTGTTGCGCAGGCGGCGAGCAGCAGGGCGATCAGCGGGAGAGCGGTGTGCCGGTTCATGCTCCCACCTCCACAGCGGATTCGGTCTCCTCCGCCGGGGGCAATTCGTCCTCCACGCGTGTCCGCAGGATGCCGACCGTCCGATTCTGCTCGGTGTAATACTCGGCGGCGACCGCCATGATCTGCTCGGCGGTGACCGAGCGGATCTCCTCGACCCAGCGCTCGGTCCAGCGCCAGTCGTCTCCGATCAGCTGCCAATACGCGAGCTGGTTGGCCATGCCGAGGTTCGAGCGAAGGCCGCGCAGGAAGTCGGCGTCGAGCTGGTTGATCACACGCTGCAGCTCGCGCTCGGAGACCGGTTCGGTCGCCAGGCGCTCGAGCTCCTCAAACAGCGCCGCCTCGAGATCCTCGGGCGTGTGGGGCGCGCGCGGGACGAGGAAGAACGCCGAGAGATTCGGGAAGCGATCCCCCGGGAAGGAGAAGGCGTCGGCCTCCACGGCGATCTGCTCCTCCTTGATCATCCGCGTGTAGAGGCGGCTCGTCCGCCCGCGCGACAGAATCGAGTGGATCACATCGAAGACGGCGTCGGTGTGATCCGGCGGGTTGGGCTTGTGGTAGCCGATGACCACGATCGGCTCGGCGTCCCACTCGATCTCGACACGGCGCTCACCCCGCTGCGGGGGTTCGACCGTCGTCACGCCCGGCGGCGGCTCAGCCGCGGGGATGGGATCGAAGTACTCATGGATCAGGCGACGCGCCTCCTCCATGTCGAAGTTGCCGACGATCGCCGCCACCGCGTTGGCGGGCACGTAGTGCTGCGCGTAGAACGCCTCGGCGTCGGCCGTCGTCAGGTTCTCGATGTCACTCGGCCAGCCGATCGTCGGGTCGCCGTATGGGTGGGCGAGGAACGCCATCGCCAGAAAGTCCTCGATGAGCGCACCCGTCGGGTCGGTGTCGGTGCGCATGCGCCGCTCCTCGTAGACGACATCGCGCTCGCTGTAGAACTCACGCAGCACGCCGTCGCGGATGCGGGCCGACTCGCACAGGCACCAGAGCTCGAGCGCGTTGGCGGGCAGCGAGACATGGTAGTTCGTGAAGTCGCGGCTCGTCCACGCGTTGAGACCCACCGCCCCCGCGGCGGAGTAGATCATGTCGAGCTCGTCCTTGACCACGAACTGCCGGTGCGCCTCCACCGCCGCCTCGTAGGCCTCCTCGAGCGCGGCCAGCCGCTCGGGATCGGCGTCCTCGCCCCGCAGCCGCTCGCGGGCCAGCGCCGTCCCCGCCTCGTTGAGCGCCTCGAGCACGGGGCGCTCCGCCTCCCAGTCGCTCGTGCCGATGGTCGATGTGCCCTTGAAGGCCATGTGCTCGAACATGTGGGCGATGCCCGTCTGCCCGACGGGCTCATCCGACGAGCCCACGTTCCAGCGGATCACGCCGCTGAACACAGGCGCATCGCCCCGGTTCATCAGGAGAAAGGTCATCCCATTGTCGAGCACCAGCTCCTCCACGCGCCCCTCCAGGCTCTGGGCCGGGGCGAGGGCGATGAGGGCAAGCGCGATTGATATGAGGGCTGCGATTCGTCGCACGGTGTATGCTCCATCTGGGATCTGGAAAGTGAATTGGAGCAGGCTGACCCGGGCTCCCTTCGGAAATCAAGCTGATTGATGGAGTGAACCTCTGATGGAGCGCCGGCGCCCTCGCCGGCATCAGTGTGCAAATGGAG
>JAFGKF010000323.1 GCA_016928695.1 Candidatus Sumerlaeota bacterium | reverse complement strand
TCCGGGGCCAAGAACTGCGAGCAATCGCTCAGATCCGACGCTGAGATCCATTGATCTGACTCTCGAAAACCATTGAACGCCTCTGGCGAGGGCGCCGGCGCTCCATCACTCTTTCATCTCACCAGAACGGTGTGACACACGCCTTGCGCTGGCGCTCGATCCGTGGCAGGGATGAGAGCCACTTTACTCCCGGAGTTGGACCATGCCCTTTGACCTGATCATCCGCAACGGCACCGTCGTGGACGGGACGGGCGCCGAGCCGCGCCGCGCCGACGTCGCCATCGAGGGGGGCAGGATCGCCGCCGTCGAGACCCTGCCCGAGGACGCCGAGGCGCGGCAGACGCTCGATGCCTCCGGCTGCCACGTGGCGCCGGGATTCATCGACGTCCACACGCACTCCGACTACACCGTGCTGGCCTGCCCGACCTGCGACTCGAAGGTCCACCAGGGCGTGACGACCGAGATCATGGGCAACTGCGGGTTCTCGCCTTTCCCTCTGAAAGGGCAGATGCTCGAGCGCGAGCGGCAGGAGATCGAGGACCTCGGGCTGACGCCGAACTGGGACGATCTGCCGTCGTACCGGGCGAAGCTCCAGGAGCGCGGCCACTCGATGAACGTCGGCACGCTGGTGGGCAACGGGAACCTGCGGGGCTCGACGTGCGGGGTCGGCAACGTGCCGAAGAGCCCGGAGGTGATCGCCGCGCAGGTGCGCGAGCTGGAGGCGGCGATGGATGCGGGGGCGATGGGGCTCTCTTCGGGGCTGATCTACGCGCCGTCGCACTGGGCGGACACCGAGGAGCTCGTCGAGATCGCGAAGGTGCTCAAAAGGCGCAATGGCCTCTACACGAGCCACATCCGCGGGGAGGGCGACCGCCTGCTCGACGCGGTCGACGAGGCCTGCACGATCGGCGAGCGGGCGGAGATCCCGGTCCAGGTCTCGCACCTCAAGGCGTGCGCCCCGCGCAACTGGGGCAAGGTCGAGCGCGCGCTCGAGCGGATCACGGCCTCGGACTCGCCGAGCCGCTGGGTGCGCTTCGACAAGTACCCGTACACGGCCTCGGGAACTTCGTTCGGCTCGCTCCTGCCCGACTGGGTGGTCGACGGCACGCGCGACGAGATCGTGGCGCGGCTGCGGGACCGCTCGCGGACCGACGAGATCCTGGCCTCCGTGGAGGAGCGGATGGAGGCCGAGGGCAAGTGGGTGGGGACGCTGATCTCCGATGCGGCCTGCGAGGAGTTCAAGGCGCTCGAGGGCAAGTGCGTCGCCGAGGCGGCCGAGATGACAGGGCTCACACCCGGCGAGTTTTTCCTCCAGCTCCTGATCGCCTCGCGGGGCAACGCCTCGATGGTCTGCTTCACCCAGGACCAGGGCGAGACCGACCGCGTGCTCGAGCACGCGTGGGGCATGGTGGGATCGGACGCCGCCGTGCGCTCGCCCGAGGGCCCCACGGGCCAGGGCAAGCCCCACCCGCGGGGCTACGGTTCGTTCGCGCGGTATCTGCGGCGGTACGTCCGCGAGCGCGAGACGCTCTCGATCGCCGAGGCGGTGCGCAAGATCACCTCGCTCCCCGCGGAGATGTTCGGCCTGCGCGGGCGGGGCGTGCTGCGCCCCGGGGCCGTCGCGGACGTCACCGTCTTCGACCTCGCGCAGGTCAACGACCCCGCGACCTTCGCCGATCCGCACCGGCTCGCCGAGGGTTTCCGCCACGTCGTCGTCGGGGGAACGCCGGTGATCCTCGCCGGGCGCCACACCGGCGCGACACCGGGTGTGTTTGTGGAGAGGGAGTGATTCTCCGCGCGCTGCCTTGACCACGGCCCCGGGGCGTGTCAGAGTTCCCCCGACTCTTTTCCCACCCGGAGGCGCAGGGGCATGAGCATTTCCAGGCTTGGAGTCTTTCTCAACGGCTCCCCGGCGGATCCCACGGTTCTCGCCTATGCGCGGGCGACGGCGCGCTTTGTCGATCCCGGCGGGCTCCGCTTCTTCCACTTCCGTGAGAAGGGCATCGCTGATCCTCACCCCGACCCCTCGCAGGACGCATTCGAGGCGCTGGTCCGGGAGGAGATGGGGGATGCCCTGCCCGGCGATGCGACCTTCGAGGTGCTGCCCGACAGGGGGAGCAAGGCGATTCTCAGAAGCATCCACGCGCAGGATCTGACCACGGTGATGGTCGGGCGTCGGCTGCCCACGGCGCAGATGGCGGTGGCGGGGACGTTCAAGAAGCTGGCCGCGCGTGCGCCGAGCAACGTGTTCGTGGTCACCAAGTACTCGCAGCCCCATCTCGAGCGCATTCTGATCCCCGTGGATTTCACCGAGCACTCGGCGATCGGAATTCACATCGCGCTGGATCTTCTCCGCATGATCGAGCGGCCCAACGTGCAGATCCTGTTCCAGCACAACGTCGAGGTCGAGTATGGCTACCGCTATGCGGGCGTCTCCTTCGAGGAGTACGCGCGGACCCTCGAGGCGAACGCGATGGAGGAGATGGAGCGATTCCTGAAGCCCTTCGATCTGAGCGGCATCCAGACCGAGCGGGTGATCACGATCTCCGACCGCCCGAGCGAGGCGGTCACGGCGCTGGCCGTCGCGCGGAAGATGGACATCGTCGTGGTCGGGAGCCGGAGCAAGAGCTCCCCGCTCGGCGTGTTTCTGGGGTCGACGGCGGAGAACATCCTGCTGCACTGCCCGCTGCCCGTCCTCATCGCCAAGACCGCCGAGGATGCCCGGCGTCTGCGGGAGGAGATGCCGGTGGACTGAGACAGATCTTCGAAAGATGGGGCCCCGGCGCCCCATCAAGGGAGGTGGGAGTTTTGCGCGTGACACGATCCGCTGCCCTGTGGCACCCTCCCCGGAGATGAATTGGAGGGGTGCCATGTCGATCCGGTTGCTTCTCTCTGTCTCTCTCGCGCTGATCGCCTTGGGGACGCAGGCGCAGATGGCGTCGTCGGCGAATTATCAGCTGGAGTCGCTGGCGGTGACGAGCGGAGGGGGCATGGCCTTCTCGGCGACGCATCTCATCACGGACGCGGCCGGCCGACCCGCGGGGACGGCGATCAGCGCCTCGAATCAGATCCAGGGGGGCGTGATCCCGACCCTCTACCCCCGCACGCTGCTCGGCGATGCGAACAACGACGGTGAGATCGACTCCGCGGACGTGGTGACCGCCGTCGAGATCAAGGCGGGGAGCATCGGCCCGCCCGCGCACATCATCCACTTCTTCAACGCGGACGCGAACACCGACAACCGTGTGGACGGCGGCGACATCGGGGCAATCGTGGCCAAGCTGCTCGAGGGCTGAGCCCCGCCGCACTCTTTCCCTTGCTCCCCCACTCCCGCCCGACCAATCTCGGTGCCATCTCTCATCGAGGAGTGCCCCGATGGACCTGCCGATCCGGCCCCGTCGCCTCCGGCGCACCGAGGCGCTGCGCCAGCTGACCGCCGAGACCGCGCTCCGGCGTGAGGACCTCGTCCTGCCCCTCTTCGTCTGCCCCGGCAAGAGCGTGCGGCAAGAGGTGAAGTCGATGCCGGGCGTCTTCAACCTCTCGGTCGACCGGCTCGTCGAGGAGGCGAAGCGCGTCCGCGACCTCGGCCTGAAGGCCGTGATCCTCTTCGGCATCCCCGAGGCGAAGGACCCGCAGGGCTCGCAGTCGCGCGCCGAGGACGGCATCGTCCAGCAAGGCCTCCGCGCCGTGCGCGAGGCGGTGGGTGACGATCTGGCCCTGATCGCCGACACCTGCCTGTGCGAGTACACCGACCACGGTCACTGCGGCCACGTGACGCCCGAGGGCGAGATCGACAACGACGTCTCGGTCGAGTGGATCGCAGAGACGGCGGTGAGCCAAGCGCTCGCGGGGGCCGACATCGTCGCGCCGTCGGCGATGATGGACGGCCAGGTGGGGGCGATCCGCCGCGCGCTCGACGCCGCGGGGCACACGCAGACGGGCATCATGGCCTACAGCGCCAAGCACGCCTCGGCGCTCTATGGCCCCTTCC
>JAFGKF010000322.1 GCA_016928695.1 Candidatus Sumerlaeota bacterium | reverse complement strand
TGTGAACTCGAAGACCGACGCGGTCAGCATCGCCCACATGCGCAGCCCCTCGGGATGGGTCGAGCCGGGACAGACGCCGGAGTTCGATGAGTACACTGTCGTCCTGCGCGGCCAGCTGCACGTCAAACACCGCGAGGGGACCCTCGTGATCCATGAGGGCCAGGCGGTCATCGCGCACGCGGGCGAGTGGGTGCAGTACAGCTCCCCTGGGGAGGAGGGAGCGGAGTACATCGCGGTCTGCCTGCCGGCGTTCTCGCCCGAGACGGTGCACCGGGACGATTGATCCACGAAGCGACACGAAGATTCACGAAGGGGAGTCGGGTTTCGAAGAGGCCGCAGTCTCCCGCGTGAGGGCCTCGAGGAGGGCCTGGACCCGCTCGGGGGGCAGCTCGTCGACCCGGTCGTGGACCTCGTCGAGGATCACCCGCGCCTCGTGGGCGCCCGCCTCGTGGCGCGCGAGGCGGTGAGCCCGCGCGGCGTGGTGAATGGCCGCGGCGCCATTGCCGAAAACAATCAGCGCCCCGAGCACGGGATTGATTTCCCCGATCGCCATCAGCGCCGTGCGGAGAAGGAGGCGGCTGGCGGCCCTCTCGTGGTGCCGCCGCTCGGCGACCTCCTGGCGCACGTGGGCGAGTTTCTCATGGTGCGGGGTGCGACCCGCGTGGCGCCGGTGCTGCTCGCCGATCTGCTCGAGGATGAGCCGGCGGTGGTCGCGCGCCTCGCGCGTCCTGTGCATGGCCGCGTCCTCGATCCGCAGCTCGCCGTGCTTGAGCGCCGTGCCGAACTGCGTCGGGTCGTCGCCCAAGCCCTGGTAGACGACCTGGCCCTCGGGCGTGCGGCGGTCAGCCAGGTAGAGCCCGACGACGATCTCCGTGTCGCGGTCGGGGCGGTTGATCGTGACACAGGGGAGAACGAGATAGAGCGTCGGCGTCAGGGGCACATGATCCTGAATCTCGAGGATCACCCGTCGCGCCTGGAGGCGCGCCTGGACAAGCGCGGCGAAGAGGAGGCGCCGCTCCGGGGGGATCTTCGCCTCGTCGCGGAGCAGCGCGACACGGTCGAGCCCCTCGAAGTTAAACGTCTCGCGCAGGCGCTCGATCTCGGGCAGTGTTGAGTCCCCGAGGAGCAGGCTCAGCGCGCCGCAGGCGATTGAGTCGACGCCATAGCGCTTCATCTCGCCCCAGCGCACACCGTCGGGTGTCGTGAGCACGCCCACGTGGCTGTTGACCTTGACCGCGATCAGCTTGAACGCGCCGGGCATGCGATCCAGCTCGGGCGTGACGAAGTGGTTCTCGCAGAGGGGCACCGAGCCCCACTCGTGCCGCCCTCCCAGGTTCGCCGTCCGGAACGCACCGCAGTCCATCAGGCGCAGCCGGGGCAGCAGCTCGCGGACGTAGTCGCGCGCGAAGACCTGGCAGGACTCGTGCTCACTCTCGTCCGAGCAGGTGACATGCATCGCGCCGTGCAGCGCGGCGCCGGTCGAGCGCGCCGCCTCGCGCAGCGTGCGGCAGACGTGATCGAGCCGGTGCTCGCCCCCGATGAGCTTGGCGATCCGCTCCATGGGAAGACTGTGACCTCGCCCTCCCCGAATTGCAACTCCCCGGAAACGGATTGACGCGTCAGGGGCATTGCCCCAGAAAGGCCGAATATCACTGCCCACTGCATGAATGATGGTCTGGGAGTGCCACTCCCGGACCCGACGTCATGCGCGCTGGGTGCGGGAATGGGGATTCCCGCACCATCAGCGCGTATTCATCAACCACGGGGAGTTGGCTTTGAAGGTCCGCGCGGCGCTGAGTGACGGGAAGGGCTCGTTCCTGTTCGATGAGATCGAGCTCGGCGATCCCGGCCCGGGCGAGGTGATGGTGCGGCTCCACGCGAGCGGGGTCTGCCACACCGACTGGGACACGATGAATCGCACGGACCACATCGTCCTCGGCCACGAGGGCGCGGGGATGGTCGAGCGCGTGGGCGAGGGCGTGGCGCACGTCGCCGCGGGCGACCGCGTGGTGCTCAACTGGGCGATCCCCTGCGGCGAGTGCTTTCAGTGCGGCCTCGGCAACGAGACGCTGTGCGAGACGCGCGTCACCGTCGGCGAGGGGCGATTCCGATATCGGGGACAGCCGATCGTCCCCTCATTTCGGCTCGGGACGATGGTCGAGGCGACCGTCGTCCCCGCCGCCGCCGCGGTGCGCATCCCCGACGACATCGAGATCCCTTTCCCCTCGGCCAGCATCCTGGGCTGCGGGGTGATGACGGGCGTCGGCTCTGTGCTCAACGCGGCGCACGTCCCCGAGGGCGCGAGCGTCGTCGTGCTCGGGTGCGGAGGCGTGGGGCTGAGTGTGATCCAGGGCGCGCGGATCGCGGGGGCTGAGAGGATCATCGCCATCGACCTCAGCGAGGGGCGCCTGGAGATGGCGCGGCGCTTCGGCGCGACGCATGCCGTGCAGTCCACGCGCGACGACGCCGATCTCTCGCAGGCCGCCGAGCGCGTGCGGGGGATGACCGATGGCCGCGGCGCCGACTTCGCCTTCGAGTGCGTGGCGATCCACGCGCTGGCCGCCGCGCCTCTGCGGATGATCCGCCACGGCGGCATGGCGGTCGGCTGCAGCGGGATCGAGAGCACCGTGCCGATCGACATGAAGCTGTTCGAGTGGGACAAGACCTACATCAATCCACTCTACGGCCAGTGCCGCCCGCAGCGCGACTTCCCACGGCTGCTGCGACTTTACGGGGAGGGGCATCTGATGCTCGACGAGATGGTCACGCGCACCTATCCTCTCGAGCGGCTCGGCGATGCCTACGACGACATGCACGCGGGCCGGAATGCCAAGGGGGTTTTGCTCCTGTGAGCTGATCGCCATGCCGCCCTTCTCCGACATCGAGATCTCGACCCCGAAATTCGAAACCGACGGCCTCCGCTTTCTCGCGTTCCAGAGCCAGGCGCTCAGGCGGCGCGGCGAGGTGACGCTCTTCATTCCGTCGGGCCAGAAAGAGGCGCGTGATCTGCCCATCGCGCTTCTGCTCCACGGCGTGCTGGGCACCCACTGGTCGTGGGCGCTCAACGGCGGCGCGCACCGGACGGCGCAGGCGATGATCGACGCGGGAGAGATCGCACCGCTTGTCCTCGCCATGCCATCGGACGGCCTCGAGGGGCGAGGGACGGGCTATGTCCCCCACCCCCATGCGGATTACGAGACATGGATTGTGCGCGACGTGCTCGCGGCCACGCGCGAGGTCGTGCCCTGCGTCTCGGAGCGGTCGCGCGTCTTCATCGCCGGCCTCTCGATGGGGGGCTTCGGAGCGCTGCGGCTCGGCGCCAAGTATGCCGATCTCTTCTCAGGCGTCTCTGGTCACTCGTCGGCGACGGAGTATGACCAGCTGGGGGTCTTCGTCGAGATGCTGCCCACGCGCCCCGCAGTAGCCGACGAGGCCGAGCTCACCGCGCTCCACTGGATGCGCGCCCACCGCGACCGTTTGCCCCCCGTGCGGTTCGACTGCGGCGTCGATGACAAGCTGATCGAGCCCAACCGGGCGCTCCACGCCGCGCTCGAGGCCGAGGGGATCGCGCACGAGTTCCATGAATTCCCCGGCGCCCACTCGTGGGCGTACTGGGAGGAGCACCTGAGGGACACGCTGAGGTTTTTTCTCGGGCTCTGAGGGGATCTGTGAGATGTGGTGATTGGATGAGTCGGCTGAGTCTTCACTGATCTCTGCCAAAGGACCGCTCTTCTCAGCGCCCCGGAGGGGCAAAATAATTCTACAAGTGGTTTCACAACCTCATCAAGCGCCGGAGGCGCGAAAGAACATAGCCCGGGGCAAAGCGAGCGGCATGTCCGCCAAAGCC
>JAFGKF010000321.1 GCA_016928695.1 Candidatus Sumerlaeota bacterium | reverse complement strand
TCCAGATGCTGTGTCCGCTGCAGAACCACGCGGGCGTCGGCGTACTTGACGCGAGCGGACCGTGCGGTCTCGAGAGCGTGCTGGGCGGCGGTGAGCATGGGGGAAAACTGATGCGGATGGGTTCGCTCAGCAATGGTTATCAGCACTCATCGGGGGAGTTCGCTGTTGCGGGAAACGGTGCCCGATGGTCAGATCTCCGCGCGCAGGGGGATAGGAGAGGGGTGTGGATGATGTCCGATCCCCGCATTGACAAGTATCGTGAGGCGGCCCTCGCCATGAGCCGGGGGCAGTTCGAGGTCGATGTCCCACTGGAGCCCGAGGACAGCGTCGCGGAGCTCGGCAGAGCCCTCCGCCAGCTGGCCGAGGCGACGGAGGCCCGCTTCCAGGAGATCAACACGCTGGTGCGCGTCACAGAGAGGATCAACGCGGGCGTGATGCTCGAGGAGGTTCTCAACCACGTCTTCGAGACCTTCCGCCCGATCATCCCCTATGTGCGCATCGGCCTCACTCTCCTCGAGGAGGAGGGCCGGACGCTCCGGGCGGTCTGGTCGCGCACCGATGCCGCCCGGACATGCCTTCCCGCCGGATTCACCTCCTCCATGGAGGGCAGCAGCCTCCAGCGGATCATCGACACCGGGCGGCCCCGCATCCTCAATGATCTCCTGGCCTATCAGCGTGAGCACCCTGAGTCCGAGGCGACGCGCCTCATCGTCGAGGAGGGGATCCGCTCGAGCCTGACCTGCCCGCTGGTCGCCGTGGGCAAGCCGATCGGCTTCATCTTCTTCTCCAGCGACAGGCCGAACACCTACTCCGCGGTCCACGTGGAGTTCTACCAGCAGATTGCGGGGCAGCTCGCGGTGATCGTGGAGAAGAGCCGCCTCTACAAGGATCTCGTCGAGCTCGGCGAGATCAAGAGCAAGTTCCTCGGCTTCGCGGCGCACGACCTGCGCAATCCGCTGACGGTCATCCGGGGATACACACGGCTGTTCCTGAGCGGGCAGCTCGGCGAGATCTCCGAGATCCACAGACATGTGATCCAATCCATGGATCACTCCTGCGTGGCCATGCTCGAGCTCATCGAGAAGTTCCTCGACATCACCGCCATCGAGTCAGGCAAGATCGAAATTGAGATCCAGCGGAGGGACATCTGTGAGCTGGTCCGGATGTGCCATGAGAGCAATCACATTCTTGCCGACGCCAAGTCGATCGCCCTCGAGCTCGATCTGCCCGACACCGAGCTCTGTGCCGAGGTCGATCACTGGCGCCTGCAGCAGATCCTGGCCAACCTGGTCTCGAACGCCCTGAAGTTCTCGTATCCCAAAACGACCGTGACTGTTGGCGCCCGGGCCGAGGGCGACGAGGTTCACATCTTCGTCGCCGACCAGGGTCAGGGCATCGCGGAGGAGGAGCTGCCGAGGGTCTTCACCGAGTTCGGCAAGACAAGCACGCGCCCCACTGGGGGGGAGCGATCCACTGGGATCGGACTCGCCATCGTCAAGCGCCTCGTCGAGGCGCACGGCGGCCGAATCTGGGTCGAGAGCGAACTCGGCGTGGGCTCGACGTTCACCGTCGCGCTGCCCAGGGTGAAGTGAGAGATCACCCCTCCTCAGGCACCACGATCCTCACCCCACCGAAGCGGTACTCGCCCGACGAGGAGATGTGATAGCCCTGGACCCAGGGGCGGGTGGCGAAGCCCTCGACGCCGTGGTTGCAGAAGATCCACGGGGCGTCGTCGACGACGATCCGCTGGCACTCGCGCACCAGGCGCAGGTACTCGTCGGGGTCGGGCGTGCTCAGCATCGCGTAGAGGATCTCATCGACCTCGGAGTTGTCGTAGAATCCCGAGTTCGAATACGAGTGCGAGCGCAGCAGCGGCCAGAGGAAGCCGAAGGCGCTCTCGCCGCCCAGCCAGGCGGCGATGCACATGTCGTAGACGCCCTCGGCCTGCGGCTCCCATGAGCCGTCGGGGTGGATGTACTCGTCGAAGTGATCCCAGTAGGTCGCCTTGTCGAAGACGCGCATGTTGACGCGGATGCCGACCTGGCGCAGGTCCTCGGCCACCGCCTGGGCGATGACGCTGAAGGTCTGGAGGTCGCTCGCCCACATCTCGACGTCGACCCCGTCGGGATAGCCCGCCTCGGCCAGGAGCTGGCGAGCGAGATCGGGGTCGTAGTCGTAGTGCCGCACATCGGGATTGAAGGCGGGCAGCGCCTCGGGCAGCGGGCCCCGGCTGACCGTTGCGATGCCGTTGAGCAGGCTGTCGACGATCGACTGCTGATCGACGGCGTGGTTCGCGGCGCGGCGGACGCGGACGTCGTCGAAGGGGGGCTTCTGCGTGTTGAAGGCGATGTAGCGGACGCTCAGTGAGGGCGCCGTCTGGATCACAATGCGGGGGTCGTCCCGGACGTCCGGGATCACGGTCCAGGAGATATCGCAGGAGTCCAGGTTGCCGTTGAGCAGCTCCAGGAGACGGGTCGTCTGCTCCTGGATGGGGCGGAAGACGAGGTTCTCGAAGTGGATCGTTCCCCCGTGCCAATTGGGATTGCGTGCCATCACGATGCGCTGGCCGCGTCGCCACTCGCGGAACATGAACGGCCCCGTGCCGCAGGGGTGCTCGGTGAAATTCTCGCCGAGCTCGGCAGCGCAGTGAGGGCAGACGATGTGCGCGAAGGGGTCGCGCAGCACCTCGGGCCAGGGGGCGAAGGCGCGGTCGAACTCGAAGCGCACGGTGTGCTCGTCGGTCGCCGAGATGTTCAGCAGCTGCAGATCATCGCTGCTGATGCGGTTCTTCCGCGTCGAGCCCGGCGTGTCCAGGATGCGGCGGAAGTGAGCGACGACCGCGTCGGCGTTGAACGGTGTGCCGCAGTGGAACGTGACGCCCTCCTTCAGGTGGAAGTTCCAGATGCGGCCGTCCTCCTCCGCCTCCCATGACGTCGCGAGCCAGGGGATCAGCTCCAGATTGTCGTTGTACCAGACCAGCGGCTCCATGATCTGCTGGAACACCGCGCCGTCGAGCGCCCGGGTCTGAAAGACCGGATCGAGCGTGTCGACCACGTTGCTGATGCCATGGGTCAGCGTGTTGGGGTCGTGCGGACCCTGGGCGCGCTCGCCGCCGCAGGCGAAGAGCAGTGCGGGGATCAGGGCGAGGGGGACGAGTGAGAGTCGCATGGGAGGGCCTCCTGAAAAGACGCGCCATGCAAACCCAACAGCCCTGGCTTGGCCAGCCCAAAGACTCCTCGGGCGGCCGAATTCAGCGTGTTTCCCGAATGGGATCTGGACACGAAGATCACGAATTCCAAGAAGAGATCCGGCTCGGACACTCAGATCTGATCCGTATCCGAATTCTCCGAATTCATCGAATCTCCCGAATGAGACACTGAGTCCCCATTCGGGGAATTCGGGTGATTCGGATACTCAGATCTTCTGCCTCTCATCCCGCCAGCAGCGAGGTGATCGCCGCGACGTTGGCGATGTCCTCCGCACTCGCGCCGCGCGAGAGGTCGTTCACGGGCTTGGCCAGACCCTGGATGATCGGACCGATCGCATCGGCGCCGGCCAGCCTCTGCACCAGCTTGTAGCCGATGTTCGCCGCGTCGAGATCCGGAAAGACCAGCACGTTCGCCTTGCCGGCCACCGGGGATCCCGGGCACTTCTTCGCCCCCACGCTGGCCACCAGCGCGGCGTCGGCCTGAAGCTCGCCGTCGACCACGAGATCGGAGCAGCGGTCCTTCAGGATCGCGACCGCCGCGCGCACCTTGTCGACATCCGGGTGCTCGGCCGAGCCCTTCGTCGAGAACGAGAGCATGGCCACCCGCGGCTCGGCGAAGCCCGCCAGTGACTTGGCCGTCGCGGCCGAGGCCTGCGCGATGTCGGCCAGCTGCGTCGCGTCGGGCTGCGGCACCACGGCGCTGTCGGCGAAGATCATCACGCCGCCCTCGCCCCACTGCGGGTCGGGGTGGACCATGATGAAGGCCGAGGAGACCGTCTTGATGCCCGGCGCCGTGCCGATCACCTTGATCGCGGCTCGCATCACGTTGGCCGTCGAGTTCGCGGCGCCCGCCGTCATCCCGGCCGCCTGGCCTGTTGCCACCAGCCCCGCGCCGTAGAACAGCGGATCGCACATCACCTCGCGCGCCTGGGCGTCGGTGAGGTTCTCCTTCTTCCGCCGCCGCTGGTAGAGGGCGACGAGCTCGTCCATCTTCGGGCACGTGGCCGGATTGCGGATCTCGACGCCGGTCAGATCCACGCCCACCTTGGCGGCCACGGCCTGAACCTTGGCGGGATCGCCCACCAGGATCGGCTTCACCGTCTTGTCGGCCTGGATCAGGCCCACGGCCTGCAGCGTGCGCTCGTCCTCCGTCTCCGGCAGAACCACCGGCCTCAGGTTGGCCGCCGCTCGGGATTTCAGATCATCAATGACACCCATGACACTTCTCTCCTGTTTGCTCCCCGGATGGCGCCGAGCACCGTGCCATGGAGGCAGGTGAAGTCAAGAGCCGTTGAGTGGGGGAAATCATTTGATTGCCCGCAGCGGGATCTTCTGTCCAGACAGAGACAGATGTCGGGGAGAGGCCCCGGGAAAAAGGACTGGAGTTGCCGCCGCAGTTGGGGCAACTCATGGGGCCCTGAGGACCGTGTGATCCCCCCGAGAGACAGGCGAATGCTGAATCGGGACCAGGCCTTCGAACTCATCGACCGTGCGCTCGCCCTGTGCGGCGAGGCCGACGGCGCCGAGGTGGCACTGGGCGGGGGCGATCTGGCGCTGACGCGGTTCGCGAACTCCGAGATCCATCAGAACGTCCAGGAGGAGCGGATCGAGGTCTCAGTCCGGGCGATCATGGGCAGGCGCACAGCGCGGGCGTCGACCTCGAGGCTCGACGATGAGGGACTCGCGGAGGTGGTCCAGCGCGCGCTG
>JAFGKF010000046.1 GCA_016928695.1 Candidatus Sumerlaeota bacterium | reverse complement strand
TGCAGAGTGGGGAGGAGTCCACACTCTCTGGGCCCTCCAGAACTCCCTTCGCCTCGTCTCCTCCCGCTTGGTCTCCAGGGGGATCACGCCTCGCATTCACTGCGATGCTTGATTTCAACCAGGGAGTGGCGGTTCACATCGCCGATGTCGCGAGTGGCGATGTTCTCACTCTCCCTGTGTCGGATGGTCCCATCTCTGCCGACTCTGTCATCTGGGTCGATGAGAACGAGGTTCTGTTCACAAGGGACGGATTGAGGCTCTGCAGACAGGCGGCGGATGGGAGTGGAATGGCCTCACAGGTGACAGAGAGGCAGATCTCCGGCCCCCTGATGTTCAGCCCCGACCATGGGGTTGTTCTGGGGCAGGAGGTGGGGATGAATGGGCGATTGACCCAAATTCTCCTCACGGCAGAGGGCACCCCTTTCCGCGGGCGCGCAGAGGAGATTCTCCACAATGGTGTTCTGCGACAGGCTCCATGGTCCAGTCACGATTGAGACAACAGTCAATGGAATCTGAGGCTAACCTGCAATGAGATTGAGCTTCCCATTGGCAATCAATAGAGCCATCCTATCGGCAATATGGAGTCTGATGACAATTGCCCCACCATTTGCCACTGCGGGCACTGCCGATGTCCTGTGTGTGGCGTTCGGTGAACCCGTAACACTGGATGACCTGGGGGTTGACGCCTCTGAGATGGACGCCCTCAGAGAGGAGGTGGAGGCTGCAGGCTCTCTGTTTCTCGATGGGAATCGCCACGGCTTGTTTCTCTTCAATACTCTGAGAGACAGGGCCATTGATGATCTCCGCGACAGACTGGGGATTCAGGTCACGGAGGAGGAGGCCAGAGCTCACTATGAGGAGATGGTGACCCAGGGAGGTGTCCGGTCCGATGTGGTCCTGCACCAGAGATCTCAGAGCATTCTGCGTGCGACGGAACGACTCAGGCAGGATCCCGCCAGTGAGGAGGTCATCTACCTGGAGGTTCTGGAACCCATTGGCATTGAGAGAGATGATTGGGATGAGATTCAAGCCCTCTGTTCCGACGAGGGGCATTTCATGCAACTGGCTGCAGCCGCTGCCCACACGCCCGAGGACATGTGGGAAAATTCCCGTGAAGGCATTGTCAGAACCATTGAAGTGGACAGGGTCAGAGATGATCTTCTTCCAGGGCCAGAGATCCTCAGTCACTATGTGGACTCTGTGTTCGAAGCGGCAAACGTGGGAGCGGCCGAGTTGCCAGAGGGTTTCGTCCTTCGCATGGACACCTCAATACGCTATGGTCTGTTCACAAATCGGATCATTTTGGAGATTGTGGAGAACATCGATCCACAGGGAAGAGATCTCGAGTGGCTTGACGCGGCTCTGCTTGATGAGCTGAGGACTTTCAAAGATTTCAGTGACTTGGTTGCCAGCCAAGCAGATCTGATCATGCCGTGAGGTGCAGAGATTTTTCCAAAGAGCTGGGAAGATGGCCCTGATGAGATGAGCGCAAGGTGTGAGAGAAACCACGGGAACCCAGAAAAGCACCTTGTCCCTGTGGTTCTCGCACTTCTCATGTGTCAAGAGGGAATCCCTCAGGGCGTCATTGGCGATTCAGTTCCAGGGGCGCTGGGTCAGCGAATCACTCTCGAGATCGACTTGTCAGCCCAGCACCTGAGCGATGTCCTCACGGAGCAGTTGCGGCTCATGGTCTGTGTGGAACAGCCACGATCCGCGGGCGCCAATTGGCAGGCCAGAGTCGAGGGCTCGTATGAGAATGAGACCATCGCAAATGTGCTCGACGACATGGCACGTCAGCTCGGGGATTTTGCCTGGGTCGCTCAATCCATTGACAATCGAGCGGCGGTTTCCCTCTTTCCCAGGGGATCGGACGAGACCTATCTTTCGCAGGTGTTGCCTTCCCTGGCCAGCGATGAGGCGACCATCGAGGAGATTTTCGTATCACTCGGATCTGAGGGGCGACTGGAGCTCGCCAATGGTTATTTCAGCGGATTCGGCCTCACCCCCTCACCGACGGGATTCGGCGTGAACGAACGCGGGGAGATTCAGTTTGTGACCAACGAGGTCAACGAGGAGATGAGACAGCTCAGGATGGATCTCAGTGATCTGGAGGGCCTGACGCTGAGGGAGGTGCTGCTCAAAGCGCTCCTCAGAGAGGCCCCCTCAGGCGTGGTCTACGAATGTCGGTGGTGGACGGATCGTCAAGCGATTCATTTCCGGCGAATCATGCGTGGGCGGAATCCCATCGCCCCTCTTTCCCAGGGACATCGGACGGCTGAACAGGCGGAGATGGAATATCTCAGGGCACATCCGCATCCACCCACGCTGGAGGAGCTCCACAGGCGAAACGAACAGGGAATGTCAGTTCTGTTGATGGGCTCTCTGACAAGCCAGGAGGTGATCGATCGGTTCCATGGAGGAGTCGTGCCCCCAGGCCTCGAGGAGATCTTCAGCTATCCCGGGGCGAGGTTCATTCCCATGGCAGGTGCTGTGTCGGTGGGACCTTCCCCCGAGGACCCGCAGCCCTGATCTCAGATCAGCTGCGAGAGTTCTGGCGGAGAGGGTGGATTCGAACCCACGGTGCGTGGAGCGCACACACGCTCTCCAGGCGTGCGCCTTCAGCCACTCGGGCACCTCTCCGCCTGGACGCAGCGAAGGAAACGGATTGCAGAGCCATGAACCCTTTGCTGCGCAGTATTTGAGGCCTTCATGGACAGGCTGAGGTGACTGCTGTTGCAGAGATCTGCAATGGGTGCCGGAATGGGAATTCCGGCACGATGGATCTGTGGGGGAGAAGGGCTGGGGCTTCGTCGTGAGCTCGACTCGACTGAGCTCGCCGAAGTCAGCCGAACGGATGAGGGGCTCAGCCAGCCACTCCTACCGACAGCGGCGTTGAAAATGGGCCGCAGCCCGCACCCCCCGTCCCCCTCTCCCGATCCTGGGAGAGGGGGAGTTGAGGGGGTGAGGGGGAATGAGGGGCTCAGCCAGCCACTCCCAATAGGTGTGCGGCTGGCTGGCTGAACGGATTTGAGGATAGTATCCGGACAGACAGACAGGGCCCTATAGGGGTCTGTCTGTCTGTCTGTCCGGTTGGGGCCTCTGGATGATCTCTCAGGTCAGACGGGATCGCGGGGCCTCAGAGCCCGACGTCGGAGAGGAGAACGACGTCGGAGATGTCGATCACGTCATCCTGGTTCGCGTCGGCCTGGAGACGCTCGCTGCCGATGAACTCGGTGCGGCCGAGCAGGTGATCGACGACCTGCTCGTGGCTCTTGAAGGTCAGGGCGTGGGAGAGGTCGTACTGGTCGTCGGGGCTGTAGAGCAGGGTGTTGAAGTCCATCACGCCCTCGGGCGAGTGGCAGTGGACGCAGCGGAGCGCGTTGTCGCGGCTGATGGCGTGGCTCAGCTGGATGAACGACCCGACAGCCGTCGTGGGATCCATGTCCGCGACATAGGTCGGGTCGAAGGGGTTGTCGGGAAGATCGAGCCCGGTGGGCTGACCGCTCCATGTCATCTGGCCGAGGGCGATCAGCTCCTCGCGGGTCATGGTGGCGGTGTTCATGCCGCTCATCATGGCGGCCACTTGGCCCTGGCCGAGGTTGACGGACGTGGTGACGTCTCCGGTGGCGAAGTACTCGCCCCAGGAGAACATCAGGAGGTTGGGGAACTGCGAGAGCAGGTTCTGCTCCGCGGCGTTGAGCCCCTCGGGACGCATGAAGCCCATCGCGATGTACGTGGGGGCCTGCGCCTGGAACGCGGCGAGCATCGTGAACTGGGGATCGAACTCCGGGTCCATGGCGATGCCGCGGCGGTCCATGACCATCCCGTTGACGATGTTGCGGAAGGGGTAGATCCGCGCGCCGGGCGTGCTCCGGTTGGGGAGCTGGAAGTCGTAGCTGTTCGGGTTCGCCATCGGCTCGGCCAGCATGCTCGCCCCGCCGTTGAACCAGCGATAGACCGGGCGGATGAGGCCGTCGGTGTCCTCCTCGTGGTACTCCCACCGGCCCGACTCGGCGTTGTAGGTCGGCACGTTGGACTCAGGTCCCGAGGTGACCCCGTACGTCGACGTCCAGACGCGGCGCTCCACACCCGCCGTCCAGGGGATGTGGCAGGTCTCGCAGGCCATCACGCCGTGAAGCCCCGTGGTGTGCAGGTTGTAGGCGGGCCACTCGGTGTGGGGGGTCGACGAGTGGCAGTTCGTGCAGTCGACCTCGACGTCCTGGCGCTCCCAGCCGTGCATGTCGGCGACGCGCGAGCCGCGGGCGATCTGGTGATCCCTGACGCGGTGGCATGAGGTGCAGTTGAAGCCGCGTGCGGCGTGCACGTCGGTCTCGGGGGAGAAGGGGGTGCCCCGCTTGAAGACGTAGTCGCCCTGGCCGTGCTCGTGGCAGCGCAGGCAGGCGTCGCGGGTCACGCGGGTCCCGACGGTCTCGGCGGTGCTCACCATGCGGTCCTGGTGCCAGATCTCGAAGCCCAGGTCGGCGCGGAACCCACGCACGCGATCCTCCGAGCTCTCATGAGCCCCGGCCACGCCGTCGTTGTCCATGTCATAGACCGGCGCGTGGCAGACGAGGCAGTCGATGTTGTCCACCTGCCACTCGTAGGGCTCGCCCGTCTGCGGATCGCCGAAGGGCCGGGTGACCCCGACGTGACAGGCGCCGCAGTTGGCCTCGTACTCGGTGAACATGCTGGTCCCACGCAGGGCGCAGGCGCGGTCGATCATGCCGTGGCTTCCACCACCGGGGATCGCGACGTTCGGGTTCTCGGTCCGCAGCTGGTAGTGGATGCTGTTCATCACCTCCAGGTCCACGGCTCCGCTGATGAAGGCGTGGCAGGACATGCACTCCTGCGCTCCGCTGTACGAGCTTCCGAAGACGCCGGTGTGATCGAACTCCTCCGCCCAGGTGGGAGAGATCAGCGTCCCGATCGCCAACGCCGCCGCCAGTGTGATCCGGATCTGGGAGCCTGCCTGTTTCGCCATTTCACCATTCCCCTGGCAAGATCGATGGCCGTGCGGCCACATTTGAGAAAAAGGGAACAATTTCCATTCCAAGGACTCCCTGAGGGTCTGGGACGTCAAGCGAATCTGAATCTGCCCCTGAAGTGCTGAATTGATTGGTCTTGTTGGTTTTTCACACCGCCCGGGTGAAGAGGCCACTCAGGCCAGAGTGTGGCCCAGTTGTCTCAGATCTGAGGCATCAGGGAGGGTATCGACTCACATCTCATGACAGGCCAAACACAGCGCCGCGGAGTCCATTCGGAGGCGATGCGCATGCCTCTCGGCCCCCTCGAATTCGGGGAGGCGAGGGTCGTGGGGATCGTGGCAGGTGAAACAGGTGATCTCCCGGTTCTCACCCAGCGGCAGCCGACGTGGCTGGAGGGAGTGCATCGCCATGTAGCGGTCCATCTGGCTCGGGGTCATGCCACTCAGGGTGTCGCCGATCTCCGCCCGCACCATGGCGCGCACGGTCTCCGCGTCGGCGGTGAGAGCGTGATCGAATCCCTGCGGGTGATTCTCCAGCACGTGGCACGCGGCGCAGATGACCGCG
The DNA here is from genome assembly GCA_016928695.1 of Candidatus Sumerlaeota bacterium. Taxonomy (GTDB): domain Bacteria; phylum Sumerlaeota; class Sumerlaeia; order JABWBI01; family JABWBI01; genus JAFGKF01. The sequence goes on along the minus strand of JAFGKF010000046.1, from coordinate 29,380 downwards.
GCGGGTGCCCGCAGCGAGCGGTCCATCGTCCCCCCTGGGCTCGCCTCATGGCACATCAGGCACTTGTCCTCCATCGGCGAGCCGTCGGCTCGGACCTGCACATGGGGATCGCGCCGGATGAAGGGCTCCTCGTCGTGACACTGGAAGCACAGCGAGACCACATCGCCCCCACCGGGGCCTCGCAGCATGGCGGGATTGGAGGACTGCGCGTCGCGGTCGAGCCGACAGTGGGGACGCAGATCGTGGCAGGAGGCGCATGTGAGCAGGCCATCGGCCAGCGGCACGCCGTTCGACATCATCCGGTCAAGGAGTGCCCCAGGCTCGAAGCCGAAGGGGTGGACCTGCGCTCCAATGCTCTCGAGATCATGGCACCTCGCACAGACCGCCTCCCAGTCGGGCGCGGAAATGCTCGCGGGTTCCCCCTCGCCGTGGCAGAGCGAGCACTCCCCGGAGCGCCAGTGGGGATTGGGGGGAAGGTTGGCGGATGGCACAGCCGAAGGCGGCTGGGTGACGCCCGGCCATGTGCCCAGCGTCAGGGCGATGAGAGCGGCTGCGGATGAGCGGAGGAGCCTCATGGGACGTCCGACTCAGGGGCTCCGGGTCCCTCGGATGTCAGGGAAATGAAACTCCGCGGCGCTCTCGAGCATCTGGACGACCTCCAGATTCTCGAGCCGCTGCGCCATGCGCTCGCCGTGTCCGAGCGCAGCGAAGTCGAGCGGCCCGTCGGGTCGATGGCACTCGGAGCATCCGATCGGCTCGCCCTGGAGCTCGTCGTGCGCGGGATCGCAGATGGCGCGGCGCTGCTCGAGGGTCAGGCCCTCCGCGCGCTCGGCCAGCGCGCCCCACTCGGGCTCGCTGACGCGCTTGCCCATGCGCCGAAGTTGCTCGCCGCTGCCGACGCGGCAGGGATAGACGTGGGCGCCGTAGACGCCGCGGGAGCCGGTGACCGAGGAGACGATCTGATCGGTCGAGTCGTCGATCCAGCGATACACGATCTCCTCGGACGCATCGGGTCGATGATGGCATGTCTCGCAGGCCAGGTGCGTGCCATGGGCGTTGAGGTAGGCCCGCGTCCGCGTGTTCTCGCTGTGGGGATAGGCGGTGTGGCAGGTGACGCAGACGGGCGGATCCACGAGCGTGTCGAGCGAGTAGGGGATCTGGATGTGGAACTGGCTGCGGCGCGCCTCGATCTGCGCCTGATCGGCGGCGTGGGTCTCGCGCCGTGTGTGGCGGCTGATCATCGCCTCCTCCCAGCTCCTGTCGAAGTAGAGGAGATAGATGAGCCAGACGGTGAGCACGAAGAAGAGGACGGCCATGGGATAGCCCAGCAGCCACATCAGGCATGCGATCCACGTCTGGCAGGCGGCGCGGGGATGCCTCGGCTCACTCATGATCGCCCCCCTCGGGCCGCTCGCGGTGGATGCGGAGAACGCGGCTGCCACCCCGCCTCTTCAGCTCCTCCAGGTGCGCCGGGTGCTCCTCCTCCATCTCCTCCTCGTCCATGAGCCCGTGGAACCAGACGAGGCTGTGGGGGAAGCGGCCGGGGCGCAGGTGCACCTCATACATGTGCCAGACGATGATGGCCAGGCAGGCGAGGATCGCCTCCATGCGGTGGACCAGGGCGGCGATGTCGAGCGCCAGCTGGGGCCAGAGATACTCGAACATCATCATCAGGCCGGTGATCGACATCAGCGTGTTGCCGACGAACAGCGCCCAGTACTCCATCTTCTCCTTGTAGTTGAAGCGGCCGAAGCGCGGGGGATCGCGGCGAAGCCCCAGGTAGAACTGAACGTTGCGGAACCCCTCGCCGATGTCGCTCGGGCGGAGGAAGATGTCGCGCAGCCACTCGCGGCCCTCGCGGATGAAGAGGACGTAGTAGATGTGCGCCAGGCTCACCAGGATCATCACGATCCCCGCCGCGCGGTGGACCAGACTGCGCGCCTCGTAGCCCATGCCGATCTCACCCAGGCGGCGCATCCAGTCCTCGGGCAGCCGCAGCGTGAAGCCGGTCACCGCCAGGAGGAGGAAGGAGACGAAGAAGAGCACGTGCTGCGCGCGCTCGTGCTTGTTGAGCCGGACGAAGACGAGCTCGTGATCATCCATGGGATGGCTGGGGATGGTGGGCGCCGTGGCCATCAGGCGTCACCTCCCACACCGACCCGCGCGCGGGCCTTTCGCCTGCGCAGACGCAGCTGGGCGATGAAGTCGAGGATCTGGTGGACCATCATCCCGCCGATGACGGCGCCGATCATCACCTTGTAGAGGAGGCTGATCAGCCCCAGGATCCAGAACCGGAACTCGTCGGCGCGCATGAAGGCCTCCTGGTTCTCGATGCGCTGAGCGAGAAGCGCGCGGACATCCGGATCGAGCGACTCGTCCTGCATGATCTCGAAGGCGCGGCGATCCGAGAAGTGGATGCGCGCCTCGGCGAACGCCTGCGTCGCACCGGTGTGGCACCGCTGCGCGCCGCCGGGGTTGCTGCACGTCGCCCGCAGATTCTCGACGTTGATGGCCGAGCGCAGATCGTCGCGGTGGTGGATCTCGTGGGCCGAGTAGCCGACGGGCACATGGCACGAGAGGCAGTCGGGCGCGTCGGGATCGCCGAGCAGAATCATCCGCCAGTGGAAGGAGTCGCGGAAGTCCCACATCGGGACGAGACCGTGGCGCGCCATGCGCTCGACGTCCTCATGGCAGGAGGTGCAGAGCTGAACCACCTCCTCGGGGGGACGGCGGCGACGCATGCGGTGCATCACGTGGGAGAGAACGTACTCGCTCCATGCGGGATCCTGGTGGCACCCGCGGCATCGGACGAGCGTCTCCTGGACGAGCTGATCGGTGGCGCCCCACGCCCCCTCATGCGCCGCGAAGAGGCGGTTCTGATGGCAGTCGAGACACGTGGGGCGATCCTCGGGATACGGATCATCCGCCCGCCCCGCGCCGTGAACGCTCGACTCGAAGCGGCCGATCTCAGGGGCGTGCGTGAAGGGGCGGTTCGTCGAGGGATCCAGCACGTGGCAGGTCACCGCGCAGTTGACCCGCTCCACGGCTCCGTGGGGAAGCTCCTGCACGTCGCGGTGGCAGTCGCGGCAGGCGACGCCCCCGTGGACGCTCTGGAGCCAGAGATCGGGGTCGACCTCGAAGTGGTGAATGGGCTCGCCCTCGGCCCCGCTGAAGGCGAGACCGTCGTACTGATGACAGAGGAGGCACGACTCATCGTCGAGCTCGGCGAGAGCGGAGACGGCCACCAGGGAGGCCACCGCCGCTGCCAAGGCTGCTCGCATTCGCCCTCTCACTGGTCAGTCTCCCGGGGGACGAGAGCCGACTGTCCCCATCTCTGCCCCCGGTGGAAGAGCAAGTGCCGGACCATCGCCTCGCGCCCGTGGCACTGGGAGCAGATCTGGGCCGCCACACCTCGCCGCAGGAAGCTGGTCAGAAGATCCCCCTCACTGTCAACACCTGGTGGCTCCGCCCCCCAGTGATGCGCATCGTGGCAGGTGGCGCAGGTGATGGCCCCGTCGCCCGAGGCCCCGCCCTCCAGCCAGAAGGCCACGGCCGTCTCCGGATGCCTCGGTGTCGCATGGGGGACGGGGCGCGCGGCCCCGCCTTCGCGGTGGCACCCCGTGCAGGTGCGCGAGACGAAGTCCGCGCCCTCGCCCAGTGGACCTCCCCACAGCAGCGGCATCGGCTCGCGGGGGTGAGCGGTGTGGCATGCGCTGCACACCGTGCCGTCCTCCGCCCGCTGGCCCCACTGGTTCTCGGTCCCGGGGGCCGTGATGCGGAGATCGTGATCCGTCCCCGCGACCGACCGCTGAGCACGGTGGCAGTCGGTGCACAGCGCGGGGTCGTCGCCCTCGGCGGGGCGGAGCAGATCGCCCTCCGCATGGAAGCCGTGGGGCTCGTGGCAGGTCGCGCAGGTCATGTGGCCCTCGTCGCTGCGCTCCCCGGTGGCGTCGAAGAGCGGCAGATGCGCGGGCTGAACCTCCAGGTCCAAGGCCTCGGCGAGCGGATGCGCATCGAGCATGCGATGCCCCGAGGCGTGGCAGGTCAGGCAGAGCGAGTTGAGAGCGTCGCCCGACTCGGCGATCGCGCCAGCCGTGCCGAATCGCACGCCGCTCCCATCCTCGTCGATGAAACGGTGACAGGCGCCGCAGGTGTCGCCCATCTGCAAGGCGACCCTGCCGTGAGCGCTCTCGCGCAGCGCCGCCGCCTCGGAGTGACAGGACCGGCAGAGCGGCGACTCCCCGCGCGTGGAGAGCCGCGTCGCCTCCGTCGCATCGCGCGGCAGATGGTGAGCATCGTGGCAGGAGAGGCAGGTCATCGCCCCCTCAGCATCTCGCTGAGCCGACGCGCGGTTGAAGAGCGGGACGACGGAGCCCTCGCCCATCGCGGGCGATCCCCCGGCCACGGGATGGAGATGATTCGACGGCGGCGAGGCCTCCGCCATGTGAGGATCGCCGTGGCAGGAGCCGCAGAGCTGCTCGGCCGGGGCATCACCCGCGCCGAGAGGTCGCGACCAGATGTGGGGGCCGAATCCTCGGTGAACCGTGTGACACTGCGAGCAGAGCCCCTGCCCCTGCATCGCGGTCAGGTCGTGGTGGCCGCCGCTCACCGTGTCCCACTCCGCCCCGTGACACTGCCGGCAGAGCTGATCACCGGCATTGTCCAGGCGGAGAGTGGCCTCCGCGCCCTGCGAGATCGCCGCGCCCTCGCGGAGATCGTGGATCAGGTGACACGTCGAGCAGACCAGGTTCCCCTCAGTGCTCGGATGCAGGTCGGCGCCGAAGAGCGGCAGTGAGCCACTGCCCATGCCCGCGGGCAGAGCGATGTCGCGCGGGTGATTGACATTCGTCAGTGAAGGAATGTCGTCACCGTGGGCTCCACTGTGGCATGAGAGACACAGTGCCGCCTGCCCCCTCGCGCCCGGCTCGGGCTCCCGCGCCCAGAGCATCGGACCCATCGCCCCGTGGGGCAGATGGCAACCCGAGCAGCTCCCCGCGCTGGCCGCGGGACGTCCCTGGACATTCGAGAGCTCAGAGGCAGTCGAGGCCAACGCATGGGGCGTGTGACCGAGGCTCGTCATCTCATCGTGGCAGAGCAGGCAGAGCGCGTCGTCGCGATTGTCCATCACGAGAACGCCACCGTCGGCCACTCCCCGGTGCGTGCTGTGGCACGAGAGACAGACGACGCGTCCCCCCTCACCCAGGCGGCCGCCGTGCTCGACGAGGCGGCGGATGTCCGTCCCCTCCTCAGGGATCAGGTTGACCGGGTGGCTCGGGGGCCACTCGCCCGCACCCGCGGCGAGGTGCCCGCTGTGGCAGGTGGTGCAGAGCTCACTCTGCCCCACCGGCATCACGAGGAGATCGCTCAGCCCCGAGCCATGGGGTGCGTGACACGACTGGCAGGTCACATCGTGATCGCGGCCGCGCATGCCGAGGGCTTCGGTGAGCTCCGGGGGCCAGTCCCCCTCCACATCGACGCCGATGGGGTGGTTGCGCGCGCCCGCGTGCTCCGCGTTCTCCCCGTGGCAGGCCATGCAGAGCTCGGAGTTGGGATTGGGCATGCGCAGGAAGAAGGAGATGCGATCGTCCGCCGAGTGGGGATCGACGCGGTGGGCGGTGTGGCATGTGGCGCACAGGATCTGACCCTGCGAATCGAGGGGCAGCTCCCGGGGAACAGTCATCCCGTCATCCGGGGTGATGCCCGTCCGGTGGCCATGCTCCAGGAAGACGAGCTCGCGCGCATCGTCGATGGAGCCGTCGTGGCACGAGAAGCACATGTCCTCGTCGTTGACCATCGGGCCCTCGGGCATCGCCATCAGATCGGCGTCGCGCTGCTCGTCGAGGAAGGTCGACATCCACGTGATGTGGCAGATCGCGCACTCACGGGAGGAGTCCGCCGTCTGGCCCGGCAGACCGGCCACGGTCGCCAGGAGAAGAGCGGAGATGAGCGCCCCTCGCCTCATGGCTCCACATCCCAGAGCGAGATGCGATTGGCGCGCATCTCGACGACCGCGAGCCGCCCCTGCCGGCCGAGGCTGAGGCGCGTGGGCGTGCGCAGGTGACGCACCTCATCGCCGTCGGCCAGGACGCCGACCAGGAGACCGCCGGCATCGAAGACCTGGACGACACCCAGCACACTGTCCGAGACGAAGATCCGACCCCCACTGTCGATCGCCACGCCCTTCGGGCGATAGAGCTGCCCCGCGTCGACGCCCCAGTCGCGGATCTCGAAGGTGAAGTCGAACGACGGGTCGCGGATCATCAGGCGGCTGTTGAGAACGTCGACCACCGCACGCCGCCCCGTGGCGGAGACGTCGATGGAGAAGGGGTGATTGAACTGGTCGAATCCCTCGCCGTACTCTCCCCAGACCTCCCCCCACTGGCCGGTCTCCGTGTCGAGGCTCACGACGCGGTGCCCGTCGTTGTCCACGACGAGGAGCGTCGAGCCATCGCGATCGAATGCCAGATCCACGGGGTCGAACGCGGGATCATCGGGGCGGGGATAGTCCCCGACCAGATCCCCCTCCGGGGTCAGCGCGACGACGCGGCGATTGCCGCTGTCGGCCACCCAGAGGAGATCCTCGTCATCCAGCGTCAGCCCGAGTGGCGAGCTGAGAACACTCTCACCGATGCTCGAGAGCCCATGCCCCTCGGCGTCGGTGAACACAATGCGGTCGCTGACGCCATCGAGAATGGCCCATCGGCCATCGGCCATCTCCATCGCGGCGCTGGGCATGACGAGCGCGAGATCGCCGGAGGGCTCGAGCACACCGGCGGGCTCGCACCCCACAAGGGGAACGGCGGCGCACACCTCCCCCACGGTGAGAGCGAACACGGCGGCGATGATCCAGAGGCCGCGGCGCATCAGTACCCCTCCGGCCCGTGGACGCGCCCGTGGCAGGTGAGATAACAGGTGCCCGCCTGCGTTCCCATGTCGACGAACTCCCTGCGCCCCGACGTGGGATCGGGGTCGACAACGGAGATGTCGAAGTTGATCAGGTGCGTGTGATTCATCGGGTCGCCCTGGGTGAGACTGACACCGTGGGGATCGTGGCAGGCCGAGCACGTCGCCTGCGCCTCGACGATGTGAAGCCGGTGCTCGGGGAAGCTCTGGTCGGCGAGGATGCTCGAGCGGCTGTGGCACTGATAGCAGAGCTCATACGCGCGCGGGCTCTCGCTCACCCCCGTGCCCGTCTGGTTCTCCCCGGCCAGGAGTCCGTCGTGCATCGATCCGTGAGGTCCCGCCACACCGCTCTGCCCTCCGCTGTGGCAGTCCGTGCACTGGATCTGGCTCCCCTCCGTCAGCGGCGGGAGGAGGCTCGGGACGTCGGGATTCTGGCCCGGCGCAGCGATGGGATGGAACGACGGATTGCCGGGATCGATCTCGCGGGCGAGGTCGAACTGCTCGAGCTGACGCCGCACGGGGAAGCCCCACGGCTCGGCCTGGCGCCCGCTGTGGCATCGCAGGCAGAGCTCATACTCGAACTGCACCTCGTCCACCTCGATGCCGGAGAGCGTCACACCGCGCACGCCCTCCAGGGCACCGCTGATCACCAGTGCGTCGCGCGACGGCCGATTCATCGAGCGGTGGGGATTGTGGCAGTCGACGCACGTGGCGTGGGTCGCCGCCTCGCTCGGCGACTCGTCCGCGCGGTGCTCCCCGCGGTGGCGGTCGACGAAGTGCCCCGATGGCAGACGCAGCGCCGCGGCGATGTTGGGGGCGCTCGGGTCATTGCCGCTGTGGCAGGCGAGGCAGACCGCCTCGTCCGCGGACGCTCCGCGCAGCAGCGGGGGGAAGCCTGCCCCGTGGGGGACGTGGCAGACGGCGCACCCACCGGGGATGGGACCGATGTGCTGGGGCAGCACCACCGCGCTGAGGCGAGCGTCGGCGTGCGAGGCGCTGGGCCAGCCGGTCAGAGTGTGGCAGACCAGACACATCGCCCCGTCCGTGTTGTCCATCGTGAGGAAGTCGCCGTAGACGTTGTCGTGGGGATCGTGGCACGTCGTGCACTGGAACTCCCCGAGGGCGTCGAGCCTCAGGGCCTCGCCCCAGGCCGAGGGCGGCGCCAGCTCGGGATTGCCGAGGACGGGCACGAACGAGATCGGGTGATCGTCGCGCAGATCCGTTCCGATCAGCCCGTGGCCCGGCGGCAGTGTGGTGACGCCGCCCGTCATGGGGATCACCTGAAACGTCGAGACCAGCTGACCGAGCGCGATGGTTCCGTCGTGGCAGGAGAGGCAGAGCTTCGAGGTGCCCGTCGGCTGCCCCGGGGCGGCGTCGAGCGACGAGCTCTCATAGGGCTGGTACGAGGCGGTCGAGTCGTTCCGGTTCCAGAGCGGCGCCGAGGTGCGGCTGCCGTGCGGTGTGTGGCAGAAGATGCAGATCCGATCCTCGCTGATCGCGTGGATGGGCCCCGGCCCCGTCACCGAGAGGTTGTGGGGCGAGTCGACAACGCTCAGCCCCGCCCACGCGGAGGGGAGGGCCGCGAGCAGAGTGATTGCCGTCACCATCAGCGGGGACCAGTGGGGTCTCACGTCGACTCTCATGGCATCACCTCGGGTCCAGGCATGCACTGGAAGATCTGAACGCGGCGGTTGTGCGTGTCGGCGACGAAGAGGCGGTTCTCACCATCCATCGCGAGCCCCGCCGGGAGCCAGAATTGGCCAGGCGCCTGACCCGCACCGCCGAAGTGAAGCAAGAGCTGTCCCACCGGATCGAAGACCTGGATGTTCTCGAACTGGGCGTCGACGACCCAGATGTTGCCCTCGCTGTCGGCCACCACACCCTTCGGCCGCGCCAGGCAGCCGGGGGCATCACCCAGCCTGCCGATCATCGCCAGGGGCTGTCCCGTGGAGCTGAGCACCTGGAGGCGGAAGTTGAGCGAGTCGGTCACCACGAGTCGACCGTCCGCCATTCGGAAGAGATGGGTTGGGAAGTTGAACTGCCCCGGCTCGATCCCCTGGCCACCGCACGACAGCGTCATCACACCGCCTAGTGTGTAGCGCTTCAGGCCGTGCGCGAGAACGTCGACGACGATCAGCTCCCGGCTCTCGGGATCGAAGGCGAGGCCGGCGGGCCGGAGAAGCCGGCCGGGGTCGGTGATCTCACCGGTGATTTCGCCGTCCGCCGAGATCAGCACGATGGCCCCGCGGGCGGAGTCGCTCACGCAGATCACGCCGTCGGGTGTGATCGCCACGCCCACGGGGGAGACGAGGGGGTGCTCGTCATCACCCTGGACCAGGTGATACTCGTCCCTCACCCAGTCGAAGATGTGCACGCCCGGCACACCGGGATCCGCCACCACCAGACCGAGAGACTCATTCACCGCCAGGGCGCTCGGCGTGGCCAGGCGCTCGGTCGGCTCGCCAGCCACGATCGACTGGAGCCCTGCCCAGAGCCCCCCACCGGCGATCAGGTCCTGGGGGGACTCGACAATCTGCAGCAGGCGCACGCGTGGGGGCTCGGGCGGCGCGGGCCAGACCATGTCGAGGGACGCGTCCGCTCTCGGGCCCGACGGGCCACGGCGGGCGCACATGCTGAGCGACAGGGCGAGGGCCAGGGCGAGGCTCACCCCGAGTGCCCGGGTCCACCGGCGGCGGGGTCTGGGCTCAGAGCTCACGGGTCACCGCCACAAAGGCTATGATGTCATCACGCTCCGTGCCAGAGCGGTCGCGGATCTCCCAGCGGAATCCGACCTCGGCGGTGAGGCGTCGCCAGGCCCAGCGGAGGGTGCTCGCGACACCGAAGTTGTCCTCGTCGTTGCGGCCACGCTCCACCCGGTAGAGCGCCTCGATCTCCCACTCGGTGCGGCGCCCGAGCTGCGTGCGGAGGTCGGTGCTCAGCGTCAGGAGATCGGTGTCCTCCTCCCCCGAGTCGGTGAAGTCGATGATCAGATACTCGATGCCCGCCCGCGCCCGGGTCCGGTGCCAGGGGCTGAAGTGGGCGTGGAGGGCGCTGCGCAGCGAATTACGCGGGGAGATGTTCGCGTCGAAGATCTCGACCTCCTCGATCCACTCCAGCCAGCGCCAGCGATAGTTCATCCCGAAGGTGTGGCTTGTGAACTCGAGCAGATCGATTCCCCCCGTGTCACCCGAGCTGCGCAGGTCCGCGAGGCGGTATTGGAGCGCCAGGCCCTCCAGGAGCCCCCGCTGCCAGTCGTGGCGGACATTGAACGACTGCGCGATCTGAACGTAGGCGACGTCCACGGGTTGGAAATAGGTGTAGTCGACCAGCACCAGCTCGCCGTTGGCGATCGCGCCGCCGAAGATCCGCTCGATCTGAAAGCGATCGCCCACGGGGATGATGCGATAGTCCAGGTCGCGCACATAGACGATCAGGCCCGTGACGTCGGAGACGACGATCGAGTTGATCAGGATGTCTGAGCGCTCGAGAAACGTGATCACACCGTCGAGGAGCACGACCTGCTCATCCGTCACCGAGCGGTTCGTGCCCCCCGCGCCGCGGTCGATCCGGTCGACGTCGAAGCTGTAGCCCGCCGACAGCAGGCCCCGCGGCGTCCGCTTGCGATAGGCGAATCGGATGCCGCCCCCCACCGAGGTCTCATCATCCCCCCCGCCGAACGACGTGTTGCGCCAGCGGGCCTCCGCGAAGGTGTCGAGGCTCTCGTACAGGCGGTGGTGGAGCCCCGCCCGGGCGCGGTGTGTCCGGGTGGTCTGGGCCTCGGTCTCGACCTGGTCGTAGGCGTAGCTCAGGTGGCTGTCGAGACGGGGTGTGATCTCATAGTCCAGGCGCTCGCTGGCGCGCCACTGACGCACCTCGGTCGAGCCCGTCTGGTCGTAGAACCGCCCCGAGGTCGTCAGTCGCAGGCGCCCGTCGCGGTCGATGCGCCAGACATTCGTGGCGCTGAGGTCGTGGCTCGTCAGATCGGTCCTCCGCCGCAGAGTGATCCCGCTGTTGCGGCCCGTGAAGTCCTCCCCGTAGTCGCGGTGGAGCCAGTGGAAGTCGGTCGGCGCACGCGATGCGGGCAGCAGGTGCGAGACCCACTCCACCGTGTCCAGCGTGGAGTCGGAGTCCGACGAGAAACCCCGCTGCTCATAGTCTCGGTGTGTCAGGCTCAGGCGCGAGGGGATGAGCGAGTTGGTGAAGATCACATCGATGCCGTGGGACATCTCCTCGAACTCGATCACGTCGCTGAACAGGTCGCGCACCACGTCGTCGCGGCGCTGCGAGCGCACCCGGAGGCTCACCGGCTTCTCCTGGAGCACGCGCACGGTGATGTCGTACTCGTTGAGAAAGAGATTGTCCGATCCGCTGTCGCCCGGGTCCGCCTCGAAGCGGTGCTGCAGCAGTCCGAACCGCACCAGCGCGTCGTACTCGATGAAGAGCGGGTGATAGACGAATCCCTCGGCGGTCAGCTCGATGCACTCCTCGAAGCGCCGGAGCTCGCGGGAGAAATCATTGCCCCGGTCCGACGTCTGCTCCTCCCGCCGCCAGATGAACTCGAAGCCCAGCTCACCCCCCCAGTCGGTCACGGCGAACGGCTGGGGCTCGACCCGGCGCAGATCGCGGTGATTCTGGGCGGCGATCCCCTGCGCCAGCGCCAGCGCCAGCAGAGCCCCGGGAGCGGACAGCAGCCATGGGCTGGCGCACGACCTCCCGATCACCTCACGCCACTCCCCAGCGCCACCGGCGAGCCGCGGTGCGGATCGTGGCAGGCCGTGCAGCGCTGATTCCCAGCGCCGCGGTGCACCTCGATGGAGGTCATCAGCGTGGGATCGGCGTGGCAGGAGATGCAGAGCTCAGGCTGCGCCTGAGACTGGAGCGCCGGGTGCATCGAGACGTGCGCCACATGGCAGAGGCTGCAGAGACCAAGGGCCGCCGGGGCATGATCCCACCCCCCCGAGAGCATCTCCGTGGAGTGACAGCTCAGGCACTGGCCGTCGCTGAGCGCCGCAACCGCCTCGGTGATCTCTCCCCGGTGGCAGGCGTCGCAGGCCCCCTGGGCATAGGGTCTGTGCACCGACGTCCAATGGATCTCACGCTCGATCACGGAGTCCGCCGCGGCGCCATCGGGATTCATCAGCCGTGCCATGGTCGGCTCAGGGGCGGCGGAGGCGCCCGGCTCGGGGACACCGTCGAAGAGAGTGGAGAGAATGCGATGACGCGTCTGTGCGGAGCAGGCGATCAGCGAGACGACGAGCGCGGCCAGGGCCCAGCGCCACCATCGGTGGCCGCTTCTCTCCGGCTGATCGCCTCCCTCCGCTCTCATGGAACCGGCCGGCCGTGATCGGTGGGGGTCTCCCCCTCATCCAGGAAGCCGTAGACGTTGATCCGCGGCACTCCGAATTGGCTCGACACGAGAAACAGATGAGAGATGTGGCGGCCCGGCGCGACAAACGGCTCGAAGAGCGCGAGCGACACGGGATCGGTCACGATCTCGATGTCCGCGGGCAGGTCGAGATTCGAGACGTTGGGGCCCGCTCCCCCGAAGAACATGAGCAGCTCGCCGGAGTCGGTGAAGATCTGGACGTTGGAGAAGGCCGAGTCGACGACGCAGATCCGCCCCGCGGGGTCCACCGCCACCCCCTTGGGGCGCGTGAACTGCCCGAAGCCAGTCCCGATCTCCCCGAAGGTCAGGATCGGGTCGCCCTCGAGCGTCAGACGCTGCACTCGGAAGCCGTGCGTCTCGCTGACGCACAGCGTGCCGTCGGGTGAGAGCGCCAGATTCGTCGGCGCGCGGAACTGACCGGGTCCGGAGCCCGGGCCCCCGAAGGAGGACAGCCGCTCGCCCGTCCGGCGATCCCAGATCTCGATCTCATCGTCGAGGAGATCGGCCACCGCGAGCCGGTCGCCGACGACGAGGACGTCGCAGGGCGTCATCTCCTCGGGGGTGCCCCACGCAGTCTGATAGCGATCATCGGGGCCAAAGACGACCACCTGCCCACGCAGCGCGTCCGCGACATACTTGGTGCCATCGTCTGCCACCGCGATGTTGATCGGATTGCGGAGGACGTCGGCGCCCAGGTTGGTGCTCAGGCTCCGCGCGCTTCCGTCGGCGAAGTCGAAGATGAGGACGTTGTTGATGATCGTGTCGCAGATGTAGAGGTGCGTCCCCGCCATCGCCACACCGTAGGGTTTCCAGACGCGCATTCCCTCCTCGGGCGGGCCCAGAACGATGTCGGCCAGGCGCGAGGTGGCCCGGGGCATGTCGGTGACCGAGCGGATGGAGGTGAGATACTGAACCCGGGGGGCGTCAGGCGGCGGGGGGTAGAGAATCGGAGGCCGCGGAGGCTCCTCGGGCACCCGCGCACAGGCGGCCAGGGCGCAGAGGCTCAGGGCGAGCAGACGGCGAGCATGGGATGACATCGCCGCTCACTTGTTGTGACAGACCAGGCAGAGCGTGCTCCCCGTCTGCGGGATCATCAGCAGGGCATCATTGACGGCGGCGGCGGCGGGACCACGGTGGACGTCGTGGCAGGAGCTGCACTCCATGCTCCCATTGAAGAGCAGATCGTCGTCGATCGTGCTGCCGAGCAGCGAGGAGGTCACCGACGGCGGATGCAGCTCGCCGTCCTGGACCGCCAGTGAGTCGGTGTACTGGAAGCTGATCGGGTGGTCGTTGAGAAGTCCATCGGAGCCGACGGCCCCCGGCCCCCCGAGGAAGAAGCTCCCCGGTGAGCTCCCGAAGGCGTCGACCGCCACTGTCCCGTCATGGCAGCTCAGGCAGAGGCGCGAGGCGCCGACCGGCTGCCCGACGGTGGCGTCGAGCGTGGGGCTGTCGTACACCACGTAGTTCTGATTCGTCGTCGCGTGATTCCACAGCGGGGCGTCGGCCACGCTGGTGTCGGCACCGTGCGGTGTGTGGCAGAAGATGCACAGACGTCGATCGGGGTCGAGCGGTGACAGATCGTGCGCTGATCCGGTGATCTGGGCCTGGGTCAGGGGGACCAGGGCCAGAGAGGTCAGCGCTGACAAGATGAATCGTCGGGGGGCTCTCCAGGCTCTCCTCTCCATGATCCCTTTCTCCTTCTGTTTCCTCGGGGTGGGGCAGCGCACAGGCTGCGGATTCCGGGCGGCGGCGCAGCGCTCAGGGCGCGGCGCCGCGGGGTGAGAGCCCCAGCGCGCTTCGGACCGATTCCTGAAGCTCCTCCTCCACGAAATCAGTTGCCAGGTAAAAATGGACACCCAGCGGCAAGACGCCCCGGCGGAAGTGCTCGTTGAAAGCGGTGGCGATCGCGATCAGCCGCAGCCTCGGGCACACGCGCCGACAGCTCCTGAGCGTGGTCACGCCGCGGGGCCCCACCTCGCCGAGATCGGCGATCAGCAGATCGGCGCGGCTGTCGAGCACGGCGGCGATCACATCCTCGGGGGCCTGCTGGTGATGGCAGACGATCGCCCCGCTCTCCAGGAGCTCACCGAGGGCCGCCTCGATGCACTGGGCTCTCTGAGCGTCACCCGCCCAGATCAGAATCTGCGGCTGCGAGGCCATGTGTGGGATTGAACACCTCGCGTCCATCACATCACCCTGCGGCGAGGGCGTGGCAGGGGCTCCTCTCCGAGGACCGGCGTCTGCCTGCCGCCCCCCCAGCGCAAATCCCATTCCCCTGAGAGAGAGAGCCGAGTGACCTCAGGGGCCTGTTTTCGCGGGCAAATTCTCACCCCCACGTGGCAGACGTGTCACAGTGCTGTGGCTGGGGGGTCTCTGATTTCGAGGGGTGTGGCGGCGGCGATTCAGCCCGCCTCGCCGAGGCGGATCGCCTCGACGTCGATGTCGAATTTCTCGATCAGGCGGTAGAGCGTCCGCCGGTTCATCCCCGCATCGCGCGCGGCGCGCGAGACGTTGCCGTGCGCGCGGCGCAGCTGCTCGACCAGGTAATCCCGCTCGAAGCGCTGGACCACGTCGCGCTTGGCCGCGTGAAACGAGGAGACGGAGTCCAAGCCCATGGAGGGCGGGGAGACGCCGCTCCGATGGGCGATCTCATCGGGCAGATCGTCAGGAGTGATCAGGAGACCATCGGAGAGCACCGTGGCGCGCTCGATGACGTTCTGGAGCTCGCGCACATTGCCGGGCCAGCGATGCGATTCCAGGCAGGCGACCGCCTCCGGGGTGAAGCCCTCGATCCTCTTGTCCGCTGTCCGCATGAACGACTCGAGAAAGTGATGGGCGAGTATCCTGATGTCGCCCTGGCGATCGCGCAGAGGGGGAAGGGGGACGGTGATGACGCTGAGGCGGTAGTAGAGGTCCTGCCGGAAGATCCCCTCCTCGCAGGCCCGGGCCAGATCGCGATTGGTGGCCGAGAGGATGCGGACGTTGACTCCGATCTCCTCGCGCCCGCCGACTCGCCGGAAGCACTGCTCCTGGGCGACGCGGAGAAGCTTGGCCTGCAGCGAGAGGCTCATCTCCCCGATCTCGTCGAGCAGCAGGGTGCCGCCATCGGCGAGCTCGAAGACGCCCGGCCTCTGCGCGATGGCCCCCGTGAAGGCGCCCCGCTCGTGGCCAAAAAGCTCGCTCTCGAGCAGCGTCTCGGGCAGAGAGGCGCAGTCGACGGGGATGAACGGCTTCGACGTGCGGTGGCTCACCGAGTGGAGGCAGCGGGCCACCACCTCCTTGCCCGTTCCCGATTCCCCCGTGATGACGACGTTCGCATCCGTCCGCGCCACTTTGCGCAGGAGCGCGACGGTGTGGCGGAGGGCCTCGCTGTGCCCCACGAGTCCCGCGCAGCCCAGCTTCTCGCGCTGAGCTTCCGGGTCGGCGTTGAAATCACGCTGCACCTCATGCTGCACCAGCGCGCGCTCCACCGCCTCGATCAGCCTGTCGCGCCCCACCGGCTTGGTCAGGTAATCGAAGGCCCCCTCCTTGAGGAGCTGCACCGCCGAGTCGACCGAGCCATAGGCCGTCAGAACGATCACCGGGATGTCGGGCGCGTGCTCCACCGTGGCGCGGAGCACCCCGAGCCCATCGAGCCCCGGCATGCGGAGATCGGTCAGCACCACGTCCGGCGCATGCTCATCGAGCAGCTGCCGGATCTGCTCGGGCCGGGAGGAGGTCGCCACGCGGTGGCCTGTGAGCGAGAGGATGCGTGCGAGACCCGACAGCATGTCGGGCTCATCGTCGATGAGGAGCAGGCAGCGCTGGTCGGATGGGTGCGAGGTTCTGTTCATCGGATCAGGCCTGGGGACGAGAGTCGGCATCCCCCGGAATGGATTGCAAAGGCATAGCCAATCGTTCCGTCCGAGACCCTGGATTGTCAACGCGCCCCTGGCTCGGAGAGGGGAGGAGACGCGAATCGCCATCAGCATGCGATGGAAATCCAAGATGGAATACGGATTGCCCTGTGACCCCCAAACATCAGTGAGCGGCCAAATGATGCGCCAATGGCACACGCCAACGGGGGTTCCTGGGGCCAATCAGAGCCAGAGTGTGGCATGTGCGCCACACTGTGCAGGTCGCCTGTGCACACTCGAAGATCGCTGACAGATATGAACTTGAACAGACAGAGTGCCGCGTCTCAGACCGCGCCTTCCCCCGCGGGGGGGCGGCTGTGGGCGTTGATCAGAAGCGTCAAGGTGGGTGTGGCTCTTCTGATCTGCTTGGCCGTGGCCTCCATCATCGGGACCCTGGTCGAGTCCCGATGGGACACAGAGACCGCTCAGCGCTGGGTTTACCACTCGCTGTGGTTCATCGGCCTGATGGCGCTGACCGCCCTCAACCTGATCGCCGCCACCTGGAACACCACCCGGCTGACCCTGATGCTCCCCTGGTCGCGCCCCGTCATCAATCAACCCGAGGCGTTCAAATCACTCGCTGTTTCGAAGACCATCCCGGGACGGGGGGATTCCAAGCGCCTGCGGCAGGCCCTCGAGCGGCACATCGGACCTGTCTCCAGCGAGGGATCGGGGATGTTCGCGCAGCGCGGAATCTTCCAGCGCTGGGGCGCCGTCATCACCCATGTGGGCATTCTGATGCTCTTGGGGGGAGGCATCTGGCTCTCGCTGAGCGCTCATCTGAGAGGGGCACCCGGCGGAGCGATGCTCTGGATCGGGGAGGGCATGACCCGCGACTGGTACCTGGCCCCCGATCCGGACAATCCCGGCCGCAGTCGCATCGAGGAGATGCCCTTCACGGTCCGGCTCCATGACTTCGACGCCGACTATTTCCCGAACACGCAGATCCCCCGCGCCTTCACTTCGACCATCGAGCTCTTCCCCGGCGACGGGACGTCCTCATTCCACCCGGTCAACATGAACGTGGCCCTCCGATGGCGGGGCTGGAAATTCAGCCAGTCGTCCTTCGCGATGCTCGACGACTCGCTCGGGGGAAACATGGAGAGGTTCTTCGGGGGCATGGACCAGAGGGACTATCTCAGGCTCCGCGGCGAGGGGCGGATGGAGATCCAGCTGACCGATACGCGGAGTGGGCAGCCCCTTCCCCGATTCGATGCCGCACCCGGCATCCGTGTCTCGATCCCCCAATCCGATCTCATGTTCGAGACCCCCGATGGCCGCGAGTTCCGCGTTCTCAGCGGTGAAACCGTGGTCGCGAGCGGACCGCTGGAGCAGGAAAGCGCGGCGACCGCGCACACGCACTCCCACGCGGGGGCGGAGGGTTGGGCGGTGCGCATCGACGCTCTCCACCCCAACTATCGCCGCAGCGCCACGGGGCATGCCTCCGACGGGGCGGAGATGACCAATCCCGCTCTTCAGTGGACGCTTCTGAGCCATGGTGGGCCCGTCGGCTCAGACCTGGCCTTCTACGCCGCGCAGTTCCGCGAGATGCGGTTCAGCGATCTTCCGGTGACGCTCACCTTCGAGCGCTACAGTCCCAGCAGCCTTCTCGAGTGGCGTGAGGGGGATCCGATCACCATCGATGTCGCCGTCACCGAGGTGGAGGCGGGGGAGCGCCACGAGCTCGAGGGGCTGACCCTTGGCGAGGTCCGGGACCTCTTCGCCGCCGCGGAGCTGCCCGAGCCCACCGCCGAGGCGGAGGTCGTGGAGACTCCGAGCGTGGGTCCCTACACCGCCGCTGTGGCGGGTCGGCTGCCCGCGGCCTACTCGGGGCTCTCGGTCATGCGTGAGTCCATGGGCCTCAGGGTGTTCTTCTACCTGAGCTTTTTGCTGTTCCTGCTGGGGCCTTTCGTGGCCTTTGGATTCACACACTGCCGCGTCTGGGCCTGGGTGGACCCGACGGGAAAGCGCATCCTGATCGGGGGCCAGGCGCGGGGACGACGTGCGAGACTCGCCCAGCTGCTCGATCACGTGGGAAAAGACCT
Organism: Candidatus Sumerlaeota bacterium; assembly: GCA_016928695.1. Classification (GTDB taxonomy): domain Bacteria; phylum Sumerlaeota; class Sumerlaeia; order JABWBI01; family JABWBI01; genus JAFGKF01. The sequence continues at coordinate 11,150 of JAFGKF010000046.1, read as the reverse complement.
GACGGAGGACAGAGGATGAACCGTGCGATCCTCATCGGCCTGACCCTGCTGGGATTGACAGCCACCGCGGTGGCTGCCCCGGCCGGGCTCGGCGACGTCTGGCGCGAGACAGGGTTCGACCGCCTGGCGGTGCAGTCGGCGGGCATGGAGAAGTCGCTCGCGACCTTTGCGCGCGACAGCCTGCGGGAGATCGCACTGCGTCGCCAGATCCGCGAGGACGACAAGGTGGCGCTGACGCTGCTCCTCGCCTCGCGCCCGGGCCTGCTGGCCGACCGCTGGCTGATCCCCGTCGAGGGCGACATGCTGCTGCCGCTGCTCGAGGAGGTCGGCATCACGGTCGATCACCGCACGCTGCGGCTGGGCGACTGCCTGCGCTTCGACCAGACCGGCCAGGTGATGGGGGAGGGGCGCGCCCTGGCCGTGGCGCGCCAGGTGCTCCTCGCGACCCAGGAGGGAGAGCCCATCCACAGCGCCGCGCTGCGCCTCTTCAGCCGGATCAACGCGGTGGCGGACCTCGGGCCCTCGCTGCGCCTGATCCCCGATCCCAACGACCCCGAGGGGGGCTGGCACACCGTCGAGGAGGCGAAGCGGCTCGGCATCGCCGGCGCCGAAGAGGCCGGCGGCCACCTCGAGGCCCTGTTCGACGCCGTCGCTGCCGACGACGCCACGGCCGCGCGCCCGGCGGCGGAGGCGCTCGTCACCCTGCTGCCGACCCTGCCGAACTACACGTCGTCGACACGCCTGGCGGTCGACCACGCCTACACGGTGCACAGGCCCTACTTCTGGGCGTCGTTCGCCTACGTGGTCAGCGCGATTCTGTTCTTCATCGCCCTGGTGACGCGGGGCGACCGCTGGTGGCTGGCGGCGATGATCGTGATGGGCGCGGGATGGATCATCCACGTGCTCGGCGCGGTCGCCCGGGGTTATCTGATCCAGCGGATGCCGCTGTCGAACCTGTACGAGGCGACCACGACGGGGCTGGTGTTCATCATCCTGTTCGCCCTGATCTTCGAGGGGATGCATCGCATGCGCGTGGTCGGATTCAGCGCGGCGGCGCTCTCCTTCATCTATTACCGCTGGCTCCTGAGCTCGGATGTGTACGGAAACGACGCCATCGAGCCCCTGCGGGCCGTGCTCAACTCCTATTGGCTCGACTACCACGTGACATGCATGATGCTCTCCTACGGTGCCTTCACCATCGCCTTCGCGATGGCCGTGCTCTACCTGATGAGGCGCCACATGCCGCGGCTCATGCGGTGGACGCCGAGTCTCGAGGATCTGGACCTCTACATCTACCGGGCGATCCAGTTCGGATGGCCCCTCCTGGGCATCGGGATCGTCCTCGGCGCCGTGTGGGCCGACACGGCCTGGGGCCGCATGTGGTCCTGGGACCCGAAGGAGACGTGGTCCCTGATCACCTGGCTGATCTACACGGGTTTTCTCCATGTGCGCCTGGTCCACGGCTGGCGCGGCGTCGGCATGGCCTGGGCGAGCATCGGGGGATACGCGGCGGTGCTCTTCACCTACCTCGGAGTGAACTTCGTGCTCTCTGGTCTCCACTCCTACGCGGGCAACACCCCCGCGATCACCGCGGGAGAGGGGACGCAGAGAATGATCCTCTGGAGTGTGCTTGTGGTCGCGGCCCTGGCGGCGGCGGGCACGGGCGCGTGGTGGTCTCTGCGCCAGGGGCGATCCCGGGACGGCGTGGAGGAGAGCTGATCCCACACATCGGAGGGAGATCACAGAGATGAAGTCCAAAGAGCGCCTTGCACCGATCGATGTCGGGAATGAATCGCTTCTCCGCGTGCTTCTGTCAGGGCTGCCCTATGCGGTCCGCGTCTACGACAACGCCCTGAACTGCGTGATGGCCAACGATCTCGGGCGGACCTCGGAGGAGCTGCGCCCCTTTCAGAGCCACAGCGCCGATCCCCTGCACCCGGGCACGCCACAGGGGCTCCGCGAATGGCCTGTCCCGCGTGCACTGGAGACAGGCAAACCCGCCGAGCAGGAGTATGTGATCGAGCGCGGTGAGGAGGAGATGACTCTCTTCCTCGAGGTCATGGCGCTGCCCGTGCCCGGTCCCGATGGCAGAGCCGCCTTCGCCGTTGAGATCACGCGCGACATCACCGACTCCGCCCTGCAGACGGCGAAGATGAAGCGCCTCGATGGCCTCCTGGCGGAGATGGTCGATCAGCTCAGCGACGTGGTGGAGACAAGCGATGACCTCGAGGGGATCCCGGAGGCCTTCAACATCGAACCCCAGCCGGACCGGTGCCCGAACCTCGTCGCCTGCCCGCTGTTCTCGCCCGATCCCTCTGCGGCCGCCGGCTCGGGCACCGCGAGGCTCTGCTCGCGCTGTCAGATCTTCCAGCTGACCTACCCCGAGAATCTGAGGCGTCTGACGACCAGTCTCGATGGACTGCTCCTGACCCTCCGGCGCAAGCACCGGCAGCTGCTCGACTCCCAGCGCGAGGTGTTCCACGCCGAGCGCCTCGCCGCCGTCGGGGAGCTCGTCGCCGGTATCGCCCACGACATCAACAACCCTGTCGGCGTGATCCTCTCGCATCTGGATGCGCTCGAGCTCGAGGCCGAGGGGCAGGGCCTCTCCCCCTCGCTCGCCGAGGACCTCGGTGTCATCCGCACGCACAGCCAGCGGATCGCCAACACGGTCGAGGGCCTTCTGCGCTACTGCCGCAAGTCGCCCCGGCGCCAGTCGCTCGGCTTCGACATCCGGCGGGTGCTGCGTGAGAGCCTCGCCTTCGTCGGCGACACGCTCTCGAAGCGCGGGATCAAGATCGAGGCGGATGTGGGGGAGAGCCCGCTCCCGATCCTCGGTGATCCCAGCGCCCTTCAGCAGGTCTTCGTGAATCTCCTGCTGAACGCGGCCGACGCCATGCCCGAGGGGGGGCGGGTCTCGATCCGATCCACCCTGAGCGATGGCAAGTGCCCACGTGCCCTGATCTGCATCGAGGACACGGGGACGGGGATCGCCCCCGAGGTGATGGAGAGGATCTTCGACCCCTTCTTCACCACCAAGCAGAGCCAGGGGGGGACTGGTCTGGGCCTGAGCATCTGCAAGCGGCTCATCGAGGAGCTCGGCGGAGGCCTGCACGTGGTCTCGGAGCTGGGGAGCGGCACCGCCTTCACCGTCGATCTTCCCCTTCACGCCGAGGAGGAGAAGAGGTTGGCGGGATGAGCACTGAGAGCGACCGCTGCATCCTGCTGCTCGATGACGAGCCCGACATGCTCGCGGGATTTCGGCGAATCCTGTCGTTCGAGGGCCACCGTGTGGTGACGTCGACCCACCCCGAGCACATCGTGGATCTGCTGGCCGAGCATCAGCCCGACGTGGTTCTCACCGACCTCAAGATGCCCCGGCTCGATGGCATGGGCGTCCTGAGGGCGTCCATGGAGCACGACGACCGCACACCGGTGATCATCATCACCGCCTACGGCACCATCGAGTCGGCCGTCGAGGCGGTCAAGGCTGGGGCCTTCGATTACCTGACCAAGCCTGTTGAGAGAACGCAGCTGACCGACTGCATCCGCCGCGCCCTGGCGCACCGCGATGCGCAGCCCGAGCGCGGTGAGTCGGGCGCGGGTGGCGAGCCCAGGGGCTGCGAGACGCTGGTGGGGGAGAGCGACGCGATTCGCGAGGTGGTCCGCCTGCTGCACCGCGTGGCCCGAACCGACGCCAATGTGCTCTTCACGGGGGAGTCGGGCACCGGCAAGGAGGTGGCCGCCCGCTGCCTCCACGGCGCGAGTCATCGCCGCTCGAAGCCGTTTGTTCCGATCGACTGCGTCTCCCTGCCCGAGACGCTGCTCGAGAGCGAGCTCTTCGGGCACGAGCGGGGGGCCTTCACTGGGGCGGTGGGACTCAAGCCGGGGATCTTCGAGCTGGCCGACGGTGGCACCGTGCTCCTCGACGAGATCGGTGAGATGAGCCTCGGGCTCCAGGCCAAGCTCCTCCGGGTCGTCCAGGAGCGCTGCTTCCGCCGCATCGGGGGCCGCGAGGAGATCCACGTCGACGTCCGGATCCTCTCGGCCACCAACCGCGAGCTGACCGCCGCCTGCGATGAGGGGAGATTCCGCCAGGACCTCTTCTTCCGGCTGAATGTCCTCACCGTCGACATGCCCCCGCTGAGGGAGCGCTATGGCGATGTCCCGATGTTGGCGAATCACTTCTTCGAGTCGCTCCGGCGCCGGGTTGACAAGCGGCTCCGGGGCATCAGCCCCGAGGCGATGTCGGCCCTTGAGGCTCACACCTGGCCAGGAAACGTCCGCGAGCTCCAGAACGTCATCGAGCGCGCCGTCGTCCTGACCGACGGCCCCCTGATCACTCTCGAGGATCTCCCGGAGGCGCTTCAGCATCTGCCTCCCCCCGGGGCGGCGGATGAGGGGGAGGGTCACGGATTTCACCGCGCCAAGCGCCAGCTGATCGACCACTTCGAGCGGGACTATCTGGTCGATCTGCTGCGCGAGCACGGGGGCAACGTCAGCCGCTCCGCGCAGAGCGCGGGGATCAATCGGCGGACGCTCTACCGCCTCATCGAGAAATTCGGCATCGACGTCACCGCGCTCCGCCACTGACGGATGATGTGAAAAACCCGCGCCCACCGGGGGTGGGCGCGGGTTGGGGTATTGTGGGGTCTTTGGACTGGTTATCTGGGCAGGACGAGGCCTGCCTCAGAGTCTGGGTGACCTTCTCAGCGTCCCGCTTCGACGAAGGTCACAATGTCAGCTGCATCGATCACGAACGGCGAGGCATCCGTGCCCGTTGTCGCCTCGGTGTCGGCGTTGTGGTCCAGGGCCGCGACCCAGTCGGGATCGCTGGCGCCCACAGCCACATACTCCGGGCTGCCGATGAGGTGGAAGGTCACCGCGGCAGACGAGGGGGTCACCGCCCTCAGCCACTCCGAGATGGTGACGTCCACGGGCTCGGTCCAGTCGGTGATATCGGTGTTCACCGGACCACTGGAGCTGTTGACCGAGTCCCAGCTGGTGTGGCGGCTGCCTGTGTGGCACATGATCATGCACGAGTTGGGATCCTGATCATTGATCGTCACCTCGGGCAGGAGCACATGGAAGGAGTGCGAGTGGATGTCGTACTCCACGGCGGACGTCACCGTCGCGGGCATGTGACAGTTGGTGCAGTCCGGATTCCCGTGTGTGCCCAGCGGATCGTGCCAGGTGTGGCGCTCGAAGTTGATGTCCGCGAGAGCATTGTCGAACGGCCCGTGCCCTGCGTGGCATGAGATGCAGAGATTGTTCGGGTTGGCCGAGCCGAGACCACGCGCACCGTCGACGGGATCGCCCTCATTGTCGGTGATGAGGTCGTGCTCGTTGTCCGTGCCGTGACTGTCGTGGCAGTCGCCGCAGGTCAGTCGGTGAAACTGGAAGTTGAAGTGGTTGGTCTCGATGAACTCCTGGTACTGCTGGTTGTCCGCCGCCGCGACCCGGAGCCCGGTCTCGTCGATCCACCACTCGCCGCCGTCCACGAAGAAGTCGCCCCAGACATCGCCCGGAATCGGGCGATGGGGCGCGGCATCCCGATAGGGATAGGGGAGTGTCTGGCTGTTGACCATGCCCTGGCTGGTGCCACGGCTGTGGCAGGCGCCGCACATGTCGACGCGCTGGTCCACGGTGAGAAGGTCGGGGCGAATCACGCCGCGCTCACCGCTGGCGAGACCGGGGGTGAAAGCGAGCGAGGGATGCTCGCTGGCGGGACCGTGGCAGGCCTCACACCCGACGAACTCGTCGATCACGCCGGAGCTCACCAGGTCGTAGGCCCCACTGATCTCATGAGCGGTGCCGGGGACGAAGGCGGAGGCGGCCGCGTTGAAGGAGACCTCCTCGATCCCGGTCATGTGGCAGCCCGCGCAGTTGAACTCATCGGAGTCGAGGGCCTCGAGGACGAGATTGTCACCCGCGTCGATCCAGTCGCCCAGCTCGTAGGCCACCCAGCCGCCGTTCTCGCCGTCCAAATCGGGGATCGGGTTGAACTGGATGGGGAGGACATAGTGCTGATCCCCGATGGCGACCTGGTAGAGCTGCGGGCCCAGATAAGGCGACTCGCCCGGGTAGTATTGGGGTGTGCCGGGGAGAATCGGGTTGTCGTCCTCCGCGATCCCGCGCGAGAGGAAGTCGTCGTCGTTGGCATTCTCGGCGATGTGCGCCGCGCCGTTGACCCGCACGACCGTCATCGGTCCGGCGACCATCTGGGTCAGACCGGCATCGCTGTAGATCGTGGCCACAAAGTCCTGGGCCGGACTCGCGGGGCCCTCCTGCGTCAGCTGGACCCAGATCGGGCCCAGCCCGGCCGCGGTGTCCTCCACCGAGACGACCCCCGCCCATGTCGGGAGAATCGTCGACGGGGAGGGATCGCGGTAGATCATCGAGTGCAGTGTGGTCTGCCATGTGGTGTACTGATCACGCACACCGGCCACCGAGTGGCAGCCGGCGCAGGCTGCGGAGCCCAGGTGGGTGGCGACCGCCGGCGCGTCGCCGGGGTCTCCCGGATTCGTCTCGGCATTGATCTCATCAATGTTCGAGACGCCGTCGCCGTCGCTGTCGTCTCCCTCGATGGCCTGCAATTTGGCGGTGCGGTTGGCGCCCGAGGCGTTGTCGGCGTCGTCACCGTAAGGGTTCAGCGCCGGAATGCCATCGTGACAAGTCGAGCAGCCGGCGGGAGGGGTGCCGTAGAGTGCGGTGAAATCGGTGTTCCAATCCCCATCGAGGCGCTGATTGCCGTCGCCGCAGACGGTGCCCTCGGGTTTGGAATCCTCAGTGGCAGCCCAGGCGGAGGAGCCAAGCCCCAGCGCCATGACCACGGAAAGCAGAAGAGCGATTCGGGAATTCATCGAGAGAGACCTCACCTTCCCCAAGTTTGCCTCAGCATTGTCTCTGGAAGACCTCACACGTGAGGCCTGTCCCGGACTTCACAGATGCAACGCAGGTGCCGCTCACCCCCCGCGGCGACTCATGGGGCAGGGAGTGGATTCACATGACCAATGCGCTTCCTCAGTGATCTGTGGATCACTCAATTCAGGGGCCTTTGGTCACCGCCGGGCATTGATGCGCCCCGATGACCACTCCCGGTTTTTCTGGGGTCTGTCCCTCGGGTGACTGTGCACGAGAGGAAATAATTACACGCCTTGTGACAGCCGTGTGACAAAGGCCTGAGGGGTCGACGGCGAGAAGGAGATCCGAGAGCTCACCGGGGGGGACACAGGGCAGAGGGGGGGTGAGCTGAGGTGTGACATCCTCACCTCAGTGGTGTGCTCCGGAGGTGTGCGATGCCCTTTGGGAGAGAGGCTGGTGAGGCGGTCATGTGTGGTGGCTCCCCAGCGTGGGGGAAAGACCACCGTCCCTCCAAGCACAGGGCCGCCTCACCGGAACCCAGAATGCGATTGTCGCATTGCATGTTGCGGTCAGCACCAAGTGTGCCACTCGGCAATCGTCGGCGGCCCGTGATGTGATCCGCAGATTGGCGCACGATTGGCCCTGAACTTGAAGACGGCCTCTCTCACTGTGACTGCGTCGGCGATGCTCAGCTCACCTCCCAGCGAGGCCAAGCGGCGATGAGATCTTCGGATCGCCGCTCCCCGTCGCGGGGCAGTGTCCTGGTCATTCACTGCGGGATCACGCCGCTCGAGAGAATCAGCGACGAGCTCACTCGACGGGATTTCGCTGTGACGACCGCCGCCGGTGGCTCCGAGGGCCTGAGGGCGCTCTCGGGCGGGGAGTTCGATGCGGTGCTGCTGGATCTCTGTCTGCCCGGCAGGGGGAGCCTGCAGGTGCTCGAGCAGATCGCGATGCGACACCCCGATCTCCCTGTGGTCCTGCTCTCGCCCCCCTCGGACGTCGCCCGCGCCGTGGACGGCATGCGGCGAGGCGCATGCGATTGCCTCGAGAAGAGCGTCCCGCCCCAGGCGCTGGAGCGATCACTCGAAATGGCGATGGAGCAGGGGAGACTGAGGCGGCGCAGCCAGGTGACCCCGAGAGGGTCTCTCCGCGCGCCCTGCGCTGCCCAGCACCCCGTGGGTCACTCCTCGCTGATGCGGGATCTCCGAGGGATGATCGAGCGTGTGGCCCCGACCGACATCTCGGTGCTGATCACGGGTGAGAGCGGGACGGGCAAGGAGGTGGTGGCGCGCAGTCTCGTCGCGCACAGTGCCCGCGCGGACCAGCCGCTCTTCACGCTCAACTTCGCCGCGATGCCCGCATCGCTGATCGAGAGCGAGCTCTTCGGCCATGAGCGCGGAGCCTTCACCGGCGCAGACCAGGCGCGCCCTGGATTCTTCGAGCTGGCCGACGGGGGGACCGTGTTTCTCGATGAGATCACGGAGACCCCCCCCGAGCTCCAGGCGAAGCTTCTCCGTGTGCTCCAGTTCCAGGAGTGCCGACGCATCGGAGGAAAACGCCTCATCCCATCGAATGTCCGCGTCGTCGCGGCGACGAACCGGGACCCCGAGGTGGAGGTGGCCGCCGGGCGATTCCGCGAGGACCTCTACCACCGTCTGGCGGCGATCACCCTCAGGATCGCTCCCCTGCGCGAGCGGCCTGAGGACATCGGGCCTCTCGTCGATCTCATTCTCTCCGAGCGCCTGCCACGCGACACACCACCGCCCGCGCTGAGCGAGGAGGCCCTCGCCTGCCTCATGCGCCATCACTGGCCCGGAAACGTCCGGGAGCTCGAGAATGTCCTCCTGCGCGCAAGCATTCTCTGTGAGGGGGGTGTGATTCAACCCCGGGATCTCCCCGCATCCATCCGTGAGTCGAACGGCAACGGGGGACCGAGGTCGCTCCCCGCCTCGCCCGACGCCACCCTCGGCGAGATGGAGAGGCGTCACATCCTGGGCATGCTCGAGCGCTGCGGGGGCAACAAGGCGGAGACCGCCCGCCGCCTGGGGATCACAAAGCGAACTCTCTACAACAAATTGATCCACTACGGTGTCCACAGACCAGAGGAGATCTGAGAGAGAGATTGATCAGCGAGCCACTCCGGGTGCACAGTGGACGCAGCGCTCACACTCAGGGAGTTCCAGAGATGAACAGAGCCCATTTCCACGCGATCAGAACCACAGCACCCGCGTTCGGTGCACTCGCTCTTGTCTGCCTGGCCCTGAGCCTGACCGCGCTGATCCCCGCCCAGGGGCCTGATCCCGTGGGGCTGGAGGCGACAGTGGAGCGCGTGGCGGGGGCTGAGTTCACCACGCTCCACGGCGAGATTCATCAGCGGACCGTGATCCCCGGCATCCCCGGGGAGGGAAATGCCTCCGAGCGTGCCGCCGTCCGGATCTTCGACGTGACTCTGGAGAGACCAAACCGATGCCGCGTCTCGGTGATCTCGCCGAGTGAGACCACCGACGGCCTCATCGTGAGCGACGGGGAGCAGATCCTCTGTGTGTCGAATGTCCTCTCCCAGGTCAGGGTCGGCGAGGCGCCCACGGATCTCTCGGAGATCTCGGAGCGCGATCTGGTCCTGTGCGGCATGGGCTCATCAGTGCTTCTCCCCGCAGCGCTGGGAATGGCCTCCCCTCCCCTGACGGCGCTCCGGCCGGAGGAGCTCGGGGAGATTCAGGCACTGGACAGCGCCGAGATCGCCGACAACACCTGCGATGTGTTCGAGATCACGGCCGAGCGGGGGGGAGCCACCCTGACACTCACGCTGGCCATCGACCGGGAATCCGATCTCCTTCGCCGCGTCGAGATGACCATGGGCGCCGCCACCTCGGAGGTCGTCAGCCGAGTGACCGAGGAGTATCTCTGGCTCGATGTCGATGAGCCGATCGGCGACGGGGTCTTCGAGATCAATCCCCCGGCGGACATGCCGGTGGTCTCCGCGTTCAGCACCACGGCTCTCCACTGATCACTGAAGAGCCGAGACTCTGTCGAGCCACTCTGATCGCCTGGGGTCCTCAGGACGCTGCGGGAATCACTGCTTGATATCCCCCCCCTCTCAGTGTGCTGGGTTGGAGCGGGACTCCGATGTCAAGTCAGTGGGAGGAGCAGCAGTGTGTGGCCCACAGAGATGCGGGGATGATCTCGGCGGAGGTGAGGGCTCCACCTCCATTCGCCAGCTGGTCGACAGGCTCACCCACGGTCTCGTCAAGGACCTGAGGGGAAACGGTCTGCCCGTCGGCTGATCAGGGGCGGGGCGCGCCCCGCCCCTGATCCCTCCGCAAAACGACGCCAAAGTCCGGCGCCGAGCACAAGAGGCAAGATACAAGGGGAAATGAAGGGCGAGGCCCATTTTCATTGCCGCTCTCAACAGGATCAGCAATCTCGTCTCCCGCTGATGACACCGCCGCTGAGATCCCCTGAACATCCCGCGGGATGGGGGTGTCACACGCTCAACGGAGAAGGAGAGGTGATTCGATGAAAGACACCCGGCTCACCTGGCTGATCACACTCTGCCTGACAGCGCTCATCTCAGGCGCATCGGTCGCGCAGGAGACCGAGGAGTCGGGCGAGACCGACTCGACCCCCGAAGAGATCGTCTGGGCCACCCCTGCCCTCGTCACCACCGTGGGGCGCGCCGACGGCTCGATCGTCGATGTGATCTGCCGCCGTGCGAGCATCGGATCGGAGCTGGTCGAGGAGGTGCAGGCAGAGAACCTCGAGGGCATCGCCACGCTGATCGTGGCGATGGGGGGATCGGCGAATTGTCTCGCCGCCGCAGGTGTGGACGCCGCCACAGAGGCCGAGCGCGGTGAGGCGGTTCTCGCGATGGCCGCCGCGGCCCATGTGAAAATCCTCGGTGTCCACGTCGGGGGCGCCCCCCGGCGTGGGGAGCTCAGCGACGATCTGTGCGAGTTGGTGGCCGATGCGGCCGATGCGCTGATCGTCAAGTCCGGTGGCAACGAGGACGACTTCTTCACCGCGATCGCCGAGCGGCGCGGCATCCCGCTGATCGAGGTCGAGACAAACGCCGAGGTCATCGCGGCCCTCGAGGGGCTCTTCGGTGTCACGGGGACTCAGTGACCCTGATCAGGGCTCCGCTGGGAGCGCTGCACGGAGCACAGACTGGCGGAGAGGGTGGGATTCGAATGGCGAGCCGCGCCCAAGTCGCCGAAGATAAGCCATGTGTGACACAGAGTGTTTGAACACAGCGATCCGCGACTTCACTCAACGTCACCCGATGTCAG
>JAFGKF010000320.1 GCA_016928695.1 Candidatus Sumerlaeota bacterium | reverse complement strand
GCCTCTTGGCCTCTGGACTTCGGACTTCGACGAGCTCAGTCGAGTCGCGAGCTCAGTCGAGCCGCTTCAGCCAGTGGCCTGAAAGACCGACACGAAAACCATTGAATGCCTGTGGCGAGGGCGTCGGCGCTCCATCATTCGATTCAGCCTGCTTCAGCGGGCGCCTCTTTCCCATCGGCTTCAGCCGATGGCGATGCGATGGATGCTGGTGCCGGCGAGGGCGCCGGCGCTCCATATCAATGGGAAATGTGCCGGAATGGGAATTCCGGCACGATGAGGATCAATGGGGTGGGGGCGCCTCTGCAGTGACTCTGTGTTCAGGGTCAGGGCACGTCGTGCTGGGTCGCCTCGGGCTCTCTCTGGGAACGGATGATGTCACCCTGGGACACGGTGCCATTGGTCGCGTCGTAGATGAGATCGCTCGGGAGGAAGGGATAGCTGGCCCGGCCGTCGGGGCCGGCGCTGGAGAGCTTCCACTGGCCGAAGTTCTCGATGCCGTCGAGCCAGTCCTGAGCGGAGGCCTCGGAGGTCACTCCATGGGTTCCGGTGCCGCCGCCGGGGACAGGCCATGTGTCGCGCCCGGCAATGTAATTCACGTATCGGAACCGCATGGTCAGAATGCCGCTGATGCCGGTGAGGTGCGATGTCGAGTCGGTGGGGGCTGTCCGGAAGGGATCGAGGAGAAAGGCGTTGGTGATGTAGGCCACGGGGGTGCTCAGGGCTGTGGGGACGTACCATGGCCAGCCGAGCTCGACATCGTTGGGGTAGGCGTTGTGGTCGATCCGGTAGGCCTCGATGGCGGTGGCCAGGCTGCGGATGTCGGCCTTGGCCCGGCTGACCTTCGCGCGCGTCTGGGCCTCGAGGAAGTTGGGGACCGCGATCGCCGCGAGGATGGCGATGATCGCGACGACGATGAGCAGCTCGATCAGTGTGAATCCTGTGCGCCTCATGGCGTCAATCCTCCCTCATGATCAGAGGACGTGTGCCAGAGCGGAGAGTGGGAGACCGGGCGTGCTCGGGTGCGAATCGACACCTGTGTCCAAAGGTGGTCTCTTCAGGCCCTGACCACTCGATGGACATTGTATGGGGAGGGGTCACAGAAGGTCAAGGGCACAGAGAGATCTCGTGGTTCCCCGCTGAATGGGGTGGGGCGGTTCGCGAACCGCCCCCATATCCTGTTGCGTTGAGTGCAGGAGTGGGAGTTCTGGCACATCATCAACGGATGCCGGCGGGGGCGCCGGCGCTCCATCTCCAGAGGAAAGAGAAAAGCGCCCCCGGGATGGGGGCGCTTTCAATGCCGGAGTTGGCTCAGGGTCAGGGCGCCTCGTGCTGGGTCGCCTCAGGCTCGGCCTGCGAGCGGAGGATATCGCCCGTGGACAAGGTCCCGTTGGTGGGATCGTAGACCAGATCGCCATCCAGGAAGGGGAAGCTGGCCGTGCGGTCGGGTCCGGCGCTGGACATCTTCCAGTCGCCAAAGAGGTCCCGGGCATCGTTCCATGCATCCGCGGTGATGCTCTGTCGGATACCACCGATCCATCCAGTCGTTGCCGGAGTTGTGCAGGTGGGGGGGAACATCACGCCCCAGTCGCACCAAGCATCCCGCCCGGCGATGTAATTCACGTAGCGGAATCGCATCGCATACTCAGAGGTCAGGTGGGCGCGGAAGGGATCATGCAGGCCTGCATTGGTGATGTAGGACACGGGCGTGCTGACGGAATCCGGGATGTACCACGGCCAGCCGTTGCCGACATCGTTGGGATAGGCGTTGTAATCAATGCGGTAGGCCTCGATGGCTGTTGCCATGCTGCGGATGTCGGCCTTGGCCCGAGAGACCTTGGCGCGAGTCTGTGCCTCCAGGAAGTTGGGCACTGCGATCGCGGCGAGAATCGCGATGATCGCGACCACGATCAGCAGCTCAATCAGAGTGAATCCTCTGTTTCTCATCAGATCATTGCCTCCCTCGAGATAAGTGGATGTCAGAGCGGGCAGCGGGGATCCGAGCACCAGCGGGATAGAAATACACACTCCCCCTGGTGCCCATCATGTTGCCTGACACCTCGGCCAACAATCCTAGAGAGAGCCTTCACAAAAGGTCAAGGCCCCTCTTGCATATGACATTCCATAATTTGGGAGTGAAATCTGCGGAATCACGTCGAATTGAAGCATGTCAGACGCTGAAGGGCCAACGGGGCGCGTGGCTCTCTGATGCACTGATACATAAAATTTTGACAGAAGCGGGAGGGGTCAAGCTGGGCAGATGGACGAGGGGGAAACGGCAGGTTGAAAAAACGGGGATATGGAGCGGTCCAATGAGGTCAGAGGCTCTGTGCATTGGAAAGGCTCGAGCCTCGGGGGGTGATTTCAGGCTTTGGGGAAATCGGTGTCCGGCTTTGGAGTGTCGGGCTTCAGTGGTACCGTTTTCTGTCCCGCATGCGTCGGCACCGGTGTGTCTGCGATCGAGCTTTCCGGGGTCTCCAGGTTGGCCAGGGCCAGTCCCTTCAGCTGGGCCAGAAGCTCCTCGGATGACAGGAACCTCTCGGAGGGGACCTTGCGGAGGCAGTGCATGATCACCTCGCTGAGGCCCTCAGGGCAGTGGTCGGGGGGATTGGGATCGGTGTGCACATGCTGATACTCGATGTTTCCATCGGTGAAGGGGGGTTTGCCGGAGATCAGCTCGTACATCAGCACGCCGAGGGAGTAGAGGTCGGTTCGGGCGTCCACGGGTTTTCCCTCGACCTGCTCGGGGGCCATGTAGAGGGGGGTTCCCATGACCATGGTGCCCGTGGCGGAGCGGTCTGTGGCGTCGAGGCACTTGGCGATGCCGAAGTCGGTGATTTTGACGGCGCGTGTCCGCTGGGTGATCATGATGTTGGCCGGTTTGATGTCCCGGTGGATGATCTCGAGTCGGTGGGCGTAGGCCAGGGCGAGGCAGATCTCTCCGACGATGCGGATGACCTCGGCGGGTGCCATGCGCCGCTGTGTTTTGAGGATCGACTTCAGGTCGGAGCCGTCGATGAACTCCATGGAGAGGAACTTCTTGTTCCCCTTTTCGAACATGTCGTGGATGCGGACGATGTTGGGATGTGAGAGCCGCTTTGCGGCCCGCGCCTCGCGCTTGAAGCGGTCGACGGCGTTGGGATCGGCGGCGAGGAAGGCGTTGAGGACCTTGATGGCCACGATCTCGTCGAGGACGTTGTCCTTCGCCTTGTAGATCACGCCCATCGAGCCGCGGTTGATCTCCCCCAGGATCGTGAAGCGCACGTCGTCGATCTGGCTCTCGGGGGTGGCGATCATTCCGAAGGGTGTGTCCGGCGCCCCTGTGTTCAGGGTCTGAGCGGAGTGCAGACGATCGCGTGAGGTCTCGAGCCGCTCGGCCACATCGCGATAGCCTCTGTCGCCCGCCGCCAGATGCTCGAGCACCTGGCGTGCGCCCTGGTGATCCTCGGCGGCCTCCATGTCCAGGCTGAGGCGGTAGAGGATGTCCTTGATCTCCTCGGTCAGGGTCAGCTGCCGGAAGCGCTGCCATGCGAGGTAGTGCATGTGCTTCTGCCAGAAGCACAGGCCCAGCACCTTTCCCGCCCGCTCGGCGTAGCTCTCGTGATTGACCAGGCGCTGGAGAATGGCGATGGCCTCGTCCAGGTCGTTCTGCTGGAGGTGGAGTTTGACCAGCTTGAACTCGGTCGCGGAGTCCTCCTGGCAGGCGAGGCGACGCTTGAGAAGTCCGATCATCTGCTCGTTGACGGTGGCGCTTCGGCCGCCGGTGTCGCCCAGGCTCTCCAGTGTCTCGAGCGCGGCGTCGATCTCACCCATCAGGGCGAGCAGACGCGCCTTGTCGCTCCGCGCCTCCACGGAGTGGGGGTGGAGCGAGACCATGTGGTCGAAGCAGTCTCTCAGCTGGGTCATCTCGTCGGGATGCTCTTGGAGGTGCTGCTGGAAGCTCGCCCTGGCGCGGTCGAGATTGTGGGTCATGAGATGGCACTGGCCGAGGAGTCGCAGATCCTCGGGTCTGCTCTCATCGGTCTCCAGGCGCCTGTCGAGCACAGGGATGGCGGCGCGGTAGGCGCTCAGCGCCTCGTTGCTCTCATCGCGGTGAGCCAGGTGCTCCCGGGCTTTGGCCAGCACAGCCTCGGCGGCCTCACCCTCGGGCACAGTGGTCTCCGCCTCTCTCTCCAGGGCCTGCTGCCTGGCCCTGGCGGAGGCGGTGAAGTCCACGTTCCCGCTCGGGTCATGGGAGACGCTGACGTCGTCGAGTCCCGTGCGCGGCAGTGGCGCGTTGAGGGGGGTCTCGGCGGGGACGGGCACGGGTGTCTCCTCGAGTCCCATGACGCGTCGGCGGCGCTCGCGCCAGCGGTTGGGTCGCCGCTTTCTCTCCTCGGGCGAGTCGCCTCTCATCTCTGCGCGCTGGCCTCTGTCGAAGGTGTGTATGATCTGGAGGCTCTGGGCCTGTCCCGATCCGAGGTCCTCGGCCTCGATCTCGACCACCCCGTCGGCGGTGATCTGGAATGTGACCCGGATGCGCGGGGTTCCGGCGCGCGCGAGGGGGATGTCGGTCAGACTGAATTTGCCGAGGCTCACGGCCTCGCGGGCGCTCTCGGCCTCGCCCTGGACCACGTGGATGTTGACGAGTGACTGCTCGTCCTCGGTGGTGGTGAAGACCTTGGCGGCCTTGATGGGGATCGTCGCGTTTTTCTCGATGATGCGGGAGATCTTGTCGCCCTTGGTCTCGATCCCCAGCGCGAAGGGGGTGACCTCGAGGAGGACGACCTCCTCCAGAGCTCCGCTCATCACACCGCCCTGGGTCGCGGCCCCGAGGGCCACGATCTCGTCGGGGTTCACACCGTGGTCGGGAGTCAGCCCGAAGAAGTCCTCGACCGCCGCCTGGACGAGCGGGATGCGTGTCGAGCCGCCGACGAGGATCACCCGTCTGATGTCGCGGACGGTGAGCCCCACGTCACTGAGCGCCTGTGCGCAGCAGTCGAGGCATCGCTGGACGAGGGGTGCGGTGAGATCCTCGACCTGCTGGCGCCTCAGTGTCATCTCGAGGTGGAGCGGTGTTCCGTCGGGGCCTCTTGTGATGAATGGCTGTGAGATCAGAGTGGAGTTGGTGACCGAGAGCTCGCACTTCGCCTTCTCGGCGGCCTCCTTGAGGCGTCGGATGGCCAGATTGTCCTCGCCGAGATCGATCCCCTGGGCCCTCTCGAATTGCTCGATCATCAGGTCGACGATCGCGTGGTCGATGTCATCGCCACCCAGCCGGGAATCGCCGAGGCTTGTGATGACCTCAAAGGCCCCCTCGGAGATGTCCAGGATGGAGAGATCGAATGTCCCACCCCCGAAGTCGAAGACGGCGATCCGCTCCTCCTTGCCGCGGCGGAGGCCGTAAGCCATGGCGGCGGCGGTCGGCTCATTGATGATGCGGAGAATCTCCAGCCCCGCGCGCCTCCCCGCCTCCATGGTCGCCTGGCGCTGCCTGTCGTCGAAGAATGCGGGGACGGTGACGATCGCCTTGGACACCTCCTCGCCCAGCTGTGCCTCGGCGTCGCGCTTGAGCTTGGCGAGGATCAGCGCGGAGATGTCCGGTGGTGTCAGGGTCTGATCGCCCAGTCTCAGGGCGACCTGTCCCTCACGATCGACCAGGGGGCATGCGAAAAAGTCCAGATCGTCGTCGAGCTCATCGAGTGAGCGCCCCATGAGGCGCTTGATGGAGAACACTGTCCCCGCGACGTTGGTGGCTGCCTGGCGGCGGGCGATCTCGCCCACCACCGTCTCGCCCGTGGGCAGGAAGGAGACGACGCTCGGAGTGCGATTCTCGCCCTCGGCATTGGGGATGATGTGGGGCGTGTCCCCCTCGATGATTGCCATGACCGAGTTTGTGGTGCCCAGATCAATGCCGATGATGCGCTCGAAACCGGACATGGTTGCCCCCGTGCCCTCAGGCACTGTGTGTCAAGGAGCCCGTGACCTCTCCCCAAGGGAGGACACGGCTCTAAGGCTGTATCGGAAATTGAAGCAGGGAAGTTTACTGACCAATTTGATCCATTGGGCTTGATCTCGGGCGGATTTTCCAGGCACGGTGCCCCCCCATGCGCCTCTCTCCCGCTCTCTTGGCTGTCGGTCTCCTGATCACCGCCCTGGGGCTCGGTGCCCCTCGGGCGCAGCCGGCCACTCAGCCCCTTCCTGGCTCCCCGGAGCGCATCCTGTCATTGGCACCGCACATCACCGAGACGCTCTTTGCCCTGGGTGTGGGCGAGCGGCTGGTGGGCCGCACGGATTTCTGTCTCTGGCCCGCGGAGGCCCAGTCGATTCCCTCCATCGGGGGCTTTCTGAACAGTGACTGGGAGCGGATCTACGCCCTGCATCCCGATCTGGTGGTGCGTCTCGAGGAGGCCCATGACCTCTATGCCCCCCTGGCGGCGCTGGATTGCCCCCAGGTGACGGTTCGCTCGGACACCATCCGCGATGTGAGGGAGGGGATTCGGGCGATGGCGATCAGTGTCGGAGTCCCGGAGCGGGGAGAGGAGCTGATCGATCGGATGGACCAACAGCTGGATCGGGTGGCCCGTCAGCTGATGGGTTCCGAGCGCTTGCGGACGCTCATCCTGATCGGGCGGGAGCCTGGGACTCTCCAGGGTCTCTTCGCGGCGGATCCGGGGTCGTTCGTCAGCGAGCTGGTGTCGCGGGCGGGGGCTGTCAACGCCCTGAGCGACACGCTGGGGGCTTTCCCTGAGATCAGCCGCGAGATCATCCTCGGTGCCAATCCCGAGGTGATCATCGACACGTGCCTGGAGACTCAGGGGGCCGATGCCGAGGCGATCGCGCGTGAGCTGGCGATCTACCGCCGCGAGCTCTCCGATGTCGACGCGGTGGCCAATGACCGTGTGATCCTTTGGACCGATCCTCACCTGACGATTCCGGGACCCTCCATGGCCGAACAGGTGGAGGCTCTGGCCCGGGCGATTCACCCAGAGCGGTTCACTGAGGCGGATTGAATCTTTCCCGTGACAGATGTCCTCCGAGGGCATACACATCCAATCGTCAGGGCAACGGGTGGGACGATCAATCGGGGCATGGTCCCGAGAGGTGAATGAACTATGCGTGCTCTGACGATTCTCTCGCTGTTTGCATTGCTCTTCCCAGGTGCCCTCGCTCAGCCGCCCACACTCGAGCTGGTCGGCTCCGTGGGTGGTCTGCACTCGGCTGTCGAGCCTGTCGGCGATCTCGTCTATCTCGGGGAGGGTCCTCATCTCGTCGTCTTCGATGTTTCCGATCCGGACAGTCCCCAGGTTCTCAACCGTGTGCGCCTCGACGGTCAGATCGCGGACATGGCGCGGGTGAGTGACACTCTCATTGTGGCGAGCGAGGGGGCCGGTGTGATGGAGGTGGACATCAGCGATCCTCTGAATCCCACACTGGTTGGCACGACACCCACCTGCGGGCTCGCGGCGGCGGCGCTCGCTGTCAGCGGGGAGTGGGCCTTTGTCGCGGGGGGATTCAGCCACACCGCGGGTCAGGACTTTCAGGTGATCAACCTCACGACGTCTGTGCTCATCACCCGCGAGGTGACAGCCGATGTCTATGGACTGGATGTCCAGGGGGACTTCGCCTATCTCGGCGACACCGCGGATGGATTGGTGATCTTCGATGTGTCCGATCCCTCCGCTCCCGTGCGGCGGGGCTCCTATCAGACGCCCGGTGGTCCGCAGTTCCGTGCGCTGGGCGTGTTGGCTTCGGGTGAGCTGGTCTACGTGGCGGATGACACCGCCGGGCTCGAGGTCGTCGATGTCTCTGATCCCGATGATCCCTTCCATGTGGTCACGCTTCCTCTCGGGGACACGGTCAATTCCGTGACTCCGATGGGCGTGCGGCTTCTCCTGGGGACGCTCCAGGGCATGCGAGTCATCGATGTCAGCACACCCGACCAGCCTCAGGAGCTGGGCCACTGGCTGCCCCTTCACAGATCCCGCGATGTCGTCTCCATGGGGGATCTCGCACTTGTGGCCCTCCTGGACCGGGGAATGCAGGTGGTCGACATCTCCGACGAGGCTTCACCGGAGGCGCGCGGAGTCTATGAGATGCCCGGTGTCTTCACCGACCTCGCAGTGGGAGTCACGACAGCCCATCTGGGCACCTGGACAAGTGGGCTCTGGGTGTTCGACATCGCGGATCCCGAGAATCCCTCACCCTTGATGAATCACCCGACGGCGGGGACAACGATGAATCTCCAGCGTGAGGGCGATCTCCTCTGGGTCATCGAGCGGCACGATCTGACGGCCTATGACGTCTCCAATCCGATCTCGACCGAGACCCTGGGAAGCGTGGTGGTTCCCACCCACTTCGATTTCCACGTCGCCAATGGCGTCGCGTGTGTGGTCACCGGCGGCCCTGAGCTCTTCACCTACGACATCAGCGACCCGACCTCTCCCGAGCAGGTGGGCTTTGTTCACGTCACGGATCTGCCGCCCACGCAGATGGGGGGCCATGCGGTGTGGACCGATGGGGCCATCGCCTATGTCGGCGATGGCTGGGGAAGCGATCGGGGCCTCACGGTCTTCGACATCTCCGATCCCACGTCTCCTGAGGAGGTGACGTTCATCGACGGGGTGTATGGAGTGCAGGACATTCTTGTGGAGGGGCCCACCGCCTATGTGGCATCTCCGCGTCTGGTGACGCTCGATGTCTCTGATCCTGTGAGTCCGTCGGTGATCGTGTCGATGTCTCTCTCGGATTTTCTGCAGGATCAGGATCTGGTGGGCGATCGTCTGGTGACAGCGGGCCGGGAGCTCTGGGTCCTGGATGTGAGCGATCCCTCCTATCCGGAGGTGGTGGTTCACACCCCGCTGGCCGGGATCGGCGAGGCGGTGCAGATCTCGGGCTCTCTGATCCATGTGGTGGAGATGGGCGGTGGATACTCGATCTATCGCCTCTCTGAGCCGGGCAGGGCCTCGCTCGCGGGTGTGCTCGGCGCACTGCTGGGGAGTGACGCGACCCAGATGTGGGACGACACGAATGCGGATGGGAGGATCGAGGCGGCGGATCTCGTCACTCAGCTCGACGAGGAGTGAAGGCCATCGCCCCGCGGTGCCGGAGAGATCTCCGAGACGATCTGGCGCAGCTTGCCCGACTTCGACGGCGCGATCGCGTCGACCAGCTCGACGCTGAACTCGAACCGGTCGGGGCCGATGGAGATCTTCGATCTCTCTCGGAGGTTGGCGAGGATCTGCTCCGCGGTGAACCCCGGGCGGGGAACAATGCGGAAGAGGAGGTGCTCGGGCGATCTCTGCACGCACTGGAAGGCGGCGACTCCCTCTGCGCCTGAGCCGATGTCCTCGATGACCAGGCCGTTGATCGCTGTGCCATTGCGGTCGCGGATGATGTCGTAGCGGCGCCCCTGCACGTCGGCGAGTCTCCGCAGGGGGCGCCCGCAGGGGCATCCGGTGGGGTCGCTGTGCCACCGGCCGAGATCGCCCGTCACGTAGCGGATGAAGGGCATCGACATGTTGTCGAGATCGGTGACCAGGATGTCCCCGAGGCCACCGGGCAGCTCGGGATCGGGCTGGATCTCCGTGTAGACCCTCTCCTCATTGAGGTGCAGGCCGTCGTGGGCCTCGCACTCATGGGCGATGTCGCCCACCTCCATGTTCCCATACCGGTCGAAGACGCGGCATCCGAAGGTCTCCTCGATCAACTCGCGCTGGTGGGGGAAGAGAGTCTCTCCGGTCGAGATGATGCCGAGGAAGGGGGGTGTCGGGAGATCGAGGCGTCGCACGGCGTCGGCGTAGGTCATCAGGGTGGAGGTGAATGAGGTGAGCAGCTTGGACCGGTGTCGAATCATCTGGGCGTTGAGCTCGGCGAGGGCCTCATCGGTGAGATCGTAGACGCAGTGGAAGAGCTGATTCATCGCCCAGTGGCCGATGCGGTGGAGAAGCGTCTTTCGGATGTCGCGCTCGCTGAAGGCCGCCCAGAGGTAGGCGTGGCGATCGCCCATGGCGAGGCCGATCCACTCCTGGTTGCGGTGGAGCATGGCGCGGACGCGGGTGTAGCGCGCGGTGTCGACCCCGAATCGCAGGGGCGTGCCCGTCGAGCCCGATGTGAAGTGGATCCCATGGGGCACTGCATTGGGGGATTGGTCCAGCAGCTCCTCGAGATGTGCCTGGAGCTCCTCGCGTGTCAGCGGGGGGATTCTCGCGAAATCCTCGAATCCCCGGATGTCGCCCGGCTCGGCCCCGATGGACTCGAGCCGCCGCCGATAGAAGGGGCTGTTCGTGTGGGCATGGGTCAGAAGCCGCTCGACTCTCTGCCACTGCCACTGGCGCATCCGCTCGGGGTCCCAGTGCTGGCTCTCCCGGTAGTGGCGGTGCAGACGCAGGATCTCACGGCCTCGGACGCCGAGGAGGACGGGAAAGAGGAGGGGATAGGTGATGCGGCGGACGAACCATGCACCCGGGGCCATCACACCACCTCCTCGATGATGCTTGGCAGGGGGGTGTCGGTGTCAGGTCGGAAGGCACGGGCGAGGTCGCGCAGCATCGGCCGCTCCCAGCGGAGGATGATGAGGGCATACACCACTGCGCCGGCTCCGATGCCGACGATCAGACCCAGCGCCGTCGGCCCGAGCAGACCCTTCCAGAGAAAGACATTGGCGGCAATCCCGGAGAGGCAGGCGGCGATCAGGGGCACCTTGATGGCGTCGAGGATGGCCCCCGGGGCGAGTCCGATGTGACGATTGATCAGGGAGGCCTCGACCCCCAGGACGATGGTGCTCGAGACCAGTGTGCCCAGGACGGCTCCGTTGAGCCCCCACATCAGGGCCCCTGTGATGCAGGCGGGGAGCAGCACGGCGACGCGGATGGTGAAGACGAGCTGGAGCAGGCCAGGGCGACCGATCGCCTTGAGGGCGTCGCCAGTGACTGATCCGGCGGCCCGCTGGAGTGCGCGGATGAGCATCAGCGCCAGGGGGATGGGGAGGGCCCACCACTTGCCCTGGAAGACGACGAGCTCGGCGGCGGGGATCACGACGGCGAGCCCGATGCACAGGGGGGCGGCGGTGAGAGCGATCAGCTTCATGGTCTCGGCGATCGCCATGCCCAACTGCTGGCGGTCGTCTCGGAGCCTCGTGTAGAGAGGGAACATCACTCGCCCCACGACGTAGATGATGGCGAAGAAGGGGAAGGATGCGATGCGATTGGCGATCTCGAAGACGCCCAGCGCCTCAGTGCCGAGCAGGTGGCCGATGGTCCCCGAGGGGATGATGAGGACGAAAACGCCGATCAGGGCCACTCCGAGGAGAGGGACGGCGTAGAGGAGGAGGTCTCGCCCCACCTGGCGGTCGTATCGACCTCGGGGCCTCCACCCCGCCGCCCAGGCGTAGAGGACCAGCCGGATCACCGCGGAGGTCAGCTGGCCGGCCACGAGGGCCCAGACGCTGTGCCAGAGGATTGCGAGGGGAATCGAGACAAAGCCCGATGCGATCGCGGGGATCACCTCGGGGAGCACGGCGCGCTTGAACCGGAGGTCTCTCTCGAGCATCGAGCGGGGCACGATGGTGAGGCTGGACAGCGCCATGGCGAGGAGGAGGACGCGGATGACGGGGATGGCCCGGGGCTCGTTGAAGAAGGCCGCGACCCAGGGGGCTGCCAGCACCATGAGGGTGATGACGGTGAGGTTCATCACCGAGACGATGACAAAGCCCGTGTCCATGGCGACGCTGGGGTCGTCGCTGTGTTTGCCCCGGTGCCAGATGAGCGCCTGCCCCACGCCGGCCTCGCAGAAGACCTGGCTGACGACGATGACGATCGAGGCGATGGCGAGGACGCCGAACTCGCCCTCGTCGAGCAGGGCCATCAGGATCAGCAGAGTGATCAGCCGGGCGAACCGCCCCGCATAGGCGGCGAGCGCGGACCACTTGATCCCGCGGTAGGCGGTGGCTCGGAGGTCAGAGGGGGACATCGCGGGAGTTTTGGGGACACCGGCCTGGGATGTAAAGACCGAAGAGTGGAGAGAGAAGAAGGGGCTTGGCTTCCGCGGGCCGATTGCCTATGCCCTGATTGTCCACCCCGATCCCAGGAGACTGAGCCATGCGATTTCTTGCCCCCCTCGCACTGGCCGCCGCGCTGCTCGGCGGCTGTGCAACCAACTCCTACAATGTCACGGAGGTCACCCGTCTCGCCCCGCCCATCGATGGGGCCTTCGGTGACGAGGACCTCGGCCCTCTGGTCAGCCAGATCCACGCCCGATTCGAGGACCCCGCCTTCGCCCACGCCCACTGGGGGGCGCTGATCCAATCGCTCGACACAGGGCGTGTCTGGTATGCGCGCAACGAGAATCGGCTCTTCATGCCCGCCTCGAACAACAAGATCCTCACCGCCTCGGCGGCTCTCCAGGCCCTCGGACCCGATTTCCGGTTTGAGACCGCGCTGTGCCACACGGGGCGGATCGAGGGCTCGACCATCGCCGGGAACCTCGTGGTCTTCGGCAACGGGGATCCCACGCTCTACGAGCGGTTCTTCGACGACTCGCGCGACGTCTTCCGGGAGTGGGCGGGGGAGCTGAGGGAGAGGGGGATCACCCGCATCGCGGGCGATGTGATCGGCGACGACAATGCCTGGGATGACGACATCGTCGACGACGACTGGGCTCTGTCGAACCTGTCGAACTGGCCCGCAGCGGAGTACTGCCCGCTTCAGATCAACGAGAACTATGTGGACTTCCGCATCATCCCCCCGGAGACGGTCAGTGGGGAGGTGGTGATCGAAGCGAATCTCCCGAGCCACTATTACACGGTCGTCAACAACCTCACGGTGACCGAGCACGGCCGCAGCCGGGTGAACATCAGCCGTGCGGTCGGCTCGAATGTGATCGTGTTCGACGGCAGCGTGGTCGCGGGGGCGAGCCCCTTCGAGCGGTCACCGACGATCACCAACCCCACTCTGTTCTATGTGACCGTGCTCCAAGAGGTGCTCGAGGAGGAGGGGATCGCCATCGGGGGGGACCCTGTCGACTGCGATGACATCGAGGGATGGGATCACGAGCCGTGGCACTTCCCACGCCTGGCCACTCACCTCTCGCCGCCGCTCAGCGAGATTCTCACCGGTCTGATGAAGCGCAGCCAGAACATGTACTCCGAGACGATGGTGCGCACCATGGGGTGGCAGCGCGATGGCCTGGGCACGTTCGAGGGGGGGCGCGAGGTGCTCCAGGGCGTGCTCGAGGGATTCGGCATCGCGCCTCAGAGCTATCAGTACAGTGACGGCTCGGGGCTCTCCCGCTACAATCTCATCAGCCCGCGCCTGGTCGTCGAGATCCTCCGCGGGATGCGGCAGTCGCCCCACTGGGGGGTCTGGTATGACGCGCTCCCGATCGCGGGGGTGGATGGCACCCTGCGGAGTCGCATGCGGGGCACCGCCGCCGAGGGCAATGTGCGGGCGAAGACGGGGACGATCAGCAACGTCCGTGGCCTGTCGGGGTATGTGACCACCGCCGACGGGGAGAATCTTGTCTTCTCCTTCCTCGTCAACGGTCACATGCTCTCCACGGCGGCGACCAACAGCATCACCGACGACGTCTGCGCCGCGCTGGCGTCCTTTGATCGCGGTCAGGACTGACGGCCCCCGGCACCGTCGCGGACGCGCAGCCCGCTGACGAGCAGACACAGTGCAAGCGGTGCGGTGATGAAGAGCGAGATCGCCGCCCGCCACATCTCCGCCTGCCAGGCGACTCGCACGAACTGGGCATGTCCGGGGCTCATGCGGATGAGTGCGGTTCGCAGGTCGATGCCATCGGTCTGAACCCGGTGAAGCGCGACGGTCCAGTGGATCCCGGTGGCGAGGGTCATCAGGATCGCAAAGCGAGTGAATCGCCCCCACCTCACAGCGTGCCAATCGGCCTCTGTGAGAAACGCCGCCGCGGGGATCAGCATCCATGGGAAGGCGAGGAACAGGACACGGTGCTCGATGAAGCGTCCTCCCAGTGCGGTGGTGATGGCGATTGTCAGCACGGCCACGGCGGCCACCCATCCGTGCAGGGGGGTGCCCCGCAGCCCCTTCACCTGCCACCAGGCGAATGGTGCGAGGAGCCAGAGCGCCCCGAACGTGGCGAGGGCGAATCCCACGGCGGCCCAGGGCGAGTGGAGATTGTGCTGCAGGGCGAGGTCCATGTCGTACTCTATCCCCCCTCCCAAGATGATCCTGTGCACGGCGCAGAGCAGAGGATAGGGGATCGCCCCCAGCGCTCTGAGGTGGAGAGCACCCGAGCCCGGTGGTCGATGGAGAACCCAGATCAGGGGCAGAGTGAGCATCGTCTCGCGTGAGAGCACGCCGGCGACCATGAGAATGTGGAGTGGAATGCGCCTCTGTGTCTGGAGCGCCGCGAGTCCGAGGAGGAGAATCTCGAAGCACCACAGATCCTCGAACCCGTGGCAGGGGTATTCGAAAAAGTTGAGATGGGTGAGTGAGACGACCCAGAGCAGCGCCGCGAGGAATCCCCCCCACGGCGTGAGTCCAAAGACCCGCTGCGAGGTGACGAGCAGCGTGAGCGAGATGCTGATGGAGAGGAGGAGGCAGAGAGCGCCGAACAGGACGCGCATCTCGGTGATGGTGCTGTGCCCCAGCAGACGGTGGATTCCGACCAGGACAAAGCGGAAGAGAAAGCGCGCGCGGTAGGGATCAGACAGGTTCTCGCCGAACAGGCTGTAGTCGGGGGGGGTGCCGCATCGGACCTCGCGCTGCGCGAAGATCTCGTCCGATCCCAGATAGGAGACATCGGTCCGGACGAGCCAGTTGATGGCGAAGACGCCGAGGGTCAGGGTGATGAGGGCGACGGGTGGGATGAGATGTCTGCGGCGGTCCACGGTGCGTTCCCGAATCAAGGGGTTTCCCTCTTCCTGCGCAGTCGCCCCATGACAACCACCACGTTGTCTGTCATGTGCGGCGATTCGCAAGGGAAATCTGCGGGTTCATCTTCACCCTCCTGTTCGCCAATTGACTTCCGCTGGCTGGGAGGGAACATGGGGAACTCAGGAGGAATCCCCATGATCCGCTGGCGTCTCTCTCTGTGTGCGACCGTGATCTCGATGATCGCCTCTCTGGCGGTCGGCTGGACCGACGGCTTTTTTCTCGACGAGTCGATCCCCGTCGGTCTCGAGGAGAATCTCGAGCGGAGCCGCGTGATCGGGCGCGGGGTGACTCAGCACCAGGCCTACACCTGGGTGGAGCCCTATTTCCTCAACTGGGTCTGGGTCGATCGCGACGACGAGGGCCTGATGTGGCGAGCGGTCAAAGCGCATGATCGCGTGGAGGGCAACCGGCCGCTCAGCGAAATGGCCGCGGAGGCGGGGATCGATGACTGGTGTCCCGTCGCAGCACTCAACGCGGATTTCTGGGCCTCGGGTGGAGGCCCCGTTGGGCTGTGCGTGGTCGATGGTCGACTCCTGACGCTGGGCAATGGACGCCCCGCTGTGATGCAGACCGGGGATGGCGAGCTTCACATGGATCGCTTCCACTTCGAGGTGGATCTGGAGTTCGATGAGCAGGGCCGGGACTCCGCTCTCGCCATCGACGACGTGAATCTCCCGGCACACCGCATTGCAGAGGACGATCCGAGCCATGTGGTGATCTACACGGGGGACTCGGTCAACGAGGAGGCCCCGATCTGGCCGCCCGCGCGTCTGGGATTCACGACCGACTGGTCAGCGGTGGCTCTGCGCCTCGAGGAGCCCACCGAGCTCGCGATCAACCAGGCGATCGCGGGTGAGCTGGTGGCGATCTCAGAGGCGGACGTCGCTGAGCGCTGGCCCGACGATCTCATTCTGGTGGTCGGCTATGGCGCGAGTGCTGAGGGCGTCGCCGCACTCCCACTGGGTGAGGACGCCGAGCTCGAGATCGAGTGCGAGGAGGTCTCGGACGATGTGGCGTGGGCTCTCGGAGGAGGTCCGATCCTCCTGCGCGACGGTGAGGTCGTCGTGACCGAGGAGGGCGAGCCGGGATTCCGCTCGTCGTTCATCACGACGCGTCACCCGCGTTCGCTGATCGGGTGGAACGACGACGGGGTGATCCTCGCGGTGGTCGATGGCCGCCAGCCGGATCTCAGCCAGGGGATGGGGCTCGTGGAGTGCGCGGAGTGGATGCGTGATCAGGGGGCGACACACGCGATGAACTTCGACGGCGGGGGCTCCTCCTCGCTCTGGGCGCGGGGCGAGACGGCCAGCTCACCCTCCGATGCGGGGGGCGAGCGCTCGGTGACGGACGGGCTCGTGCTGCTCAGCGATGTTCCCTTCGATGTCGCCGCTCACAATCCACCACCGGATTTCAATCTCGGGGCACTGGCTCACTGGGAGTTTCATCCCACCCGGATGGAGATTGTGTCGGGCGAGACGCAGCGGTTTTTCCCGCGTGCCTTCAGTGCTGAGGGAGAGCGGGTGCGTGTGCCGGCCTCGGGAGGTGCGGTCAATTTCACCGTGTGGCCCTCCGATCTGGCCGAGATCGTTCGAACCGAGGACGGTGGTTGGGCTCTGAGAGGGGTTTCGGTGGGATCGGGTTCCTGCATTTTGCGAGAGCGTCTCCCCCGCGATGTCCAGGAGCGAGAGGGCATCGCCTATGAGATCCGAGAGTCGCCTGCCTTTGAGGTGATTGTGGGGCAGCGTGTCCACGAGCTGGTCGACAGCCTCGAGACGGCCGCGGAGCTTCCCTCGCATGAGTTCACCGGGATGGACCCCGAGCTGACTCATCTCGCCTGGGACACGGAGACGGTTCAGGACGGCGAGCGTGCCCTCGCACTCGACTACGCGATGGAGCACGGCGGGACGAGCGCGGCCTACATCCACCTGAATGTCCCGCTCCCGGAGGACGCCCGCCGGGCGGGGCTCTGGGTCTGTGGCGACGGTGGTGAGGCCTGGCTGCGTGGGATCATCAGCGACGCCGACGGTGAGCGCTTCATTGTGGACTTCACCAACGGCACGCAGGGGATCAACTGGGAGGATTGGCAGTGGGTCCACGTGGGTCTCTCCGGGCTGCGCGCCCACTGGGACAATCCGGAGGCTCACGCCGACGCGCCGTACAAGCTGGCGACCATCTACATAGCGCAGACGCGTGAGGCCAAGAAGACGTCGGGCCGGGTGCTGTTCGATGCGGTGGGGGCGGAGGTCTTCCGCGCGCCGTGACAGTGGCAAAGAGGGCATCTCGCGCGGAGAGCGCGGAGAACGCAGAGAGCTCTCAGTGGGGATGATTGGTCCCGGGATGGGAATTCCGGAACCAATCGAGAAGAGACAGTGCTCTGCCAACAGATGGCAGGAATGGGAGTGGTCTCAATCTCTGCGGGCCCTGCGTTCTCTGCGCGATTCGTTCCGGGCGATGACATCTCATCTCTTTGGCACCCAGCGGATGACGATCCACAGCGCGAGGAGCCCGAACGCGCCCGCGAAGAGCGCCACGGCCATGTAGGTGCCGGTGATCTGGTAGAGGAAGGCGCCGAAGCCCGCGCCGATGGCCGTGCCGATGTAGGAGATGGTGTTGCGCAGTGCGAGGATCGGCCCCTGCGCTTTCGGTGGGATGATGGCGAGCATCAGTGCCTGGTAGGGGGGCACGCGCGCGGCGGCGAGCGCCGCCATGATGAAGAAGACGGGGTAGACCGCCCAGGGCCTGGATGTGAGTGGCGGGACGATCACGAAGAAGATCGCCACGAGAAGGCTCGACCAGATCAGGATCGCGCGCGGCCCCATCCAGTCGGAGAGTTTGCCCCCGACCAGGGCCCCCGCGATTCCGCCGACACCGAGGGTGATCATCTGGGGGAGGAGCTGATGGAGCTCCCATCCGAACTGCTGCTTGGCGAAGATGGTGAAGTTCGATCCCATCGCCACGATGCTGACGAGCAGGATGCCGCCGAGCGCCATGAGCATCAGCGTCTGGGTGTCGTGGAGCAGGTCCCAGGCGGAGACGCTCTCGCCGCCTCCCTCGGGTTTTCCGGGCAGTCGCAGCGCGTGAAGTCCGAGAGCGGCGATCAGCACCGCTCCGCCGAAGAACCAGAAGGGCATGTGCCAAGGTGAATCGGGGGGCTGGGTGGCGCGGATCAGCAGCGGACCCGCCGCCACGGCGAAGAGCATCCCCGCGCTGATCACGCCGATGGCGGTGCCGCGGCGCTCCTCGGGCACAAGGGCGCCGATGGCGAGGAGAAACTGGAGACTCAGGATGCCCTGGAAAAGCCCGGTGAAGAGGCGGGTCACATCGAAGAGCCACAGGGGTGTGTCGAGCGCGTTGAGCACCGAGCAGGCCGCGAAGCCCCACAGCCCGATGAAGACCCAGCGCCCCACGCCGACGCGGTTGGCGAGCAGCCCTGAGCCGATCGCGCCGATCGCCCCTCCGAGGCAGGCCATGACGACGGGCAGGGAGGCGGCCGCCTTGCCGACGCCGAATTCGCCGCTCAGGAACTCCAGGAGCAGGGTGGGGTAGATGGGATCGGTGCTTGTCCCCCAGTAGGCGAGGGCGAAGAGGCCAACGATGGCCCACATGCGTTGGGGCGTCATGAGCGGCGGGGGTCTCCAGCGTGAATTCGCGGACCCTGGCACAGGCGGGGGGAATAGGGAAGCTCGAGTTGTCATTCAAAGCGCATGTGAACATCCGCTGAGGTGTCGTCGGTCTCATCCCGCTTGACACCCTCGCCGCATTTTCTCTACGTTCGGCTTGGCCACTGGGGTGTGGTGCAATTGGAAGCACGCCTGACTCTGGATCAGGAAGTTCTAGGTTCGAGCCCTAGCACCCCAGCCATAACAGATTGATCCCCACTGATTCCCTGCCCGGCGGTTGGCCCCGCCGGGCAACATGATTTGGTCATGTCTGCTCTTGGCGCTCATGCTTTCCCCATTGCGCGGAGGCGAAAGCTGGGAAACAATGGCTGTCGATCATGGTTTTCGAGGGAACAGATCGCCCCGCGGCACCCCCGGCTGCGTCGCAAGGCGTTTCAGATCAGTCATTCACGTCCGAGGACAGGGATCGGCGTCCCAAGGGGCCTCCCGCTCCGATCGCTCCTGCCTCACATGGAGGGAAGAAATCGCGGCATGTGGTGTCATTCCCTGGTGAGAGCAAGCGGTCAGAGTCGCAGGTGACCGATGCGAGAGACCTCAAGCGGCTGGGTGAGGCTTTGCGCCGGGGCGACCCGGCGGTGTACGCCCAGATCGTGGACCACTTTGGTCCCGGCATTCTCCATTACCTGTTCACCTGCGTCGGCCACCGCGAGACCGCGGAGGATCTGCTTCAGGACACGATGCTGGCCGTGGTTCGGCACGGTCGGCGCCTGAAGCACCCCGAGCGGCTACGAGCCTGGCTCTTCCGCATTGCTCGACACACGGCGCTGAACTGGCAGCGGCGTCGGCGTCGGCACCCGGATATGGCGGCGTCGTCCCTCGAAGAGGAACTGCCGCAGGGTCATGTCACGATAAACCGCGCCCGTGACCGGACTCAGCGACACGATCTTCGCCGGATCCTGGAGCAGGCTCTGGCGTCGTTGCCCAGCGCCGAACGTGAGGTGCTCACGCTGCGCCACTTTGAGCAGCTGAGCAGCGCCGAGGTTGCCCAGGTGCTCCGCGTTCGGATCGGGACGGTGCATTCGCGGACCCACCGGGGCCTCAAGAAGCTGAGGAGACACCTGCAGGCTCAGGGTCACAGTTTGGAGAATCTGCTGTGAGATGCTCTCGTTGCCAGCGGCTTTTGTCCCCTCTGCGTGAAGGTCTTCTGCCCCCACGCACTGCACAGGCTGTGTCCAGCCATCTCTCGCAATGCGGCGCCTGCCGGGAAGTGGCTGAGAGTGAGCGGTCGGTGGTGGAGACCCTCGAGGGTCTCTCACCACCGCCGCTTGAGGCGAGTCTCCGCGGTGCGCTGGTGCGGCGCATGATCCGGGAAGCACCGGAGTCCAGATCCCGTGTCGAGCGGGCCCCCCTGTGGCCTCGCCTGGCATGGGCTGTGGCTCCGGTTCTCCTGGTGGCGCTGGTCGTGGGAAGTCTCTGGGGTGGTCTCCTGAATCGCCAGCCGGCCGAGGTGGCGATCGTCAACGTGGTCTTTGGGGAGGTCGAGCATCGGGGCAGCGCCAACGCCTCGTGGCGTCCGATTCAGCCCGGTGATGTTCTTCCCGCCGGTGTTCAGGTGATGAGCCGCTCCAACGGGATGGCGATTCTCGAGATGGAGGGGGGCTCCACAGTCTCTCTCGCCCCGGAGTCGACGCTGAGCATCGTCGACCGCGGGCGGATGAGCACCGATCGGGGCCGTGTCGTCATTCGCAGCGTGAGGCCGCTGAGAGTCCTCACGCCCGCCGGAGATCTGCATGTGCCGCGCGGCAGTGGGCGGCTGGCTCTCGACATCGGTGAGGAGCAGGACGTGAGTGTCTCCGTCACGGGCTACAGTGTCGCATGGGCCCCCAATGCGTATGAGGCGCTGAGTCTCGACCACGGTCTGGTCGCCTCTCTCGATCCCCGCTCGGCGAGAGTCACTCCGATCACCTGGGATGTGCGGGAGTGGGGGTGGCTGCACACCCTGGAGCTCGCACGGGCGCGTCAGATGATCCGTGAGACGCATCCCTCGCTTCTCCCCGCCCTCTCCCCAGAGCGGTGATGTCCTCTCATCGGGCCACCACGCTCGTCGAGCTGTTGGTCGTCGTCGCGGTGATCGGCATTCTCGCGACGATAGGGATCGTCAATCTCATCCAGGCGCAGGACCGTGCCCAGGTGAGCGTGGTGCTCAGTGATCTGAGACTGCTGAGCAATGGCCTCGCCTCCTACTATCTCGACAACAATCAGTTTCCCCCCGGTGCCCGCGAGGACACGGTCGATGATTACCCGCTGCTGTTCGTGCCGGTGGCTCTGACGAGGCTGACGACGCCGGTGGCCTATCTCTCGTCGCTGATGGCCGCCGATCCCTTCTCGGGGGCGGGCTCATCGGCGCCCGGCGCCTTTGTGTCCTTCGAGGACGTGGTGAGTCACTCCTACGTCTACATCCACTATCCGGATTTCTCTCTCTACAAGGGCAATCCCCGGCTCTGGCGCCGCGGCTATGCGGTGACGAGTCTCGGGCCGGACCAGTCCGACTCGTACTCGGTCTATCGG
The DNA here is from genome assembly GCA_016928695.1 of Candidatus Sumerlaeota bacterium. Lineage (GTDB taxonomy): Bacteria > Sumerlaeota > Sumerlaeia > JABWBI01 > JABWBI01 > JAFGKF01. The sequence goes on along the minus strand of JAFGKF010000320.1, from coordinate 3,366 downwards.
CCCTTTCCCAGCGAGCTCCCCGCGGAGGCACAGATTCTGGGCTTCCACACGGTGCTGGACACCATCTATGATCCGACCAACGGCTCACGCTCGGGGGGAGACATCGTCCGGTTTGGGGGCAATCTCGACTCGTTTCCCACGGGGTGAATCCCGCCCCGGGGCATCTCTCACCGGGTGGGACGCTCAAGGGAGGCGATGATCTCGTCGAGGCGCGCGCTCTCGAGACCTCTCTCCCTCACCCGCCGCCAGAGTGAGAGTGCCAGCGGGAAATCCCGCAGGGCCCCTGCGCGGTGGGCGAGTCCGGCGAGTGCCATGGTCTTCGTCTCCTCAGGGAGCGCCTCGATTCCGTCGGTCGCCGCACTCTCGATCTCGTCATGGGCCACGCCCACCGCGATGCCCGCCGCCGCCGTGAGCCAGTCGGATCCACTCGGGTTGAGCCGCTGACCCTCCACCAGAGCCAGGCAGGATCCCTGCCAGTCGCCGACGAGACCCCTGATCTCGATGAGAGCCAGCGCGCTGTCGACATCGCCTGGGAGAACCTCTGCGCATCTCTCGATGATCGAGAGCAGAGCGATTCGCTCCTCGGACCGCTCCACCTCGCGCGCCCGCACCCAGGCGTGGAGGCGAAGCGCTCTGAGGACCGCCAGCCAACGCTGGCCGGTCTCATCACTCTCCCCCTGTGGCGGCAGCCACCGCGTCTGCAGCGCCTCGGTCACCTCCGTCGGAGCGATGTCGATCAGATGCAGCAGCAGGCCTGTCGCCGCGGTGATTCGGACGTCCTCGGGCAGACACGATGGATCGCAGGCGAGCGTCTGCTCAGCGGTGAGTCCCGCCGCCGCCTTTCGGGCCTGCTCCAGCCAGTCGACCTCATCGGGGAAACGGTGGCTCGCATCCCAGATCACCAGGCACGCCTCTCTCCAGTTGCCGCGAAGTCCCCAGACCTCGATGAGGGCGAGATGGCCTTCGATCTCATCCATGTGAGCTCGGAGATGAGCCTCGAGCGCCTCGATCAGTCTCTGCCCCTCGGGTTGATCGGCGACTCTGCGTGCCGCAGCCCATCTCATCTGAAACAGATGATCACAGAGCTCACTGCGCAGTGGTCTCCTCTGGATGAGTCGGTCCACCCGGGCCACAGTGCGCTTCGCCTCATCGAACTCAGTGACATGGTCCAGCGTGGAGAGATACGCCGTGCCCCATTGCACGACCTCCGAGGTGAGGTGACGCCCGACTCCTGTGGGGGAGCTCTCGGCCAGCCGCTCGAAGATGCGAAGCCTGGTCTCGCACCAGAGCCGGGCGAGGGCGCGGAGTCTCTCTGCCTCCGCGGTCTCCCCCGCGAGGTCGGCCAGCTCTGCCAGTCTCAGGGTGGGGGGGACGTCCTGAGGAGCCCTGGCTCTGATCGCTCTCATTCGATCTCTCTCCAGATCGAAGAGGCCGTCCTCCCGGGCCTGCTGCGCCAGGGCCGCGAGAAAGAACCCGCGCGGCGCGGCGGGGGAGGCCACGTGGGTCAAGAGGGCATCGCCCTCACCAAAGGCAGGGGCCTGGAGCAGATTGGCCTCTGTCAGGGGGTCTTGCCAGCGCCCCTCACTGAGCAGCCTGAGGATGGCGCTGTGCCTCTCCCCGATGTCCTCGGAGACCTGCAGAATCCGGAGCAGAGCGAATCGGGGATGCTGCTCCTCGAGCCGATGCAGAAGCTCGTGTCCCAACGCCTGATCACCGCAGCGGAGAGCGATGTCACCGACGACGGCGAGGTGGACAGGGCACGTGCGATCGATCTCGAGATCCCTCTGGATCAGTTCCCATCGCACCTCAGGGGACCAGGAGCGGCGCATGATCTCTCGCAGCGCCAGGTGCTGATCCACATGGGGTGCGCGTGTTGAGGCCCACAGGGTCACCGTGAGCATCAGGGCCATGAAAACAGTCACGGCCCAGGTGGCCGCGCGGGCGAGTCTGCCGTGAGGCCAGGGCACTCTCCCTCCTCGCGCCATCCACCCGAGGCCGGCGAGTCCTCCCCCGATCAGGATCAGGAGAGTGAGGCTGAGCCACAGATTGCCCGGCCGCCCCAGCGCGAGAGACCAGATGTCGCTGTCGATCCACTCCAGGGGGTGATGGAGCATCTCTTGGAAGACGTCTCCCGCGAGAGGCCAATGGGACCACCAGCTCTCGCGGATCACGGCTCGTCCCCAGAGCAGGGCCAGGAGGCCATTGATGACGATGACTCCCAGGCTGACCGAACCGCCCACCCAGCGCCGCACACCGCCTCGGGAGAGGAGTTGAAGAAGCGACGCCCATCCGAGGGCGAAGACGGGCATCGTGTGGATCCATCGGCGTCCGCCGAAGGCGGTGCCAGCCCACCAGTCGGTGGCTGAGGCATTGATGACCCATGTGGCCCCGAGGGCCGCCAGGGCGCCGAGGGCGGGGATGGGGGCACGCCACATCCACAGCGGCAGGGCGATGAGCGCCAGGAGCAGCCAGGGATGGCAGTGGAAGAGGCCGTTCCAGGGCGAGAACAGCACTTCGATGAGGGGCAGTGAGGCCTCCTCATGCACCAGAAATCCCCGTCCCTGGGGGATGGTCAGCCACTCGCCGAAAACGCCGTGCCACGCGGCCATCTGGATCGCGAAGACCAGCATGGCTGCCACCGAGGCGATCGCTGCGCCCCCCAATGCCCCCAGCCGATTTCCGGGTCGGATCATCTGTGAGAGATAGATCGCGGCGGGAACAGCCGCCCAGACGACGGCGGGCCATCGGATGATGGCGATCAGGCCGACCGCCAGCCCCATGGCCCAGTCCTCCATGCCTGGGCTTCGCGGTCCCCTGTCCCACAGGCGGAGGGCGAGCCACCACATCATCGTCGTGGCCCACAGGGCGTAGGTGTGCGACATGGCGGGGAGGGCCATCATGTAGCTCAGCGCCGGTGAGCCGAGGACGGCCACACACGTGGAGGCGAGGCAGATTCCGGGGGAGTGGAAGCGCCGCAGCACGTGATAGAGCATCAGCATCGCGTGGCAGCCGATCGTCAGAGTCATCAGCGAGAGAATCAGGCGCAGGTGCCATGCGAGGCGGTCGAGAGGTGTGGCGTCCACTGCCGTTCGGATCGCGCGCTCGATGAGGATCCAAGGCCCCATCACCGTGCCCCAGATCACTGCGGGGCCGACGCTGAATTGGTTGGGCGCCACACCGAGTGGGGTGATGTTGATGAAGTTGTTGCTGATGAACTCGGGATCCAGGCCTGATTCGATCATGTCATTGGACTGATCCAGGTCGCCGTCGAACGCCATGCTGCTCAGCCACAGATAGTACCCCGACTCGTCGATCCCCAGTCCCAGCCAGACCTTGAAGAGAAGGGCTGAGGCGATGAGTGCGGCG
>JAFGKF010000045.1 GCA_016928695.1 Candidatus Sumerlaeota bacterium | reverse complement strand
GAACACTCTGTGGCTGACTGCACCACATGAGTGAGAGCCTGTCCATCGCCATGGTCGGGACCAAGGGCGTCCCCACGACCTTCGGGGGCATCGAGCGCCACGTGGAGGAGATCGGCGCGCGCCTCGCCGAGCGCGGGCACCGGGTGACGGTCCACTGCCGCCGCAACTACACGGAGCCCTCGCGAGAGCTCTGCGAGGTGGTGCGCCGCCGCCGCTGGAGATATCGGGGCATGGATCTGCGCCTGATGCCCTCGGTCCCGACGAAGCATCTCGACGCGATCACACACACGGCTCTGGCGAGCTTCGCGGAGCTGCTGCCGCGCCACGACATAGTGCACTACCATGCCCTGGGGCCGTCGGTGCTGGCCATCCTGCCGCGGCTCACGCGCCGCCGGGTGGTGGCGACCTGCCATGGTCTGGACTGGCAGCGCGCCAAGTGGGGGTGGTTCGCCAGGCGGGCGCTCCGCCTGGGGGAGTGGACGCTCTGCCACTGGCCGCACCGGACGATCGCGGTCTCGCGGACGCTCCGGCAGCACTTCCGCGAGCACCATGGCCGCGAGGTGACCTACATCCCCAACGGCATCGACCTGCCACCGACGCCTGAGCCGCATGAGATCGTCGAGCGCTGGGGTCTGCGGCACGGCGAGTATTTTCTCTTCCTGAGCCGCCTGGTGCCCGAGAAGCGCTGTGATGTGCTGATCGAGGCCTTTCGTGGACTGCAGACGCCGCGGCGCCTTGTCATCGCGGGGGGATCGAGCATGAGCGACGATCATGTCGAGCATCTCCACTCCCTGGCCCGTGGCGATGATCGCATCCTTTTCACCGGCAACGTCACGGGGCGCCTCAGGGACGAGCTGATGACCCATGCCCACGCCTTTGTGCTCCCGAGCGAGCTGGAGGGGCTGCCCATCGTCCTTCTCGAGGCGCTGAGCTTCGGCCTGTGCACCCTCGCGAGCGACATCCCTGTCAACCGCGAGGTCCTGGAGGAGACCGAGCCGGGATCCGAGGCGTGGGGGCGGCTGTTCCGCTGCAATGACGTCGAGTCTCTCCGCGCCGAGCTCCGCTGGCTCGAGGAGCACCCGGAGGCTGTGCAGGCGCTTGGCGCGGCCGCGAGACCCCGGGTGGCGCGCCACTTCACATGGGACCGGGTGGCCGACGAGACCGAGGCGCTCTATCGCGAGGTGGCCCACGGCGGTTGACGAAGGCGGATCGCAGCTGATTGACTTCTGCGCATCTCGGCGCAGGGAGATCTCGCATGGCCCAACGGGCAATGGTCACCGGAGTGGCGGGGTTCATCGGCTCCACCCTCGCCCAGAGGCTTCTCGATGGCGGTTGGGAGGTCGTGGGCATCGACAGTCTCACCGACTACTACGACGTCCGGCTCAAGCGCGAGAACCTCGCCCCGCTCCTCGATCACAGCTCCTTCTCGTGGGTGGAGGACGATCTCGTCACGGCGGATCTCGCCCCGCTTCTCGAGGGCGTCTCCGTGGTCTTCCACCAGGCCGCCCAGGCGGGGGTGCGTGCCTCCTGGGGTGTGGAGTTCGACCACTACATCCACTGCAACATCGCGGCCACGCAGCGGCTGCTCGAGACCTGCAAGGGGATCGGTGGACTGCGGGTGGTCTACGCCTCCTCCTCATCGGTCTACGGCGATGTCGACCGTGTTCCGATGCGCGAGGAGGATCGCCCGCAGCCGCACTCCCCCTACGGGGTGACCAAGCTGGCGGCCGAGCACATGTGCCGCCTCTACACGCGCAACTTCGGGCTGGAGACGGTCAGCCTGCGCTACTTCACCGTCTTCGGCCCACGCCAGCGACCCGACATGGCGATGCACCGCATCATCCGATCGTGTCTGACGGGCTGCGAGTTCCCGCTGTTCGGTGACGGCACGGCGCGGCGGGATTTCACACACGTCAGTGACATCGTGGCGGCCAACATCGCCGCGGCCGAGCGAGGGACACCCGGAGCGGTGTACAACGTCGGCGGTGGAAACCAGGTGGACATGAACACACTGCTCGAGACTCTCGGCCGCCTGGCGAACTCCCCCCCCAACGTCGTGCGCCAGGGGCCGCAGCGCGGCGATGTGCGCCAGACCCTGGCCGACACGGCCTCGGCGCGCGCCGACCTCGGCTACTCGCCTGGGGTCGGTCTGGAGGAGGGGCTTCTCACCGAGATCCGGTGGATGGAGAGAATGCTTCAGCGTGCGCTGATCTGAGCCTCCGCCTCGGCATCGGCGATCAGGCGGTGGGCCACGCCCATCAGAATCCAGAAGAGCGAACCGGTCAGCGGCAGGTTGAGCGGAAAGCTCAGCATCATGTCGCAGAGGATGGCGATGATGCCGCAGCCGATGGCCAGTGCGAGCCAGGTGCGCTCGCTGGCCGGGCGATGGAGGATGAGCGCGCCGAGCCCCACAGCGGTCCAGGCGAGGATCAGGGTGAAGAGGGCGAGTCCGATCAGGCCGGTCTCGGCGGCGATCTCCAGGTAATCGTTGTGCACATGAAGGGGGAGTCCCCCCTGGGCCAGTGTGAGATGTCGCTCGTAGAGCTCAGCCTCGGGGTCCTCTCGCTGTGATTCGACAACCATGCGGTAGTAGCCGGTCTTGTAGGCTCCGAGTCCGGCTCCCAGGATCGGGTTCTCGGAGAACATGCGGGCGGCCATCGCGAAGCTGTGCATCCGCGAGGTGGCGGTCGAGAGCGTGGCCACCTCCTCCCAGGAGCGGGTGCGCTGGTGACGCTGGCGCAGCTGAATCAACCCCACGGCAGCCACGGCCATCGCCGCGATGATGAGCACCGCGTGGTGCCAGCGCAGGCGACGGTGCCGCCATGCGACCGCGGCCGCGACGAGTGTGATCACCCCGGTCGCAAGCCACCCCGATCGCGAGCGGCAGATGACGATCGCCGCGAGGATGCCGAGGGCCACGAGGAATATCAGGGTGCGGCGGAGCAGAGTCCACCGGCTGGCCAGGGCCATCGCCAGAGCCGTGGCCGCTGCGAGCCCCACGATGGCGGGGAGACGCCAGTCGGTCAGAGCGGACATGACCCGCTTGTCGGGTGACGCCCTCCAGATGAAGATGGCGCAGAGGATGGTCACCGCGGGCAGGAGGATGAGCAGGTGGCGGCGCTGGCCGCGGCGTGTCCAGAGCATGTGGCACATCAGCGCGAGCGCGGGCACAAGGTACCCCGCCAGGAAATTCGGGTGGCCGAAGAGAGCCCGGATGGTCTGTTTGCCTCCGAAATCCTCCGTGGCATAGCCCAGCGACTTCTGGGAGAGGAGGACGTTGAGGTCGGTGGAGGCCAGCGGCCCCGTGGTGACAAGGAACTGAAGTTCCGCCAGGAGCGCATTGAACGCGGCGGTGATCACCACCGCCAGGATCAGTGGGGGCACCAGGCGCTCGGTCGAGAGCCGGCTCGAGGTGACGATGAGATAGAGGGCGACGCCCGTGGCCAGCAGGGTCCAGTCGTGCAGCCCGTCCCAGGGGACGAGGGACCAGAGCGCTGAGGCGAAGCACCACGCGGCGAAGAGGCAGATGAGAGCCGCCCCCCATCGGATCCGCAGGGGGCGTGTCCATGGCCCCGTGGCAACCAGTGCGACGGCTGCGAGGGAGATCGACCACTGCAGAAACTGCCGCTGACTGTCGTCACGGGTGCTGAGCTCATGGATGCCGGCGATGCACAGCGGGGTCACCAGAATCGCCGTGAGGGACACGAGGCGGCCGAAGAGATCGCGGCGGGTCAGATGTGATGATGTGTCACTCAAAGTCCATCGCCTCATCGAACTGCCTCAGGCGGTCGTCGATCTCGCTGTTCGGGCGGGTGGTGTCGCTCGCCCGCAGCATCAGGTGGCTGCGGAAGCTCTGCATGAGATACGGGTCGCCGAACCGGAGCAGCTCGTCCGCGATATCGACCAAGAGCTGATCCCGGAGCGCCAGGAGATCATCGGGGGGACTCTCCAGGGCGCCGAGTCGGCTCTGGAACCAGAGGAGGAATCCGAAGACCTCGGCGCGGCTCTCCACCCCCGTGATGAGCGGGGCGAGAAGCCGCAGAGCCTGAGGGAGGACGGTCTCGAGGCTGGAGTCGGACTCGTCCATGCCGATCCTCCGGTTGATCAGATACCGCAGGAAGAGGGTGAGCTCCGCCCCATCCTCACTCAGCTCCTCCCACTGGAGTATGTCTTGCTCCCCGTACCAGATGTCCGCGATCAACGCCTCGGGTCTCTCGGGGTGCACCCGGTGCTGCTCCAGCAGAGCCGTCATGATCCTCAGCGCCTCGTCGAGGTGGTGGACCTCGATGATGAAGGTGAAGGTCTGGCGGATGCAGTCCCAGAAGAAGCGATCGTACTGAGCGCTGCTCTCGGGATTGCGGGCGAGCTCGAGCACGCGGTCCGAGGTGACAACATCGGTGAGCATGTCTGTCCGCCTTGCCCCGAGGGCGGAGCGGACCATCGTGCGCTGCACGTTGTCGACCAGCTCGTTGAGGCCGGGATCGGGAGTTTTGCGATCGGTCTGGCGCTGCCAGAGGTCACCGAGCACCCGCCAGAGCACCCAGTGATCCCTCCGCGCCAGGGCCCATCGCGACAGGAGCTGGACATAATCGGGCCAGAGCAGATTGGGCACGAAATGGTCGCGGAGCATCGCGTAGGCGGCGTCCTGCGCGTCGAACTCGTCGGCGAGCAGCAGGGCGCACCGATGAGCGGCGACGGGCGAACCGGGATCGAGGGTGAGAAGGAGCTCGATCAGTCTCAGCAGCTCCGCCTTGTCGCCCTCGGCACGGGCGAGCTCCATGCGGAGCACGACGGTGTCGGGGTCCTGGGCGCTGAGGGTCTCCGGGTCGCCGGGTGAGGCGATGTCGAAGCGCTCGAGCCTGTCGAGATAGCGCCGAGCGGCACGCAGGTCATCGTTCCAGAGGGCGATGCGCGCGGCGCGGTTGAGCAGCACGATGTCGCTGGGGGAGATCCGGAGGATGCGATCGAAAGTCTCGGCGGCCTCGAATCGGACCCCGGGGTCTTCGACACTTCGGGCGAAGAGGATCTGTGCCAGCACGGAGTGGGCGCGGAAACTCGGCACGGTCAGCGTCGCCATCTCAGCGGCGCGCTGGGCCTCCTCGAGATTCCGGAGACCCAGCTCGAGCTGGGCGAGACGGTGCCAGGCCCAGCCCTGCGCCGGATTCAGGCGCAGGGCCCGGTGGAGCGTCTCGATGCGTTCCTCCGCCGTCCCGGGTTGAGAGGCTGAGGTGACGGCATAGAGCTGGAGGCTCAGGAGGTCAGTGGTGGCCAGACTCGCAGCGGCCAGCGCGGCCAACAGCAGAAGGGCGCGCAGGGCGAAGGCCGACGCGGGGTGACGGCGATGAGAGGTCACGACCATGGGAGTCTGCGATTGGAGACGATGGGGGAGCCGATTTCAAGCCGAATCCCTCCCCTTGCACGGTCGGGGAGAAGCCGTCAGCGTGGTGTCCTCCACTGGGGCCTTCGCCCGTCTCAGGGGAGTGAGGAGTG